>NZ_JBEXEQ010000029.1:0-78270 GCF_040703155.1 Streptomyces sp. NPDC005435
GTCCTCGGTCCGGCGGGCTGCGTACCGAGGAGCACAACGTGTTTTCGCCGGCCGCTGCGGGCGGACACCCCCCGCCGCGTCCCCTCCTCGCCGTCGGCGGCCGGCCGGTGCGTCGGGGCCGACGTCTGCGGCTTCCGCCGTCGGCCGTGTGCATGTCGTACGGGCTGCTAGGCGCTTAGCGCGTTTCGTACTGCTCGTACCAGGGACTGTGCCCTTGGGTCTGCTGTTACGCCTGGCTGGAAGCCGTTGGTTACGTAGCCGAAGGCGATTCCCGACTCCGGGTCGGCGAAGCCCAGGGCGCCGCCTCGGCCGGGGTGGCCGAAGGAGTGGGGGGTCAGGAGGGGGGAGGCCGGGCCGTGGAGCATGGGGCCCAGGCCGAAGCGGGTGTTCACCATGAGGACTCGGTCGGGGCCCGATGACTGTTCCTTGCGGGCCAGTTCCATGGTGGAGGGGGTGAACAGGCGTACGCCGCCGTCCACTTCGCCTGTCAGGGAGGCGTATACGCGGGCCAGGCCGTCGGCGGTCGCTATGCCGTTGGAGGCGGGGAGGGTGGCGGCTCGGTAGGCGGGGGCGTTTTCGTCGGGGAGGGGGGTGATCGCGGCGAAGGCTCGGCGGGTCAGCGATGTCGGGTCGGCGTAGGCGTCGGCCACGGACTGCTTGGGTCGGGTGCGCAGGGTGCCCTCTACGCGGGGTGGTTCCACCGGGCCTACCCGGCCCACTCGGTCGTGTTCCTGGGCGGGCAGGCCCAGCCACAGGGGCGCGTCGACCGGCCCTGTGATCTCGTGCGCGATCCACTCGCCCGCCGGGCGGCCGGTGATGCGCCGGATCAGTTCGCCGGTGAGCCAGCTGTAGGTCTGGGCGTGGTAGCCGTGGGCGGTGCCCGGTTCCCAGGCCGGGGCCTGTGCGGCCACGGCGGCCGCGCCGAGGTCCGGGTCGGCGGCCTGTTCGGGGGTGAGGGGGTGGTCGAGTACGGGTACGCCCGCTCGGTGGGCGAGCAGGTGGCGTACGAGGGTGTGTTCCTTGCCGTGCGCCTTGTACTCCGGCCAGTACTCGCCCACCGGGGCGTCCAGGTCCAGTTCGCCGCGCTGGTGCAGGAGCAGGAGCGCGGCGGCTGCGACGCCCTTGGTCGCGGAGCGGATGATCTGCGCGGTGCCCTCCTGCCAGGGCTCGGTGCCGTCCACGTCCCGGGTGCCGGCCCACAGATGGACGACCCGGTGGCCGTCGCGGTAGACGGTGACGGCCGCGCCCCGTTCCCCGAGCCGGGTGAAGTTCGCCGCGAACGCCTCCCCGACCGCTTCGAAACCTTCGGCCACCGTGCCGTTCACGTTCGCTTCCACACCGAGCCCCTTCACTGGCTTGCGCTCACGAGTGAAACACGGGGGCGTGGCCTTCGATTCCTCGGTGGGATGGGGTTCACATGTCACACGCCCCGCGTCACGGCCCTCGGGTCGAAGCCGAAGGGCAGCTCCAGCCGGTGGGCCCGCATCAGCGTGTCGTCGCCGAGCAGGTCGCCGGTCGGGCCGTCCGCCGCGATCACGCCGTCGCTGAGGATCAGGGAGCGGGGGCACAGCTCCAGGGCGTAGGGCAGGTCGTGGGTGACCATGAGGACGGTCACGTCCAACGAGCGCAGGATGTCGGCCAGTTCGCGGCGGGAGGCCGGGTCCAGGTTGGAGGACGGTTCGTCCAGGACCAGGATCTCCGGCTCCATCGCCAGTACCGTCGCGACCGCCACCCGGCGGCGCTGGCCGAAGGACAGGTGGTGCGGGGGGCGGTCCGCGAAGTCCGCCATGCCGACCTGGTCCAGCGCGCTCCGTACCCGCTCCTCCAGCGCCGCGCCCTTGAGGCCGGCCGCCGCCGGGCCGAAGGCCACGTCCTCCCGTACGGTCGGCATGAAGAGCTGGTCGTCGGGGTCCTGGAAGACGATGCCGACCCGCTGCCGGATCTCCGCCATGTGCCGCTTGCCGACCGGCAGTCCGGCCACGGTCACCGTGCCGGTGCCGCCGCCCAGGATACCGTTCAGATGCAGCACGAGCGTCGTCTTGCCCGCGCCGTTCGGGCCGAGCAGCGCGACCCGCTCACCGCGGGTGATCGAGAAGTCCACGCCGAACAGCGCCTGGTGGCCGTCGGGGTAGGCGAAGGCGAGGCCGGAGACCTCCAGCGAAGCAGAAGCAGTACTCACGCCGACCATCCCAGCACACCTCTCACAGGGCCCAGCCCAGCAGGCAGACCACGAGCGCGGTCGCCGGGAGGGTCAGGGCGTACGACCACTGGGTGCGGGACGCGGCGATGTCGTCGATGACCGGCATGGTGCCGGAGTAGCCCCGGCTCATCATGGCGAGGTGGACGCGCTCGCCGCGTTCGTAGGAGCGGATGAACAGGGCGGCCGCCGACTTGGCGAGGACGCCCCAGTGCCGTACGCCCCGCGCCTCGAAGCCGCGGGACTCGCGGGCGATCCGCATCCGGCGCATCTCGTCGGTGACGACGTCGCCGTAGCGGATCATGAAGGACGCGATCTGGACGAGCAGCGGCGGCAGCTTGAGCCGCTGGAGGCCGAGCAGCAGTTCGCGCAGGTCGGTGGTGGCCGCGAGCAGGACGGAGGCGGCGACGCCCAGGGTGCCCTTGGCGAGCACGTTCCAGGCGCCCCACAGCCCGTCCACGCTCAGCGACAGGCCGAGCCAGTGCGTCCGCGGGCCCTCGGCGACGAACGGCATGAGTGCCGCGAACGCCACGAACGGCACCTCGATGACCAGCCGCCGCAGCAGGAACCCGGCGGGCACCCGGGCCCGGTACGCGACGCAGGCCAGCAGCACGGCGTACACCCCGAACGCCCACATCGCCTCGCGCGGGGTGGCCACCACCACGACGACGAAGGCGAGGGTGGCGGCGAGCTTGGTGTGCGGGGGGAGGGTGTGGACGGGGGAGTGCCCGTGCCGGTAGAGGCGGTGGGCGTGTCCCGCGCCCATGTCAGGCCTCCGCCGGCACGGAACGGCGCCTGCGCACCGCCCAGAACACCGCGCTGCCCGCCACGACCGTGACGCCGACGCCGATCACGCCCGCGAGTCCGCCGGACAGGCGCGCGTCGGAGACGTCCCTGACGCCGTAGTCCGCGAGCGGGGAGTCGGCGGAGGCGTGCCGCTCGGCCTTCTTGTCGATGCCCTGGTCGTGGGCGACCTTCTCCAGGCCGTCGGGGTGGGCGGAGGCGTAGAAGCTGACGAATCCGGCGAGGACCAGCGAGGTGACCAGGCCGGTGATCCACAGGGTGCGCCGGGAGGTGCGCGCGGCCACCGGGGCCGGGGCGTCGGTGGGCGCGTCCACCAGCTCGCCGTTCACCCGCAGCCGGAGCCGCTGCCGCAGTCCGCGCGCGCCGTAGACCAGGTCGGGGCGTACGGCGACGACGGCGCCCACCGTGAGCGCGGTGATCACGGCCTCGCCGATGCCGATCAGGACGTGGACGCCGATCATCGCGGTGGCGACCTTGCCGAGGGACACGTTCGTGGTGCCGCCGACGGCGTAGATCAGCGTGAAGACCACGGCGGCGGCCGGTACGGAGACCAGCGCGGCGACGAAGGACGCGGCGGTGACCGAGCGCCGGGTGCGCGGCAGCACCGCGAGCAGCCCCCGGAAGACGGCGTACGAGACGACGGTGGTCGTGAGCGCCATGTCGGTGATGTTCACGCCGAGCGCGGTCAGCCCGCCGTCCGCGAACAGCACGCCCTGCATGAGCAGGACGACGGACACGCAGAGCACGGCCGTGTAGGGGCCGACGAGTATCGCGGCGAGCGCACCGCCGAGCAGGTGGCCGCTTGTTCCGGCCGCGACGGGGAAGTTGAGCATCTGTACGGCGAAGATGAACGCCGCGACGAGTCCGGCCAGCGGTGCGGCGCGCTCCTCGCCCAGTTCGCGGCGGGCACCGCGCAGGCTCACCGCGAGGGCGCCGGCGGCGACCACTCCGGTGACGGCGGAGGTCGGGGCGTTGATGAATCCGTCAGGTACATGCACAGCACGATTTTAGGGGCTTGTTGCGAACCCTTTGCAAGAGAGAGGAAGTCTCGGTTTCATCGTTCCCGGCCGTCCGGGGGCGTAAATCGGAAAATATGGGACATTAGAGACGAGGTGGATGGACGGCACCGGCGATGTCACCCCATGTGAGAGGGCGATCCGATGTCTGTAGTCGAGCAGTACGCGCGCGCCCACATCGTCACGGACGAGGACGAGGACGACCCGGGAGCCGTACCCGTCATGCTGACCTACGACCCCGACACCGACCCCTGGTCGATCCGTGTGGGGCTGCCCGGACCGCAGGAGTGGACCTTCTCCCGCGCGCTCCTGGAGGAAGGGCTCCGCGCCCCCGCCGAGAGCGGTGACGGGGACGTACGGGTCTGGCCGTGCGGCCGGGTCCAGGCGGTCGTCGAGTTCCACTCGCCGCAGGGCGTGGAGGTCGTGCAGTTCGACGTCAAAGCGCTCATGCGCTTCCTGCGCCGCACCTACACGGCCGAGCCCGTCCGCAGCTGATCTGCGAACGGGCTCGTTCCACACGTGAGTTGTGCGGTGGAGTGGTGCGGTCGGGCTGTGCGGTCGGGTTGTGCGGGTCAGCTCCCGAGCTTCAGCAGGGCCGCCACGATCGGGCCCGCCGTGTCGCCGCCGTGGCCGCCCGCCTGGACGACGCCCGCCGAGGCCATGTCGCCCTTGTAGGCGGTGAACCAGCCGTTGGGCTTCTTCTGGTTGTCCACCTCGGCCGAGCCGGTCTTCGCGCCGTAGTCCGGGCCGAGCCCGGACATCGCCTCGGCGGCGGTGCCGTAGGCCGCGGTGAACTGCATCAGCTCGCGCAGATCGGCCAGCGTCTTCGCGGACATGGTGCGCGAGGCGGTTGCCAGCGTGCGGTGGTCCACCGACGGCGCGACCAGGTACGGCTGGTGGAAGGTGCCCGTCTTCACGGTCGCCGCGACCGACGCCATGTTCAGCGGGTTCATCCGCACCCCGCCCTGCCCGATCAGGTCGGCCGCCATCGGCGCCCCCGACTGCACCGGCACCGAGCCGTCCAGGGTGGGCACGCCGATCTGCCAGTTGTCCATGGAGAGGCCGAAGACCTCCCGCGCCTGCTTGGGCAGGTCGTCGCTCTTCAGCTTCTTCGCCTGGCTGATGAAGGCGGTGTTGCAGGAGCGGCCGAAGCTCGCCTTGAAGGTGCCGCCCTTGATCTCGAAGTCGTCGTCGTTGTGGAACTTCCAGCCGCCGTACGTGTACGTCTTCGGGCACGGGTGCTTCTTGTCCGGCGACGCCAGACCCTTCTCGATCAGCAGCGAGGAGGTGATGACCTTCATGGTGGAGCCGGGGGCCAGCGAGCCCTGGAACGCGGTGTTGAAGCCGTGCCCGCTGTTCGCGACCGCGAGAATCTCACCCGTCGAGGCGCGCAGGGCGACCACCGACGCCTTGTCCTGCTTGTCCACCTGCTTCTCGGCCGCCTCCTGGAGCGCCGGGCTCAGCGTGGTCTTCACCGTGCCCGGGGTGCCCTCGCTGAGCGTCACCAGGGTCTTGTCGGACAGCCCGGCCTTCCCGGACGCCTTGCCGCGCACCACGCGCAGCTCCACGCCGGCCTTGCCGCCCGCCTGCTTGCCGTACTTCTCGCGCAGGCCGTCCAGCACCGGGCCCAGCGAGGGGAACCTGGCCGTCGTCAGCTCGCCGCCGTCGCGGTCCAGGGCCTTGACCGGCGGGGTGCCGGACTCGCCGGTGACCAGCTTGTCGCCGTCCTTCAGGTCCGGGTGGACGACGGAGGGCTGCCAGTCCACCACCGCCGCGCCGTCGGACTTACGGCGCACCACGGTCAGCGAACTGTCGTACGCCAGCGGCTTGTCGGTGCCCTCGAAGGAGACGGTCGCCTTCACCGAGAACGGCACCTTCGCGCCCGCGCGCTTTCCCGCCGTCAGCGTGACGTCCTTCAGACGGGCGTCCTTGGCGTAGCCGGTGAGCAGGGCGGTGGCGGCGGGGGCGTCGTCGGTGACGGCGGCCGCCTTGGCCGGGTCGTTCTTCTGCCAGGCCGTCAGGAAGCGGGTGGCGGCCGTCTGCACCTCGATGGCGCTCGGCGGACCCGTCTTGACCTCCTTGTGGTCCGACAGGGTCCGGTCGTCGGCCGACGCGCCGCCCTCGTACAGCGCGTAGAGGCCGAAGCCCGCGCCGCCGACGACGACGGCGATCATCCCGCCGAGTACGGCGGGTCTGGTCTTCGGCCGCTCGGCGGCACGCCTTCTCTTGCCCACAGTCCCAAGTCCTCCGCGCTCTCCCCAGGGTCCCCGCAGCCCTCACACATCCCCAACGTCGGCCACCACACTAGAGTCCCCGCGCGTGTGCCCGCGCTCAGCCCATGCTCCGTAGCACTCTTGCGACAATCGGACCGGAGGCGTCGATGCCATGGCCGCCGTCCTCGGTGACCGCCGCGGCGGCCACGTCGTTGCGGTAGCCGGTGAACCAGCTGTTGGACTTCGTCTGGCTGTCCACCTCGGCGGAGCCGGTCTTGGCGCCGATGACGCCGGTCATCCCGGCCATCACGCCCGAGGCGGTGCCGGAGCGGGCGGTGCGGTTCATCATCTCGCGCAACTGCCGGGACGTGCCCGGCGCGAGACCCTGGGCGGTGGCCGCCTCACGGCCGTCCAGGCTCAGCGGCACGATCACCGGCTGGCGGAAGACCCCGGTCATCGCGGTCGCGGTCACCGAGGCCATGTTCAGCGGGCTCATCTGCACCTGGCCCTGGCCGATCAGCCCGGCCGCCGTGTCGGGGCCGCCCGGCGCGGGTACCCGGCCGTCGAAGGACGGCACGCCGATCTTCCAGTCGTCACGGCCGATCCCGAAGTGCTGCGCGGCCTCGTTGGTCAGCCAGTCCGGCCGCACGTCGTCCGCGAACTTCACGAAGGCCGTGTTGCAGGAGCGGGCGAAGCTGTCGGCGAGGGTGGCGTTCTCGTTCGGCGTCATGCCGGCGAGGTTGTTGAAGGTCTGGCTCTGCCAGACGGCGCTGGGCGGGCAGGGCGCCGGGCCGTCGGCCGAGGTCAGGCCGTGGTCGATGAGGGTCGCGGCGCTGACTATCTTCATGGTCGAGCCGGGGGCCAGCTCGCCGAGGAAGGCCGCGTTGAAGCCGTCGTCGCGGTGGTTGGCGACCGCCAGTATCTCGCCGGTGCTCGGCTTGACCGCGACCACCGAGGAGTTGGTGTAGTGGGCGACCGCCGACTCGGCCGCCGCCTGCGCACCGGCGCTGAGCGTGGTCCTGAGCTTGCCGGTCCGGCCCTTCACCAGCGTCATCAGGGTGGTGTCGGCGGCCGTGTCCCCCTCCGCCGCGTCCTGATGGCGGATCACCAGCTCCACCCCGCCCCGGCCGCCGGCCTTGTCGCCGTAGCGCTGCCGCAGTTCGTCGAGGATCGGCCCGAGCGAGGGGTACTTCTCCCGGGTCAGCACCCTGCCGTCCCGGTCCACGGCCTCGATCTGCGGGGAGGCGGCCTCCTCGATCGTCAGCGTGTCCCCCTTCTCCAGCCGGGGGTAGACCACCGAGGGCTCCCAGTCGACCAGCGGCCGGTGCGAGGTCACCCCGCGCACCACGGTCAACTCGCTGCTGTACTCGATGGGTTCGGACTTCTCGCCGTACTTCACCTGCGCCGTCACCTTGAACGGCACGGTGGCGCCGTCGGCCTTGCCGGGCCGGATGCGGACGCCGGTGATGTGCGCGTCGTCGCCGTACGCCGTGAGCAACTGCTCGGCGTCCTCGGGGAAGTTGGTGTACGTGGCCGCCTGCGCGGGCTCGTTCCCCGTCCAGGCGGCGAAGAACGCCTTGCTGGTCTCGGCCACTTCGTCCTTGTCGGGCGGCCCCGTCCGCACCTTGGGCGCGCTGCTGCCGACTCCGGTGCCGCCCAGCGCGGAGGCGACGTTGTACATCCCGTAGCCCGCGCCGCCCAGCATCGCCGCGCAGACCCCGCTGATGACGACGACCTTGACTTTCCCGCCCATGAACGCGTCCCTCCCCAGCCCCGTGTCCCCGTGGTGCGACCGTTCGCTCGCGTCCCGGCGCCCTGAACGCGTTCAAAAATCGGTGCGGGGGAACTGTATGCGCTCGTGGACCACTCGTGTGGTCTTCGTGTCGAGAGTTGTCGATTGTTGACCGAACGGAGATGTTGCGCGGCTGCCCGCCCCTGGTACGTGGTGTGGGCGTCCGCCGTGGCGCGTGAGCGTTCCCGCGAGGTGCGCGGGGGGTGAGTCCGGCCGACGTCGGACCGGCCGGACCCACCGGGGCCCCCGGCCGCCGGCCCGGCTCCGGGGTGCGTTCCGGAGCCGGGCCTCAAGGCACGGGGGCCGTGCGGGAGGCTCTCCCCCTGGGGCCTCCGAGGAGAGAGACAACCCCAACCGACCCCCCTCGCTCAAGCGTCCGGCGCCCGACCCGGGGAGGGGTTCGTCCCGGTTTGCCGGTGGCGGGCGCCGGGGTGTTCGACTGGCGCGTTCGGATGGCGAATGGCGAAACCGCAGGCGGGGGGCGTGCGGGGGTGGCGAAACCTGGCGTATGGGCGGGTACCGCCTGCCTTCCCGGCCCCCCTCGCGCGCGCCTCGCCCGCATCGCCTCCCGGCCCGCGGCTCAGCCCTCGTCCCGCACCGCCTCCACCAGCGCGTCCGCCGCGAGCAGGCCGAGGGCGTTGGAGGCGAGCGGGCTGTCGCCGGTGAGGAGCTTGCGGTCCTGGTGGACGCGGCCGGTCATGTCGTCGTTGAGGACGTTCAGGCCCTGCTCGCGCAGCAGTCCGGCGACCAGCCACTGGAGCCGTCCGGGCAGATAGCCGATCTCCAGGTTGGGTCCCTCGTCGAGCGCGTCCGGGAAGACGCAGACCGAGTAGCCCTTGAACGGCGACTCGCTCTTGCCCAGGGAGGCCGCCAGCAGCGCCGCGGGGCCGTGGCACAGGGTGATGACGTACTTGTCGTTCTCCAGGGCCCAGTCCAGCGTCCGCGCCACGTCCTCGCTCCTGGGCAGCCCCACCACGGCTCCGTGGCCGCCCGGGATGAACACGGCGAGGTACTCCGAGTCCTCGCCGAGGCCGTTCGCGACGACGTCCGCGAGGTCCAGGGGTTCTTCAGCTTCGGCTTGAGCGTCTCGTAGGCGGACAGGACGGCCTCGTCCTCGCCCGGCATCGCCCACAGCTCCAGCTTCGCCGGGTAACCGCCCACGGTGGCTACGTCGATGTCGAAACCGGCCTCCAGCAGATGGTGCGCGGGCAGCAGCATCTCCACCGGATGATTTCCCGTGGAGAACATCTTGCCGTTCTCCAGCAGGACATAGCGTTCCGCCGAGGCGATCATCAGCACCTTTTTGTCGCCGGAATAGGCGTCCTTGTGCTTCACGCCGTCGAAGTCGGTTCTGGGCGAGGTGTATTGACTCAGTGAATACGGGGACGGGAAATAGGCGTCGTCCTCGGCCCGGTCCGGAGCCGGCTCCTTGCTCAGCCCGTCGGAAGCCGTTGCCATCGTTGCTCACCGCCTCGGTGTCGGTGATGGTCAGGGACACCCCCCGCCCAGGCTAACCCCCGTGAACGGGCCTGTCAGAGGGGCCGCGCGGCGGTGGGTGGCGCGCCTCTTTCCGCAGGTGCACAGTGGTCGGGAGGAGGAGTCGCATGTCTCGGCAACCGCTTGAAACGTCCCAGGAATTCGACTTCGTCGTGGTCGGCTCCGGCGCCGGGGGAGGTCCCCTGGCCGCCGGTCTCGCTCTCGCCGGACATCGCGTCCTGGTGCTCGAAGCCGGTGACGACCACGCGTGCCCGTACTATTCCATTCCGATCATGCAGGCTTTCGCCAGTGAAGATCCGGACATGGCGTGGAGCTTTTACGTACGGCACTGGGACGATACGGAGAACCAGCGCGAGGACCGGAAATTCGTCGACGCGGAGAACGGCGTTCTGTATCCGAGGGGCAGTTCCCTCGGCGGCAGTACGACGGTGAACGCGCTCATCACCCTCTTCCCGCAGGGCAAGGAGTGGGAGCGGCTGGTGGAACTGACCGGCGACACCGGCTGGTCCACCGAGGCCATGCGCGAGCGGTTCCGGCGCCTGGAGAACTGGCAGGGCCAGGACGCCGAGCCCCTTCCCGGCGAGACACCCGCCGAGCGGGACGCCAAGGCCCGGCACGGCAGGGACGGTTGGCTCGGCACGACCCGCGCCGCACCGAGTCTGGCCGGCCGGGAGCCGAGGTTCCTCGACATCATCGGCGCGGTGGAGCGGACCGCCCGCGACCGCTTCAACATCCCCGACGACGTCCCGCTGCCCCGCGACCCGAACGCCGCCGACACCCCGCCCGACTTCCAGGGCATGGGGTTCGTCCCGACCGCCGTGCACGACGGGGTGCGCAACGGCTCCCGCGAGCGGCTGCTCGACGTACGACGGCAGGTCGGGGACCGGCTGACGATCAGGACGGACGCGCTGGTGACCCGGGTGTTCTTCGACGGCGACCGGGCCGTGGGCGTCGCCTACCGCGCGCAGCACCGGGCGTACGGCGCCTCGTCGCACGAGACCTGCCGGCTCGACCCCGACCCGGCCGACGGGACCGAGGACGAGAGCGCCGAGGCGGTCGCGTACGCCACCAAGGAGGTCGTCCTCGCGGGCGGCACCTACAACACCCCCCAGCTGCTCATGCTGTCCGGCATCGGACCCCGCGAGGAACTGGAGCGGCTCGGCATCCCCGTGCGCGTCGACGCCCCCGGCGTGGGACGCAACCTCCACGACCGCTACGAGGCGTCCGTGGTCGCCGAACTCGATCACGACTACGCCCTGTTCGAGGGCTCCTCGCTGAACGTGCCCACCGCCGGCGAGCCCCGCGACGCGCTGATCGGCGAGTGGGACGACGACCACGGCGGCCCCTACTCGACCAACGGGCTGCTCGCGACGCTCATCGCCGAGTCGAGCGTCGCCGACGGCGACTCCGACCTCATGCTGCTGGTGCTCCCCGTCGACTTCCACGGCTACTACCCCGGCTACGCGGAGGACGGTTCGCACGCGCGCGACCGGCTGGCCGTCGTCGTCCTCAAGGGCCACACCAAGAACCGCGGCGGCGTGGTGAGCCTGCGCTCCGCCGACCCCGCCGAGCCGCCGGACATCAGCTTCCACTACTTCTCCGAGGGCAGCCCCGGCTGGCAGGAGGACCTGCGCGGCATGGTCGACGGGATCGAGATCGCCCGCGACGTCATCGCCCACGCGGCCGGCGCCGGTGTCACCCGCGAACTGGTCCCCGGGCCCGAGGTCCGCACCACCGGCCGGCTGGAGGAGTGGATCCGCACCCAGTCCTGGGGCCACCACGCCTGCGGCACCGCGAAGATCGGCGCCGACGACGACCCGGCCGCCGTGCTCGACGGCGACTTCCGCGTGCGGGGAGTCCAGGGGCTGCGCGTGGTCGACGCCTCCGTCTTCCCCGACATCCCGGGCCTGTTCATCGCCTCCGCCGTCTACCTGATCAGCGAGAAGGCCGCCGAGACACTGCTCGCGCGGTACCCGGCCCAGGAAACGGAAACGGCGACGGCCCGGCGGTGAGACCGCCGGGCCGTCGACAGAAAACGGGCTACACCCAGGTGTCCAGCCACATCCGCGACCGCCACTGGTCGATCGGGATGGCCTGGCCCGTGAACAGGGGCCAGAAGTAGATGAAGTTCCAGGCGATCAGCAGGACCAGGACGCCCGCGCCCGTCGCGCCGACCACGCGGCGGGTGTCGGTGGAGTGGGCCGGGCCGATGACGGCGCCGATCATCATGGCGACCGCGAGGCAGAGGAACGGCACGAAGACGACCGCGTAGAAGAGGAAGATCGTGCGCTCCTGGTACAGGAACCAGGGGAGGTACCCGGCCGCGACACCGCAGGCGATGGCACCGGCGCGCCAGTCGCGGCGGAAGACCCAGCGCCACAGGACGTACAGCAGCGCCGCGCAGCCCGCCCACCACAGGGCCGGGGTGCCGATGGCCAGCACCTCGCGGGCGCACTTGCCCGCCGTGTCGATCGGGCAGCCGTCGGCGCCGGCGGAGGGCGACTCGTAGAAGTACGACACCGGGCGGCCCAGCACGATCCAGCTCCACGGGTTGGACTGGTAGGTGTGCGGGGACGACAGGTGGACGTGGAACTCGTAGACCTCGTGCTCGTAGTGCCACAGGCTGCGCAGCCAGTCCGGCAGGAAGGTCCAGGAGCCGCCCTTGCCCGCCGTCGCGGCCCAGTCGCGGAAGTAGCCGCCGGTGCCGTCGGTGGGGGAGAGGATCCAGCCCGTCCAGGAGGCCAGGTAGACGGCGATCGTCACCGGGACCGTCGCGAGGAACGTGATGCCGGTGTCGTACTTCAGCACCGCCTCGTACGGGTGCCGGGCACCCGCGACCTTGCGCGCGCCCACGTCCCACAGCACGGCCATCACACAGAACGCGGCCAGGATGTACAGGCCGTTCCACTTGGTGCCGAAGGCCAGGCCCAGCATCAGACCGGCCGCCCAGCGCCAGGGGCGCCACCCGAGACGGAAGGTGTCCGCGACCTCCGCGTCCGGGCGGGCCCGGCCGTCCTCGCCGACCGGGAGCGCGGCCGCGAGTTTCGCGCGTGAGCGGTCGCGGTCGAGGATCAGGCAGCCGAACGCCGCCAGCACGAAGAACATCAGCACCCCGTCGAGCAGCGCGGTGCGGCTCATCACGAAGTGCAGACCGTCCAGCGCCATCAGCAGGCCCGCCAGGCAGCCGAGGAACGTCGAGCGGAACATCCGCCGGCCGATCCGGCACAGCATCAGCACGCTCAGCGTGCCGAGCAGCGCGGTCATGAAGCGCCAGCCGAACGGGTCGAACCCGAAGAGCAGCTCGCCGAGCCCGATCACGTACTTGCCGACCGGCGGGTGCACGACGTACGCCGCGTCCAGCGGGACGGACAGGTGGCCGTGCGTCTGGAGGACCGCGTCGTTGGCGTTCTTGTCCCAGTTGACCTCGAAACCGCGGTGGACGAGGGCCCACGCGTCCTTGGCGTAGTACGTCTCGTCGAATATCACCGCCCGCGGGCTGCCCAGGTTCCAGAACCGCAGCACGCCCGCGAGGAGCGTCACGAGCAGCGGGCCGCCCCACGCCGACCAGCGGGTGATCCGGTCGGCGAGCAGCGGGGGCGCGCCGAGGACCTGCCACAGGCGCGGCGAGGGCTCGGCGTACGGCGGCACCAGGCGGTCCCGTACGTCGCCCCCTCCCGGCGCGCCTCCCGCGGGCGCGTAGCCGAATCGGCGCAGCCGCCGCTGCCAGGAGGGCCGCTCGTCGTCGGGCGGCGCCTGGCCCTGCCGGAGGTCCGTGGAGGACGCGGTACTGGTCACCGCGCCATGGTAGGGAAAGCCGCTGTGGGAGTCCCGCGCATGTGCGGTACCGATTGGGACGCGATCGTTTTCCGCCCTCCCCCGGAGCCCTGGGAGGATGGGGGCGTGACTGGAACCCTTGTCCTCGCAGGTACCCCCATCGGCGACGTCGCGGACGCCCCGCCCCGGCTGGCCCAGGAGCTGGCGGGCGCCGACGTGATCGCCGCCGAGGACACGCGCCGGATGCGCCGGCTGACCCAGGCCCTCGGGGTGACACCGCGCGGGCGCGTCGTGTCGTACTTCGAGGGCAACGAGTCCGCGCGCACCCCCGAACTGGTCGAGGAGCTGCTCGGCGGGGCGCGGGTGCTGCTCGTCACGGACGCGGGCATGCCCTCGGTCTCCGACCCCGGGTACCGGCTGGTCGCGGCCGCCGTCGAGAAGGACGTCAAGGTCACCGCCGTGCCCGGCCCGTCCGCCGTCCTCACCGCGCTCGCCCTGTCCGGGCTGCCCGTCGACCGCTTCTGCTTCGAGGGCTTCCTGCCCCGCAAGGCGGGCGAACGGCTCTCCCGGCTCCGCGAGGTCGAGGGCGAGCGCCGCACCCTCGTCTACTTCGAGGCCCCGCACCGCCTGGACGACACCCTCGCCGCCATGGCCGAGGTCTTCGGCCCCGACCGCCGCGCCGCCGTCTGCCGCGAGCTGACCAAGACGTACGAGGAGGTCAAGCGCGGGGGCCTCGCGGACCTCGCCGCCTGGGCCGCCGACGGCGTCCGGGGCGAGATCACCGTCGTCGTCGAGGGCGCCCCCGAGCCCGGCCCCGAGGAGCTGGACGGCGACGAGCTGGTCCGCCGCGTCCGCGTCCGCGAGGAGGCCGGTGAGCGCCGCAAGGAGGCGATCGCGGCGGTGGCCGCCGAGGCGGGGCTGCCGAAGCGGGTGGTGTTCGACGCGGTGGTGGCGTCGAAGAAACCGCAGGGCTGAGGCGCACCCGTCCCTCTCCGGCGCGCCGGAGGTGTGCGCCCCATGCGTGGGCAAAAGGGGCGGCGCTCAGGCAAAGGGCTGCCCTCCGCGACAGGGGCGTTTCGGCAAGGGCGGCCCAAAACGGGTCCAATACTCGACAGGACGGATGCGCTCGCTCACCGTCCGGCGTCCACTGGTCGAAGGGACGAACCTGTCCCTCGCCTCCGGCGGACAAGAGGAGCGGGCATGAGCGAGATCGCAGGACCGGTCGGCCTCCGGGCGACGACCACCGCCGTTGTTCACGAGTCGTACTCCTTCGCCTGCATGAGCTGCGGGCACGGCTGGGAGCAGTCGTACGAGATAGCCCACCACACCGACACCGAGGGCCACGAGTGCGTCCGGTACGTGGCGGACGGCCGGGTCGTGCCGTCCCCGCTGAGTCGGCCCGCCTGCCAGAACTGCGACGGACACGTGGTGCGGATCATGCGCGCCGGGCAGGTGTCGTCGGTGCGTGCCTGCGCCCAGCCCAGGTCGTACGCCGTACGGCCGGTCGCCGCGCCGCCCCCGGAGACCGAGCCGCACCACTGGCACCTCTCCGACCTGCTGCACCCCTTCCAGCGCCGGGCGAGCTGAGCGCGGGCCTTTTCGTAGGATCGGCACATGCCTTCGAACGCCGGTCCCGCCCAGGACGACAAGCACGCGGCCCCGCCGCTCCCGGCACCCCTGGCGGTGCCCGTGGCCGATTCGCACACCCACCTCGACATGCAGTCCGGCACCGTCGAGGAGGGGCTGGCGAAGGCCGCGTCCGTGGGGGTGACGACCGTCGTCCAGGTCGGCTGCGACCTCGCGGGCTCCCGCTGGGCCGCCGAGACGGCCGCCGCGTACGACAACGTCCACGCGGCCGTCGCCCTTCACCCGAACGAGGCGCCGCGCATCGTGCACGGAGACCCCGACGGCTGGTCGAGGCAGGGGGCCCGTACGCCGGGCGGCGACGCGGCCCTGGACGACGCCCTCGCCGAGATCGACCGCCTCGCCGCGCTTGCGCAGGTCAAGGGCGTCGGCGAGACCGGCCTCGACTACTTCCGCACCGGGCCTGAGGGCAAGGAGGCCCAGGAGCGCTCCTTCCGCGCCCACATCGAGATCGCCAAGCGGCACGGCAAGGCCCTCGTCATCCACGACCGCGACGCCCACGCCGACGTCCTGCGCGTCCTCAAGGAGGAGGGCGCCCCCGAGCGCACCGTCTTCCACTGCTACTCCGGCGACGCCGACATGGCCGAGATCTGCGCCCGCGAGGGCTACTACATGTCCTTCGCCGGGAACGTCACCTTCAAGAACGCCCAGAATCTGCGCGACGCCCTGACCGTGGCCCCGCTGGAGCTGGTCCTCGTCGAGACCGACGCGCCCTTCCTGACCCCGGCGCCGTACCGGGGCCGCCCCAACGCGCCGTACCTGATCCCGGTCACCGTGCGCGCCATGGCCGCCGTACGCGGCACCGACGAGAACACCCTCGCCACCGCGCTCGCGGCGAACACGGCGCGCGCCTTCGGGTACTGAGCGCCCGTTCGAGGCGCGACGGACCGTAGTCGAGCCGCTTTGGAGAGTGACGCCCGCTCCGCTAGGTTCTGGGGGCCCGATCCGGACCCCTGGCCTCCTGGAGCGTGTGTCGGCGTGACCAAGTCGCAGTACGAGACGTACGGCCCCGTGGGCCCGCACGGCACCCACGGCCCGTTCACGCCCACGGTGGCCGACCCCGCCGGCGCCCTGCACCGGGCGGACACCCTGCCGTACGACCTGCCCGGCGGCCGGGACACCTACCGCCCCGCCTACGAGGCCGAGGCGTACCTCGCCACCGAGCCCGCGCTGCCGGTGCCGAGACCGGCGCCGGACGTGTACGACGTACGGGAGGGGGCGCCGGGGGGCCGCGCCGCGCGCCGCAGGGCCCGGGGCCGCACCCGCGCCCGCTCCGGTTCCCGGTCCGGCGAGCGCCCCGACTCCGCCGTGCGCAGGCTCGTCCCGCAGGCCCTCGTCGTCGCCTTCCTCGCGGGCGGCACCAGCGCGTTCGTCGCCGAGGACAAGTCCGTCGAGCTGACCGTCGACGGCGGCCACCGCACCCTGCACACCTTCGCCGACGACGTGACCGAGCTGCTGGAGGCGGAGGACGTACACCTCGGCCGGCACGACGTGGTCGCCCCCGCCCCCGGCACCCCGCTGACCGACGGCGACGAGATCACCGTCCGCCACGGCCGCCCCCTCCGGCTCACCATCGACGGCGAGCAGCGCACGGTGTGGACGACCGCCGGCACCGTGGAAGAGGCGCTCCGGCAGTTCGGGGTGCGCGCCGAGGGCGCCTACCTCTCCGTCTCCCGCTCCCAGCCCATCGGACGCGCCGGGCTCCGCTTCGACGTCCGCACCGAGCGCACCCTCACCATCGTCGCGGACGGCCGCAGCCGCACCGTCCGCACCAACGCCGCCACCGTCGGGGAGGCGCTGGACGACGCCGGGATCGAGCTGCACGGCCAGGACACCACCTCCGTGCCCGCGACGAGCTTCCCGCGCGACGGCCAGACGGTCACCGTGCTGCGCGTGACCGGCACCCGCGAGGTCCGCGAGGAACCGATCCCGTACGCCGTGGAGCGCACCGGGGACCCGGAGCTCTTCCAGGGCACCGAGGTCGTCGACCGGCAGGGCAGCCCGGGGCTTCGCCGGGTCACCTATCTGGTGCGGACCGTCAACGGCGTACGGCAGCGGCCGCGCCTGGAGGGCTCCGAGGTGGTGCGCGAGCCGCGCCGGGGGAAGGTCCGGTACGGCACCCGGCCGCGCCCCGCCTCCGTGGGCGGCGCCGACCACCTCAACTGGCACGCCCTCGCCGTCTGCGAGTCCGGCGGCCGCCCCGACGCCGTGGACCCCTCGGGCACCTACGGCGGCCTCTACCAGTTCGACGCGCCCACCTGGCACAGCCTCGGCGGCCACGGCCGCCCCCAGGACGCCCCGGCCGAGGAGCAGACCTACCGTGCGAAGAAGCTCTACCAGCGCAGCGGGGCCAGTCCCTGGCCGCACTGCGGCGGCCGGCTGCGGGGCTGAACGGAGCGGGGAACAGGTGCTCGCACGCGCCCGTACGGACCCGTCGTGGGAGTCCGGCGCGCGGGAGGCCCCCTGTCGCCCCGTACCCTTGTTCCGTGAGTAGCCCCACCCCCGACGCCCTGCTCGGACCCGCCGACATCCGCGAGCTGGCGGCTGTGCTCGGCGTACGGCCGACCAAACAGCGCGGCCAGAACTTCGTGATCGACGCCAACACGGTCCGCCGCATCGTCCGCACCGCCGGGGTGCGCCCCGACGACGTGGTGGTCGAGGTGGGGCCGGGTCTCGGCTCCCTCACCCTCGCCCTGCTGGAGGCCGCCGACCGGGTCACCGCCGTCGAGATCGACGACGTGCTCGCCGCCGCGCTGCCCGCGACCATCACCGCCCGGATGCCCGAGCGGGCCGGCCGGTTCGCGCTGGTCCACTCCGACGCGATGCTGGTCGAGGAGCTGCCGGGCCCGCCGCCCACCGCGCTGGTCGCGAACCTGCCCTACAACGTCGCCGTCCCCGTGCTGCTGCACATGCTCGCGACCTTCCCGAGCATCGAGCGCACCCTGGTGATGGTCCAGTCCGAGGTCGCCGACCGGCTCGCCGCCGCGCCCGGCTCCAAGGTGTACGGCGTGCCCTCGGTGAAGGCCAACTGGTACGCCGAGGTCAAGCGGGCCGGTGCCATCGGGCGCAACGTCTTCTGGCCCGCGCCGAACGTGGACAGCGGGCTCGTCTCCCTGGTCCGCCGCACCGAGCCGATCAAGACCACCGCCTCCAAGAAGGAGGTCTTCGCGGTCGTGGACGCGGCCTTCGCGCAGCGCCGCAAGACCCTGCGCGCCGCGCTGGCCGGCTGGGCCGGTTCGGCCGCCGCCGCCGAGGCGGCCCTCGTCGCGGCCGGGATCTCCCCGCAGGCGCGCGGCGAGGCGCTGACGGTCGAGGAGTTCGCGCGGATCGCGGAGCACAAGGGGGCGGGCGCGTGAGCGTCACGGTACGGGTACCGGCCAAGGTCAACGTCCAGCTCGCGGTCGGCGCCGCCCGGCCCGACGGCTTCCACGACCTCGCCAACGTCTTCCTCGCGGTCGGCCTCTACGACGAGGTCACCGTGACCCCCGCCGACGAGCTCCGGATCACCTGCGAGGGCCCGGACGCCGCGTCGGTCCCGCTGGACCGCACCAACCTGGCCGCGCGCGCGGCCATCGCCCTCGCCGAGCGCCGGGGCATCGAACCGGCCGTCCACCTCCACATCGTCAAGGACATCCCCGTAGCCGGGGGCATGGCGGGCGGCAGCGCGGACGGCGCGGGCGCGCTGGTCGCCTGCGACGCGCTGTGGCGTACGGGGGCGTCCCTGGCGGAGCTGCTCGACATCTGCGCGGAGCTGGGCAGCGATGTGCCCTTCAGCCTGGTCGGCGGCGCCGCCCTCGGTCTCGGGCGCGGTGAACGCCTCACCCCGCTCGACATCGGCGGCGGCTTCCACTGGGTCTTCGCGATGGCGGAGCGGGGGCTGTCCACGCCGGCGGTCTTCCGCGAGTTCGACCGGCTGGCCGAGGGGCGCGAGATCCCCGAGCCGACGGCTTCGGCGGACCTCCTGGACGCCCTCGCCAAGGGCGACCCGGACGCCCTGGCGGCCACCCTCTCGAACGACCTCCAGCCGGCGGCGCTGTCCCTCTACCCGGAGCTCTCCGACACCCTGGCCGCCGGCCGCGACGCGGGCGCCCTGGCCACCCTGGTCTCCGGCTCGGGCCCCACGACGGCGTTCCTGACCCGGGACCCGGAGTCGGCGGCGAAGGTCGCGGAGGCGCTGCGGGTCTCCGGCACGTGCCGGACGGTACGGGTGGCGTCCGGGCCTGCGCCGGGGGCGTTGGTGGTCTGAGGCGTCAGAGCTGGTCGACGGCGGTCAGGTCGATGTCGATGAGGTAGGGCTTGTCGACCTTGAGCTGGGCGCGGTGCATGCCCATGTGCACGTAGGACCTGGTGAGCGGGTCGAGTTCGTAGACGTGGACGACGGGCTTGCCCTTCGTCGCCTCGACGCGCCAGAAGTTCGGAATCCCGGCGGCGGCGTACTTCTGCGGCTTGGTCGTACGGTCCCGGGACGCCGAATCCGGTGAGACGACCTCCACGGCCAGGAGGACATCCTTGGCCAGGAAGCTGACCTGGTCCCGGCCGCTGAGCGCGTCGGCCCAGGTCACGATGACATCTGGTTCGGGACCGTTGCGCTCATCGAGGATGACGGTCATTTGCCGACTGACCTTGTACTCGGCCGGTCGGCCGGCACGAAGGCCGCTCACCAGCAGGTCGACCCCGACGGAGTGATACGTGGACTGTGGCTGCGCGAGTACCAGGGTGCCGTCGATCAGCTGAATGTGCGGCGGAAGGCCGGGCATCGTGAGCAGGTCGTCCACGGTGAAGCCGTCTTTGGGCGACACATGCCAGCGGCTGTACTGCGATGCCGACTCGGACTCGGTCATGGTTCCTCCCGTGACCCCACCCGCGCGTGCACGCGAGGGCTTCCTGGATCGCTGGCTGTGCAGCGTCGCAGAGGGCCGGCCCGGCCCCTGTTGAGGATGTTCAGAGCGCCGACGCGATCCGCGTTTGCTGTGAAGCGGCACGCCATGCATGCGAACCTCGCCTGGGTGACGCGGTTCCCCTTCGCGATATGCCCGCAGCTGGGGCAGGAGAGGGAGGTGTTGCGGGGGTCCACCGCGACGACGGTCCGACCGGCGCTT
Source organism: Streptomyces sp. NPDC005435 (assembly GCF_040703155.1). Lineage (NCBI taxonomy): Bacteria > Bacillati > Actinomycetota > Actinomycetes > Kitasatosporales > Streptomycetaceae > Streptomyces > Streptomyces sp. NPDC005435. Next base: position 20,037 of record NZ_JBEXEQ010000029.1, read on the forward strand.
TCAGCCTTGTTGGCGAGGATCGCGAGGAACACCCCCCAACCCGTGTCGAGAATCGACCTGTTGAGCCCGGCTTTTGCGGCCCGTTGGTTCGGGAGGAAGGCGCCAGGCTGTTCGGGGTCGGGCTTGGGTACGGGCGCTTTGGTCATGCCCGCGACGTTCAGCCGTTCGTGGGCGATCACTTCGTGGTCGCGGACAAGCATGAGAGCGGTCTTGTGCGCGTGATCCAGGCGTCGGCGCCGGATCTTCGCGTGGATCCTGGCCACCTTCCGTGCGGCGGCGCGGTGCTTCTTCGTGCGCCGTTTGGCACGCCTGGGAAACGTCGCCAGCTGCCGTTGTGCCTCGGCGAGTTCCTGGGCCGCTTCTCGGAGGAAGCGGGGGTTGGCGATGTGCTTGCCGTCCGATGTGGTCAGGAAGTGGGTGATGCCCATGTCGATGCCGATGACCGCGTCCGTCTGTGGCAGGGGTTCGGCGGGAACGTCGTCGCAGGACAGGACGACGTACCAGCGGCTTCCCTCGCGTTTGACCGTGACCGTCTTCACCCGCCCCTTGACCGGGCGATGCTGATGAACGCGGATGTGTCCGATGCCTTGGATCCGCACGCGGGTCTGCGGATCGTGCGGGGTGGAGTTCCAGCGGCAGCCGTCGCCGTCCCTGGGAAAGACGACGGTGTCAAAGCGTCCAACGCCTTTGAAGCGAGGGTATCCGGGCGTTGCACCGTTCTTCACGCGGCGGAAGAACGCGGTGAACGCCCTGTCGAGGCGGCGCAGCGTGGCCTGCTGGGAGGAGAAGGACCAGCGGCCCTGCCGCTCAGGGTCGAATGCGCGGATCTCCTTCAGCTGCGCGGACTGGCCGCCGTACGTGATTCTCGTCCTCGAACTGTGCCGGTAGGCGTCCCGGCGCTCTTGGAGCGCGCCGTTGTAGAGGGAGCAGTGGTTGGCCAGCATCTCGCGAAGTGCCTGGGCCTGACGGGTCGTGGGGCGAAGGAGGAACTTGTATGCGCGGATCACGCCTGCTCCCCTTCCCTTTTGTCCCCTGTGCCTGCATGGGGTCCAGCCGCCCCTGGCCGCCTCGTACTCAGCCGCCACCACCGATCATGCGTTCCATGTGCGCGAGTGGCCCTGGGAATCGGTCGCCGTTCACCTCATCGAGGGACACCCCGGCGACCCACAGTCACTTGATCAGCGGTTGGAGACCCGAGCACCTCATCGCGCAGGGTGACCGCCCCCTCTCGATCCGCCACCCCCACTACAGGCCCTACGCTTGAAGGCTGATCCGCCCCGCGCGCACAGGAGTGAAATGGCCGTCAACCTGGTCAATGTCGAGAACGTCAGCAAGGTCTACGGAACACGGGCCCTGCTGGACGGCGTCTCGCTCGGTGTGTCGGAGGGGGACCGGATCGGGGTCGTCGGGCGGAACGGGGACGGGAAGACCACGCTCATCCGGATGCTCGCGCGGCTGGAGGACGCCGACACCGGACGGGTGACGCACTCCGGCGGGCTGCGCCTCGGCGTGCTCACGCAGCACGACTCGCTCGACCCGGAGGCGACCGTCCGCCACGAGGTCATCGGGGACATGGCCGACCACGAGTGGGCGGGCAACGCCAAGGTCAGGGACGTGCTGACCGGGCTGTTCGGCGGGCTCGACCTGCCGGGGTTCCCCAAGGGGCTGGACACGGTCATCGGTCCGCTCTCCGGCGGTGAGCGGCGCCGTATCGCGCTGGCCAAGCTGCTCATCGAGGAGCAGGACCTCATCGTCCTGGACGAGCCCACCAACCACCTCGACGTCGAGGGCATCTCCTGGCTCGCCCGGCATCTGCGCGAGCGCCGCTCGGCGCTGGTGTGCGTGACCCACGACCGCTGGTTCCTGGACCAGGTCTGCACCCGCATGTGGGACGTGCAGCGCGGTGACGTGTACGAGTACGAGGGCGGCTACTCCGACTACGTCTTCGCCCGCGCCGAGCGCGAGCGCATCGCCGCCACCGAGGAGGCCAAGCGGCAGAACCTGGTGCGCAAGGAGCTGGCCTGGCTGCGCCGGGGCGCCCCGGCCCGTACCTCCAAGCCCCGCTTCCGCGTCGAGGCCGCCAACGAGCTGATCAAGGACGTGCCGCCGCCGCGCGACACCAGCGAGCTGATGAAGTTCGCCTCCTCGCGGCTCGGCAAGACCGTCTTCGACCTGGAGAACGTCTCCATCGAGGCAGGGCCCAAGCTGCTGCTCCAGCACGTCACCTGGCAGCTCGGCCCCGGCGACCGCATCGGCCTGGTCGGCGTCAACGGCGCGGGCAAGACCTCGCTGCTGCGCGCCATGGCCCAGGCCGCCCGCACCGAGGGCGAGGCCCAGCCCGCCGCCGGACGCATCGCCGTCGGCAGGACCGTCAAGCTCGCCTACCTCTCCCAGGAGGTCGCCGAACTCGACCCCGCCACCCGGGTGCTGGAGGCCGTGCAGCAGGTGCGCGAGCGCGTCGACCTCGGCAAGGGCCGCGAGATGACGGCGGGCCAGCTGTGCGAGACGTTCGGCTTCAGCAAGGAGAAGCAGTGGACGCCGGTCGGCGACCTCTCCGGCGGTGAGCGGCGCCGTCTCCAGCTGCTGCGCCTCCTCATGGACGAGCCCAACGTCCTCTTCCTGGACGAGCCCACCAACGACCTCGACATCGAGACCCTGAACCAGCTGGAGGACGTCCTCGACGGCTGGCCCGGCTCGATGATCGTCATCTCCCACGACCGCTTCTTCGTCGAGCGCACCACCGACAAGGTGTACGCCCTCCTCGGCGACGGCACGCTGCGGATGCTGCCGCGCGGCATCGACGAGTACCTGGAGCGACGGCAGCGGATGGAGGAGGCGGTGGCCACCTCCGCCCCCGCCCCGAAGACCGACGCCGCCCCCGAGCGCAGCGCCGCCGACCAGCGCGCCGCGAAGAAGGAACTCCAGAAGATCGAGCGGCAGTTGGACAAGATCTCCGAGAAGGAGACCAAGCTCCACGCGGCCATCGCGGAGAACGCCACGGACTTCGGCAAGGTGGCCGAACTCGACGCCCAGCTCCGGGGACTCGCCGACGAGCGCGAGGAACTGGAGATGCGCTGGCTGGAGTTGGCCGAGGACGCGTAACGACGGCATCACGGGCCGGTCCTCCCTTGGGAACGCTTGGGAGGACCGGCCCGCGCGCACTCCTGCGCTGTCGGGGGCGGGTGATAGAAAAGAGCCGTTCGGGGGAACGCGCGCCCGGCCCGCGGGCCGGCCACCGGCCTCGGAACACTTGGCTAAAAATCAGTGGACGAGGGGGAGCAGCGCTGATGACTCAGCCACCCGGTCAGCCGCCGCAGGGCGGATTCGGAGCACCGCAGGACCAGCCGCCGCAGGGGCCGCCACCTCAGGCGCAGCCGCCGCAGAGCCCGCCGCCGCAGGCGCAGCCGCCCCAGGGTCCGCCGCCGCAGGGTCAGCCGCAGCCCGGCTTCGGTGCCGCGCAGAATCCGCCGCCGCCCCCGGCCCAGCCGCCGAACGCCCCGCCGCCGCAGCCCGGTTACGGCTTCCCGCAGCAGCCCGGCCCCTACGCCCAGCCGGGCCCGTACGCCCAGCAGCCGGGCCCGTACCCGCCCCCGCCGGGCCCCTACGGGTACCCGCCCCAGCCCGGCGGCGCCCCCTACGGCCCGCCGCCCGGTGGCCCCTACGCCCAGCAGCCCGGCCCCTACGGGTACCCGCAGCAGCCCTACCCCGGCGCCCCCGGCACCCCGCCCGGCCCCGGCGGGAACCGTAAGAGGACGGCCGTCATCGCGGGTGCCGTCGCGGCCGCCCTGCTGCTCGTCGGCGGCACCGTCTACGCCGTGACCTCCGGCGACTCCGGCGGCAAGAAGCCCGTCGCGCACGGCAGCGACGACCCCAAGCCGACCGTCACCACCCCGGTCGACGAGGGCGACGGCAGCGGCGACGGCGGCTCCGACCCCGAGGACCTCAACGAGGGCCGCAAGCCCGGCGAGGCGAAGGTCCTCTGGTACAAGACCGCGCCGGACGCCCCCGGTTCGGGCGCGGAGGCCCCGGGCATGTGGATCACGAGCCGTACGGCGGTGAAGGCGGCGTACAAGCAGGTCTTCGGCTACCGCGTGGCGGACGGGACCCCCGCCTGGGCCCCGGTCTCCTTCCCGCAGAAGGTCTGCGCGGTCACCCCGAACCCCGCGGGCGGCAAGATCGTCGTCGGCTACATGAACGGCGTCAGCGACCGCGCCAAGTGCAACCAGCTCCAGCAGATCGACCTCGACACCGGCAAGAAGGGCTGGCACGGGGAGGTCCCCGAGGGCGGCCTGTTCGACACCGCGTCGGACGTGCAGCTCATCACCAGCGGCAACACCTTGCTGGTGGGGCGCGCGCAGTCCGGCGTCGCGTTCGACATCCGTGACGGGCACAAGCTGTACGAGTCCAAGAAGTACGGGCAGGACTGCTTCCCGGTCGGCTTCACCGGTGGCGGCGGCCGGCTGTTCCAGGTGGCCTCCTGCGGCACGGGCGGCAGCAACGAGCACGACGAGGTACGGCGGCTCGACGCGGCCACCGGCAAGGTGAAGTGGACGCAGAAGATCAAGAAGGGCTGGCGGGTCCAGCACGCGTACTCGGTGAACCCGCTGGTCATCTACCTCGTCAACGACGACAAGAAGGCGTGGAACATCTCGACCCTCACCGACAGCGGGAAGTTCCGCTCCGAGGTGAAGGTGGACGAGAAGTTCACCACCAGCTGCGGGTGGGCGGTGCTCAACCGGGCGCTCCAGGGCTGCCAGGGGGCCGTCGTCGCCGACGACACGCTTTATCTGCCCACCAGCGAGACGACCGGGCCCAACGAGGTCGTCGCCATCAGCCTCGCCACCGGCAAGGAGAAGTGGCGGGTCAAGTCGCCCATGGACGAGTCGATGACGCCGGTCGGGGCGGAGGGCGGCAAGCTCGTCGCCTACGTGCACGCCTCGTACGACGTGGGGGGCCGGGTCGTCGCGATCCCGACCGCCGGGTCCGCGCACAAGCCGGCCACGCTGCTCCAGAACCCGTCCGCCACCGCGCAGATCGAGGACACCTTCTTCAGCAGTCAGATCGCCTGGGCCGACGGCCGGTTCTATCTCTCCTCGAACCGGCTGAGCGGCAACGACGACGACAAGGAAAAGCTGATGATGGCCTTCGGCAAGTGACCCAGGCCCCGCCGCCCCCTCCCGCTCCCGAGGTACCCACCCCATGACCCAGCCACCCCCCAACGACCCCCAACGGCCCCCGTCCGGCGAGGCACAGCGGCTTTCGGCTTCGGACGAGCCCACCGGCTCCCGCGCGGGCACCTCCGGTGAGGAGCGGCAGCTTCCGGCTTCGGGGGAGCCCACCGGCTCCGCCGCCCCGGGCCCCCGCACGGCCACCTCCGGTGAGGAGCAGCGGCTTTCGGCTTCGGACGAGCCCACCGGCTCCCGCGCGGGCACCTCCGGTGAGGAGCAGCGGCTTTCGGCTTCGGAGGAGCCCGCCGGCTCCCGCGCGGGCACCTCCGGTGAGGAGCGGCAGCTTCCGGCCCCGGAGGAGCCCACCGGCTCCGCCGCCCCCGGCTCCCGCACGCCTGCCAGCCCCGACGAACCCCGACAGGACACCCCCGGCGCGTCCACGGCCCCCGAGGAGCCCCGGGATGGGGCTCCGGCCGCCGCATCGGTCAACTCCCTTGCGGATCAGCCCGGTTCGAAGTCGTCCCCGGCCGACGGCCCGGACGTTCAGGACCCGCCGACCGCCTTGTTGAAGCCGGTCCCGCCGGCGGATGCCCCTGGGGCTTCCGCTGCCGAGTCGGGTAACTCCGGTGTGGCTGCGGGGGGTTCGAAGGCGTCCTCGGGTGATGGCCCGGACGCCCAGGACCCGCCGACCACCCTGCTGAAGCCGGTCCCACCGGCCGACGCTCCCCGGAGCGGGGCTCCGGCTGCCGCGTCGGGCAACTCCGTTGCGGATCAGGGTGGTTCGAAGGCGGCCCCGGATGCGCGACAGGACCCGCCGACCACGCGGCTCGCGCCCGTCCCGCAGGACCAGTCGCCCTCCGCCCCGCAGGCGCAGCCGCCCGCTGCTCCGCAGCCGGGTGGGTACGGCGCTCCGCAGCCTCCGGCTGCCGCCGCCCCGCCGGGGTTCGGCGCGCCTCAGGATCAGTCGTCCTCTGCCCCGCAGCCGCCGGCTGCTGCTCCGCAGCCTGGGGGGTATGGGGTCCCGCAGCCTCCGGCCGCTGCTCCCCAGCCGGGCTTCGGCGCGCCTCAGGACCAGTCGTCCGCCGCTGCCCCGCAGCCCGGCGGATACGGCGCTCCGCAGCCCCCCGCCGCCCCACCCCAGCCGGGGTTCGGCGCGCCTCCCGGGCAGACCCCCGTCGCTCCCCAGCCCGGGGGCTACGGCACGCCGCCCGCCGCTTACGGGCACGTGCCGCAGGGCAACCCCGCCCCCGGGTACGCCTACCCGCAGCCGTACCCGCACCCGCACCCCACCGCCGCACCCCAGCCCCCCTACGGGTACCCCCAGGGTCCGCCCAGCGGCTACGCCTATCCGGGGCAGCCGCAGGCCTACGGGTACCCGGGTGGGCCGCAGCAGCCGTACGGGCAGCACCCCACCGCCCCGTACCCCGCGCCGAAGGCGAAGGGGCAGCGGACCGTGGTGTACATCGTCGTGGCCGCCGTGCTGGCGATCGCGCTCATCGCGGGGCTGGGGTTCTGGTACGCCAACTCGGGCGGTGACGGCGGGAAGCAGGACACCGCGCACTCCTCCGGAGGGACCGGCGGAACCGGAGAGAAGAACGGGAACGGCGACACCGGCGGCAAGGAGAAGGCCCCCGCCGACCCCGCCGCGAAGACCCTGTTCAAGGTGCCGCTGCCGCAGCCCAAGGACACCGTCGTGACGGCGGGCTCCTGGCTGACGGACTCGGTGTACGCGAAGACGGGCGTCGGGGAGATCACCGGGTACGCCCCCGCCGACGGCACCCGCGAGTGGACGCTCAAGCTGCCAGGCCCGGTCTGCTCGGCGAGCAGGCAGCTCACCGACGACGGAAAGACCGCGATCGTCTTCAAGCCGAAGATGCCGGCGGCCGACCCCGTCTCGCCCTGCAGCCAGGTCGCGGCCGTGGACCTCACCAAGGGCACCCGGCTGTGGACGAAGACGGTGGGGCAGGGCGACTTCCCCGTCACCTTCGACAACGTCACCGTCTCGGGCCGTACCGTCGCGGCCGGCAGCACCGACGGCGGCGCCGCGTTCGACATCGACTCCGGCAAGGTGCTCTGGCAGCCCAAGCCCTCCGACGGCTGCTACGACGCCGGCTACGGCGGCGGCGCCAAGCTCGTCGCGGTCCGCAAGTGCGGCAGCTACGACAACCCGACGCTGCACATCCAGACCATCGACCCGAAGTCGGGCAAGGTCATCTCCGAGTACAAGATGGCCGACGGCATCGACTACGCGTCCGTGGTCTCCAGCGACCCGCTGGTCGTCGCCGCCGACGTGGGCGACAGCGCGGGCGACGGCAGCGGCATCTCGGACTACTTCTCCATCGACAACAAGACCGGCAAGCTGCTCACCCGTATCTCCGCCCCCGGCGACACCTACGGCGGCAAGTGCGACAGCATCACCAAGGCCGAGGAGTGCCGGGGCGTCGTCGTGGGCAACGGCAGGCTCTACCTGGCCACCGAGGAGCACGACGGCTCGGGCGGCAAGTACGGCAAGACGAACGAGATCGTCGCCTTCGACCTGACGACGGGCAAGCAGACCGGCCAGCGCGCCCCGGCGGGCAACGGCTACACCATTTACCCGCTGCGCATGGACGGCACGAACCTGATCGCCTACAACCATCCGCCGTACGACAAGGGCAGTCAGGTCCTCAGCATCGGGGGTTCCTCCTTCAAGGCCGTCAAGCTGCTGGAGAACCCCTCGACCGAGGCCGTGCACCAGGAGGAGCTGACGATGCCCCCGGATTACGCGGAACTCCGGTTCGCCGGCGGCCGTCTGTTCATGTCGTCGGCCTTCGCGCACAAGGTGACGTACGGCAAGGAGTACCTGGTGCTCGCCTTCGGCACCGACGGCTGAGCGCACCCCGCTCCGCCCCGAGTGCCCCGGATTTCATCGGTCCGGGGCACTTCTCCGCATAGTGGCGGCGCGACGTCGAACAAGCGTGTAACTTCCGGGACATGGGGGACGAGGCGCCGGGGGGCCCTCTGTCCCCGGGGACCGGTGGGCGGCCATAGTGGGGCTCCACCGGGGGACTGGGGGGTTTGCAGTATGGGAGTGCGGCTGATGGTCGTCGACGACCACCGCCTGCTCGCGGAGGCGCTGGCCTCCGCGCTCAAGCTGCGCGGGCACCGGGTGCTCGCGGCGGCGGCACCGGCGGCGGGCGCGGCCGAGCTGGTGATCACACGGGCACCCGAGGTGTGCCTGCTCGGTACGGCGGCACCCGCCGAGCCGGGCGTCTTCGACCCGGTGGCCCGGATCAAACGGGAGCGTCCGCAGGTGGCCGTGGTGGTCCTCGGGCCCGTGCCGTCCCCGCGCGGTATCGCGGCGGCCTTCGCGGCCGGCGCCTCGGGGTACGTACGGCACGACGAGCGCATCGAGGGCGTCGAGCGGGCCATCATGAAGGCGCGGGCGGGCGAGGCGGCCGTGGCGCCCCAGCTCCTCCAGGGCGCCTTCGCGGAGCTGCTCAACCCCGCCGCCCAGCCCGACGACGAGGGCCAGCGGCTGCTGCGGCTGCTCACCCCGCGCGAGGTCGAGGTGCTGGTCCGGGTGGCGGACGGCGAGGACACGCGCCGTATCGCGGCCGGCATGGGGATAGCCCCCAGCACCGCCCGCACCCATGTCCAGCGCGTCCTGATGAAGCTCGGCGTCGGCTCCCGTCTGGAGGCCGCCGCCCTGGCCGCCCGCACCGGCCTGCTGGACAGAGCGGGCCCGCTGCCGCACATGACGACGGGGCCGGAGCTGTGACGCACAGCTCCGGCCCCGCCTGGCACACCTCCGGCTAGTGCGCCGGGTCCTCCTCGGTCACGCCCTCCGCGGGGAGCGGCGGCGGGGTCGGGCGGAGCTTGAGCCAGGCCAGGAAGAAGATGCCGAGGATCAGCATGCCGATGCCGGTCCACAGGTTGATGTTGACGCCCTCGGCCTTGTCGATCGCGGCCTGGGAGTCGGTGATGCCGGCGATCGTGACGATGACGCCGTAGACGACGAACAGGCCGCCGATGATGCGCCGCAGGTCGAAGATGCGGGCCGCGGTCGCGGACTTGCCCTCCAGCTCGGTCACCTCGCGCTGGACGTTCTGCTCGGTGGCATCCTGCTCGGGGCGGGGGGATTCTTCGGTCATGGTTTCCTCATCCTCCCGCGATCAGAACGAGAACGGGATGTAGCAGGCGGCGGCCAGGACGACGGCGCCCCAGCCGAGCAGGGCGGGCTTGCGGTACCAGGCGTCGTCGCCCTCGGAGGGCGGCTCGGACATGCCCGGCGACTTGGTGCCGTAGACCAGGCCCTGGAGCTCGTCGGCCGGCTTGGCCTTGGTGAACAGCGACACCGCGACCATCACGACCGCGCCCGCGACGAAGCCCGCGATGGCGGAGACGAAGTTGGCGCCCTGGTCGGAGGGGATCGAGATGATGCCCTTCTTGTAGAACACGAAGTAGTTGACCATCGCGGTGGCGGTGCCCGCGAGCAGACCCCAGAAGCCGGACTTGGCCGAGGCGCGCTTCCAGAACATGCCGACGATGAAGACCACGAACATCGGGACGTTGAAGAAGGAGAACAGCGTCTGGAGGTAGCTCATGATGTTCGAGAACGAGGACGCCAGGAACGCCGTGCCGACGGAGGCGCAGACGCCGATGACGGTGATCAGCCGGCCGAAGCGGACGTAGTAGCCGTCCTCCTGGCCGGGCTTGACGTAGCGCGCCCAGATGTCGGTGGTGAACACGGTGTTGAAGGACGACACGTTGGCCGCCATGCCCGCCATGAACGCCGCGAGCAGACCGGTGACCGCGATGCCGAGCACGCCGTTGGGCAGCAGCTCCTGCATCAGATAGGGGATCGCGTCGTTGTACTGGAGCCCCGAGCCGGGCGTGCCGATCTTCGGGACCAGCGCGGCGGCGACCAGGCCCGGGATCATCACCAGGAAGACGATGAAGATCTTCGGGTACGCGGCGATCAGCGGGGTGCGCTGCCCTGCGGAGAGGTTCTTCGCGGACAGGGCGCGCTGCACCTCGGCGAAGTTGGTGGTCCAGTAGCCGAAGGACAGCACGAAGCCGAGGCCGAGGACGATGGTCAGCCAGTTCGCGCCGAGCGGGTTGGCGCTGCCGATGCCGGTGCCGCCCCACGCGGTGGTGAAGTTCGCCCCGTGCTGCGCGGTCAGCTTGTCGGTCAGGCCGTCCCAGCCGCCGACCTTCTTCAGGCCGAGGAAGGTGATCGGGATGAGGGCGGCCAGGATCACGAAGAACTGGAGCACCTCGTTGTAGATCGCCGAGGACAGTCCGCCGAGCGTGATGTACGCGAGCACGAAGGCGCCCGCGACCACGATCGCCACCCACTGCGGCCAGCCCAGCAGCGCCTCGACCACGATCGCGAGGGCGTACAGGTTGACGCCCGCGATCAGGATCGCCGCGAAGGCGAACAGGATCGAGCTGAGCAGATGGGCGGCCTTGTCGAAGCGCAGCAGCAGGAACTCGGGGACCGAGCGGACCTTGCTGCCGTAGTAGAAGGGCATCATCACGAGGCCCAGGAAGACCATCGCGGGGATGGCGCCGATCCAGTACCAGTGCACCGTGTACGCGCCGTACTGCGCGCTGTTGGCCGCCATGCCCAGGATCTCGGTGGCCGCCAGGTTCGCCGAGATGAAGGCGAGGCCGGTGATCCAGGCGGGCAGCGAGCGTCCGGAGAGGAAGAAGTCCAGGCTGGTCTTCACCGAGCGGCGGGCCGCGAAGCCGATGCCGAGGACGACGACGAAGTAGATGGCCAGGATCGTGTAGTCGAGCCAGTTGGTGGGGAGCCGTAGCTCCGCGGCCAGATAGGTGGGGCCCGCCGCCAGGGGCGCGGGGCCGGTCGGGGACGTCTGCATGAGAACTCGCTTCGTTGCGCGAACTGATCCAGAGCGGAACCTACGCCGCGGCCTTCAGTATTTGAACAGTTCTGTTGGTGTTCTTTGTTTGATTGTGATCGTGCGATCCGTTGTCGAGTTGTGGTTTGTTATGTTTGATTGTGTTGAGTGATTGGGTGAGGACGCCCTGCGGGGTGGTCGATCAAGGAGTCCGGCGTGAAGAAGACCCCGACGCGGCTGGCCGACGGGCGTGAGCTGATCTACTACGACCTGCGCGACGACACCGTGCGCGACGCGGTGGACCGCCGCCCGCTCGACCCCACGGTCACCAGCTCCGAGATCCGCCGCGACCCGCTGCTCGGCGACTCGGTCGCGATCGCCTCCCACCGCCAGGGCCGCACCTACCACCCCCCGGCCGACGAGTGCCCGCTCTGCCCGAGCCGGGACGGACGGCTGAGCGAGATCCCCGACTCCTCCTACGACGTGGCGGTCTTCGAGAACCGCTTCCCCTCGCTCGCCGGCGACTCGGGCCGCTGCGAGGTCGTCTGCTTCACCTCCGACCACGACGCGTCCTTCGCCGACCTCACCGGCGAACAGGCCCGGCTGGTCCTGGACGCGTGGACCGACCGCACCGCCGAACTCTCCCAACTCCCCGCCGTGAAGCAGGTGTTCTGCTTCGAGAACCGGGGCGCCGAGATCGGCGTGACCCTCGGCCATCCCCACGGGCAGATCTACGCCTACCCGTTCACCACGCCCCGCACCGCCCTGATGCTCCGCTCCGTCGCCGCGCACCAGGAGGAGAGCGGCGGGGAGAACCTCTTCGACGCCGTCCTCGCGCGGGAACTCGCCGGTGAGCGGGTCGTCCTGGAGAGTGAACACTGGGCGGCCTTCGTGCCGTACGCCGCGCACTGGCCCTACGAGGTCCACCTGTACCCCAAGCGCCGGGTGCCCGATCTGCTCGCCCTCGACGAGGACGCGCGCACAGAATTCCCCCAGGTCTATCTGGAACTCTTGAGGCGCTTCGACCGGATCTTCGAGCGGGAGGAAGGGGAGAGCGCCGTGGGCGACGCGGTGAGCGAGGCCGTGAGCGAGCCGAGGACGCCGTACATCGCCGCCTGGCACCAGGCGCCGTTCGGCGACACGGGTGTTCCCGGCGCGGACCGCGAGGACTTCGCGCTGCACCTGGAGCTTTTCACCATCCGACGCACTTCCGGCAAGCTGAAGTTTCTCGCCGGTTCCGAGTCCGGCATGAACGTCTTCATCAACGACGTGCCGCCGGAGCGCGCGGCCGAGCGACTGCGAGAGGTAGCGAGTTCATGAAGTACCTGGTGACGGGTGGCGCGGGTTACGTCGGCAGTGTGGTGGCCCAGCATCTGCTGGAGGCGGGGCACGAGGTCACCGTCCTCGACAACCTCTCCACCGGCTTCCGCGCGGGCGTCCCCGAGGGCGCCGCGTTCATCGAGGGCGACATCCGCGACGCCGCCAAGTGGCTCGACCCCTCCTACGACGGCGTGCTGCACTTCGCCGCGTTCTCGCAGGTCGGCGAGTCGGTCGTGAAGCCCGAGAAGTACTGGGAGAACAACGTCGGCGGCACCATGGCGCTGCTCGCCGCGATGCGCGAGGCCGGCGTGCGCCGCCTGGTCTTCTCCTCCACCGCCGCGACCTACGGCGAGCCCGAGGAGATCCCGATCCGGGAGTCCGCCCCGACGAAGCCCACCAACCCCTACGGCGCCTCCAAGCTCGCCGTCGACCACATGATCACCGGCGAGGCGGCCGCGCACGGCCTCGCGGCGGTCTCGCTGCGCTACTTCAACGTGGCGGGCGCGTACGGCAGTTACGGCGAGCGGCACGACCCCGAGTCCCACCTCATTCCGCTCGTCCTCCAGGTCGCCCAGGGCCGCCGCGACGCCATCTCCGTCTACGGCGACGACTACCCGACCCCCGACGGCACCTGCGTGCGCGACTACATCCACGTCGCGGACCTCGCCGAGGCGCACCTCCTCGCCCTCGACGCCGCGAAGACCGGCGAGCACCTGATCTGCAACCTCGGCAACGGCAACGGCTTCTCCGTCCGTGAGGTCGTCGAGACCGTCCGCGAGGTCACCGGGCACCCGGTCCCCGAGATCACCGCCCCCCGCCGGGCGGGCGATCCGGCGGTCCTGGTGGCGTCCGCCGAGACGGCACGCGCCACACTGGGCTGGAACCCTTCCCGCGCGGACCTCGCCGGGATCATCGCGGACGCCTGGCAGTTCGCGCGTCGGACGCACAAGGAGCAGTAGTGGGCGCAGAGTCGGTCCGGGAACGCTTCGCCGAGCTGTACGGAGCCGAGCCGGAGGGGGTGTGGGCGGCGCCGGGACGGGTCAACCTGATCGGCGAACACACCGACTACAACGACGGCTTCGTGATGCCGTTCGCACTTCCCCACCAGGTGACGGCGGCGGTCTCGCGCCGTACCGACGGTGTGCTGCGGCTGCACTCGGCGGACATCGGGGGCGACCCCGTCGAACTGGCTCTGGACACCCTGGAACCGGGCGCGGACCACGACTGGACGGCGTACCCGGCGGGCGTGGTCTGGGCGCTGCGCGAGGCGGGGCACGCGCTGACCGGCGCGGACGTCCATCTGTCCTCCACGGTGCCGACCGGGGCGGGTCTGTCCTCCTCGGCGGCACTGGAGATCGTCGTCGCCCTCGCCCTGAACGACCTCCACGAACTCGGGCTGCCCCGCTGGCGGTTGGCCCGCCTGTGCCAGCGCGCCGAGAACGTCTACGTCGGCGCCCCCACCGGCATCATGGACCAGACCGCCTCCGCCTGCTGCGAGGAGGGCCACGCCCTCTTCCTCGACACCCGCGACCTCTCCCAGCGCCAGATCCCCTTCGACCTCGCCGCCGGGGGCCTGCGCCTGCTGGTCGTCGACACCCAGGTCAAGCACGCCCACAGCAGCGGCGAGTACGGCAAGCGCCGCGCGGGCTGCGAGAAGGGCGCGGCGCTGCTCGGCGTGGACGCGCTGCGGGACGTGGCGTACGCGGACCTCGACCAGGCGCTGGCGGACCTCGGCGACGAGGACGAGGTACGCCGCCTGGTCCGCCACATCGTCACCGAGGACCACCGGGTGGAGCGTGTGGTGGAGCTGCTCACGGCGGGCGACGTCCGCGGGATCGGCCCCCTGCTCACCGAGGGCCACGCCTCCCTGCGCGACGACTTCCGCATCTCCTGCCCGGAACTGGACCTCGCGGTCGACACCGCCCTCACCTCCGGCGCCCTGGGCGCCCGCATGACGGGCGGCGGCTTCGGCGGCTCGGCGATCGCCCTCGTGGAGGCGGCCTCGGTCGACACCGTCACCAAGGCGGTCGAAGAGGCCTTCGCCCACGCCGGATTCACCACCCCACGCGTGTTCGAGGCGGTACCGTCACCGGGCGCCCACCGCCTGCGCTGAGCGCTCCGACGGGCCGAGCCGCTTCGTCAGCGTGTACTCCGTGACCCCCGGCGGATAGTCGGGGATCTCGCAGACCACCTCGTACCCCTGCCCGCGGTAGAAGCCGGGGGCCTGGAAGTCCCAGGTCTCCAGGCGGGCGTGGGCACAGCCGCGGGTGGTGCGGGCGAGGTCCTCGGCCTCGGCCAGCAGCCGGGTGCCGAGGCCGCTGCCCCGGTGGTGGGTGTCGACCCAGAGGTGGGTGATGTGGAGCCAGCCGGCCCAGGTGTGGGCCACCAGGCCGCCGGCCAGCTCGCCCGCCTCGTCCAACGCCCAGACATGGAGCGGGGTTTCCCGTTCCAGGGGAGTGTCGCGCAGGGCGGCCAGGGCGGGGGAGGCCGCCGTGTTGGTGTCCCGTAGCCGCGCTCGCAGCAGAGCGCGTCGGTCCTGGTCGACTTGCGTCTCGATACGGAACATGCGGCACACCATAAACGCGCAGCCCGGTCAGTTCCGCCAATTCGCCCGCCCCCGGAGGCCCCCGCCCGTACGCTGAGAAGCGGTGCCGGTGGGGGCCGGTACCGATTCAGGGGGCGAGACAGGCGGGTACGGCACCCGCGAGGGGGGTAGCACTGTCCGCGACGGCTGGGGCCGCGCGGTCGGTGGCCCCTTCGCGGGTGCCGTGACCGCGAGCCGTCGTCGTTCTCCCAGCCTGGGGTCTCCCCCGCTCCCACGCGGAGCCTGGGGATAGGGGGTTACGTGGTGCGCATCCGAGTCCTTGTCGTCGACGACCATCGCATCTTCGCCGAGTCGCTCGCCGCCGCGCTCGCCGCCGAGCCGGACGTCGACGTGTTCGCCGCCGGCAGCGGCCCGGCCGCGCTGCGCTGCCTGGAGCGGGCCGCCGCCGAGGGCCGCCGCTACGACGTCCTGCTGGTCGACGCCGACCTGGGCAGGGTGCTGCCCGGCGGCCGCGCGGCCATCCCCGTGCAGCTGGGCGACTCCGAGGGGCACGTCGACGGGATCTCCCTGGTGGCCGGGGTCCGCACCGCCCAGCCCGGGGTCCGCTGTGTGGTCCTCGCCGAGAAGGACGAGCCCCGCCGGGCCGCCCTCGCGCTCCAGGCGGGCGCCTGCGGCTGGGTCGCCAAGGACTGCTCGCTGTCCCGGCTGCTCACCGTCATCCGGGGCGTGCTGCGCGACGAGACGCATCTGCCGGCCGCCTTGCTCACCGGCGTCCTCAAGGAACTCACCGCCGCCCGCAAGCACCGCAGCGAGAGCGAGCGCCTGGTGGAGTCGCTGACCCCGCGCGAGCGGGAGGTGCTGCGCTGCATGGTCGCCGGGCTCGGCCGCAAGGCGGTCGCCGAGCGGCTGTTCCTCTCCCCGCACACCGTGCGCACCCATATGCAGAACGTGCTGGGCAAGCTCGGCGTCCACTCCACGCTCGCCGCCGTGGCGCTCGCCCGCAGGGCCGGGGTGGGGCCGGTGGACCTAGCCGGGGACGTTGTCGAACGGGGCGGTCAACTGGCGTAGCAGCCCGGCCAGTTCGGAGCGCTGCGCGGTGGACAGCTCGCCCAGGATCGCCCGCTCCTGCGCCAGCAGCCCCGCCAGCGCCTCATCGGCCCGGTCGCGCCCGGTGTCGGTCAGCCGCACCAGCACGCCCCGCCGGTCGCTGGGGTCGGGCAGCCGCTCCACCAGGCCCTTCTTGGCGAGCCGGTCGATGCGGTTGGTCATCGTGCCCGAGGTGACCAGGGTCTGGGTGAGCAGCTGGCCGGGGGAGAGCTGGTACGGCGTCCCGGCGCGCCGGAGCGCGGTCAGCACGTCGAACTCCCAGGGCTCCAGCTGATGCTCGGAGAAGGCGAGCCGGCGCGCGCGGTCCAGGTGCCGGGCCAGCCTGCTCACCCGGCTCAGTACTTCCAGCGGCTCCACGTCGAGGTCCGGGCGCTCCCGGCGCCACGCTGCGACCAGCCGATCGACCTCGTCCTCCATGGAGATCAGTGTAGTGGTTGTGTCGACGTGAAGTCTCTTGATGTCGAGTGTCTTGACATCAAGATATCGACGGCGCCACGCTGGACCCCATGACGACGCCGCAGTGGAACCCCGCCCAGTACCTCCGGCACGCCGGACACCGGCTGCGCCCCTTCGCCGACCTGCTCGCCCGCGTCCCCGACCCGGCGGACCCCCGCCCGCGTGTCGCCGACCTCGGCTGCGGCCCCGGCAACGCCACCGCCCTGCTCGCCGCCCGCTGGCCCGCCGCGCACATCACCGGTTACGACAACTCGCCCGAGATGCTCGACCGCGCCCACACCGAGCACGAGGGCCCCACCGAGGGCGGCGGCCGCCTGGACTTCGCCCCCGCCGACGCCCGCACCTGGACCCCGGACGAGCCCTGCGACGTGATCGTCTCCAACGCCACCCTCCAGTGGGTGCCGGGCCACCTCGACCGCTTCGCCGACTGGACGGACGCCCTGAACCCCGGCGGCACCTTCGCCTTCCAGGTCCCCGACAACACCGACGCCCCGCTGCACGCCCTGATGCGGGACCTCGCGGACACCCCGCGCTGGACGTCCCGCCTCGCCGGCGTCCTGCGCCGCCCGGACTCCGTCCACACCCCCGGCGTCTACCTCGACCGCCTCGCCCGCCTCGGCCTCGCCGCCGACGTGTGGCAGACGACGTACCAGCACCTCCTCACCGGCGAGGACCCGGTGCTCGACTGGGTCAAGGGCACCGGCCTGCGCCCCGCCCTCACCGCCCTCGCCGACGACCCCGAGGCCCGGGACGCCTTCCTCACCGAGTACCGCGACCTGCTGCGCACGGCCTACCCGAGCGCGCCGTACGGGACGGTCCTGCCGTTCCGCCGGCTCTTCGCGGTCGCCGTCCGGGAGGCGTGAGCCGTGCTCGTCGCCGTCGACCATGTCCAGCTGGCGGCGCCGGCCGGTACGGAGGAGCTGCTGCGCGCCTTCTACACCGGCGCCCTCGGCATGGCCGAGATCCCCAAGCCCCCGGTGCTCGCCGCGCGTGGCGGCTGCTGGTTCGAGGCGGGCGAGGTGCGGCTCCACCTGGGGGTGGAGGAGGACTTCCGCCCCGCCCGCAAGGCCCACCCCGGGCTGCGGGTCCATGACATCGAGGCGTACGCCGCCCGGCTCACCGCCCACGGCGCCCCCGTGACCTGGGACGACAGCCTCCCCGGCCACCGCCGGTTCTACAGCGAGGACCCGGCCGGCAACCGCTTGGAGTTCCTGGAGCCGCTCAGTCCGTCCGGCCGGGACGCGTGACGAGAAGCCGGACCGTGCGGACGCTCAGGGACGTAGCCCCAACAGGCGTTTGACCTCGGCATGGGGGATGCCCGGGGCAAGCGTTCCCTCGGCCTTGCGCCGCTGGTAGTCGGCAACCGCCAGGTCGTCTTCCAGGTCCTCCAACACGCGGGGAGAAACCAGGAGTGCGACAACGTGCCCCTGGTCGGTGAGGGCGATGGGCTCGCGATTGTGGGCCACCAGGCGGACCAGCTCGTCCAACCGGGCGGCGGCGTCACCGATGGTGATCTCGGTCATACGCGCACGATCCCACAGCCCCGTACCGCACTCCTCCAACTCAGTTCTTCCGGTGCCCTATCAGCCGCGGCTTCTGCTCCAGGCCGTCCAGGCCGTGCCACGCCAGGTTCACCAGATGCGCCGCGACCTCCGCCTTCTTCGGGCGGCGTACGTCCAGCCACCACTGCCCGGTCAGCGCGACCATGCCGACCAGCGCCTGGGCGTAGAGCGGGGCCAGCTTGGAGTCGAAGCCGCGGCTCTTGAACTCGCGGCCCAGGATGTCCTCCACCTGGGTCGCGATGTCCGAGATCAGCGAGGCGAAGGAGCCCGTGGACTGCGGGATGGGGGAGTCGCGGACCAGGATGCGGAACCCGTCCGTGTACTCCTCGATGTAGTCCAGGAGCGCGAAGGCCGCCTGCTCGCACAGCTCGCGGGGATGCCCCGCCGTCAGCGACCCGGTCACCATGTCCAGCAGCCGCCGCATCTCGCGGTCGACCACCACCGCGTACAGCCCCTCCTTGCCGCCGAAGTGCTCGTACACCACCGGCTTGGACACCCCGGCCTTCGCCGCGATCTCCTCCACCGACGTGCCCTCGAAGCCCTTGGCCGCGAAGAGGGTGCGACCGATCTCCAGCAACTGCTGGCGGCGCTCGGCACCGGTCATACGGGTCCGGCGCGTCCGCCGCTGCTTGTCGTTGCCCTGGATGCTGCTGGAGTCGGTCGCCACGCCGTCAATCATGCCGCCTCGGCGCCGGCCTTCCCGCGCGGGGAGGACTCCGCACCACCGCTGCGGCGCGAATCGATACGCGAGCGTGACGGCCAGCGCACGTCGTACGCCCAGCCGAGCTTCTCGAACCAGCGGATGATCCGGGCCGAGGAGTCGATCTGGCCGCGCTCCACCCCGTGCCGCGCCGCCGTCGGGTCGGCGTGGTGCAGGTTGTGCCAGGACTCACCGCAGGACAGCACCGCCAGCCACCACACGTTGCCCGAGCGGTCGCGCGACTTGAACGGCCGCTTGCCCACCGCGTGACAGATCGAGTTGATGGACCACGTCACGTGGTGCAGCAACGCCACCCGGATGAGTGAACCCCAGAAGAAGCCGGTGAACGCGCCCCACCAGGACATCGTGACCAGACCGCCGATCAGCGGCGGCAGCGCCAGCGAGATCACCGTCCACATCACGAACTGCCGGGAGATCGTCCGGATGGCCCGGTCCCGGATCAGATCCGGCGCGTACTTGTCCTGCGGGGTCTGCTCCTCGTCGAACATCCAGGCGATGTGGGCCCACCACAGGCCCTTCATCAGCGCCGGGAGCGTCTCGCCGTAGCGCCAGGGGGAGTGGGGGTCGCCCTCGGCGTCGGAGAACTTGTGGTGCCTGCGGTGATCGGCCACCCAGCGCACGATCGGGCCCTCGACCGCCATCGACCCCATGATCGCCAGCGCGATCCGCAGGGGCCGCTTGGCCTTGAAGGAGCCATGGGTGAAGTACCGGTGGAAACCGATGGTGATGCCGTGGCAGCCGATGAAGTAGAAGAGTGCCAGCAGGCCCAGATCGAGCCAGCTCACTCCCCAGCCCCAGGCCAGCGGCACGGCCGCCACCAGGGCCAGGAACGGCACCACGATGAACACGAGCAGGGCGATCTGCTCGACGGAGCGCTTCTTCTCGCCGCCCAGCGTGGCGGAGGAGCCATCGGGTGAGGCTTCGTCGATCACATCGGAACTTGAGGTCATGCGCGTCCCCTGTGGGGTCGAGGGTCGGGGCAGGTGCCGGGCCGCCGGGACCGTACGGGAGAGAAGGGAACACTTCCCTACGGTTCCGTAACCTACGGCGTCGTAAGTATGGCAGCGAGTCGGGGCGCGGCAAGGGCCCCAGACCCTGCGCGTCCCGGTGGACACCTATCCTTGGAAGCGGTCGGACAGCGCCGTCCGCTCTGTTTACTTCCCGGACGTTCCAGGCCGTATGCGGCGTTTTGCGCCACGATGGACGGATGCCCCGGGTTCCCTCCCAGTTGAGCTTCAACACTGCAAGGAGCCGCACCTGTGAGCAGTGCCGACGACCAGACCACCACGACCGGCAGCGAGCTGC
Source organism: Streptomyces sp. NPDC005435 (assembly GCF_040703155.1). Lineage (NCBI taxonomy): Bacteria > Bacillati > Actinomycetota > Actinomycetes > Kitasatosporales > Streptomycetaceae > Streptomyces > Streptomyces sp. NPDC005435. The sequence goes on from NZ_JBEXEQ010000029.1 coordinate 40,067, forward strand.
GCGCCGACATCCGGCGCCTGGGCGACCTGCTGGGCGAGACCCTCGTACGGCAGGAGGGTCCCGAACTCCTGGAACTGGTCGAGAAGGTCCGCCGCCTGACCCGCGAGGACGGGGAGGCCGCCGCCGAACTGCTGCGCGGCACCGAACTGGAGACCGCCGCCAAACTCGTGCGCGCCTTCTCCACCTACTTCCACCTGGCCAACGTCACCGAGCAGGTGCACCGCGGCCGCGAACTGCGCGCCCGGCGCGCCGCCGAGGGCGGCCTCATCGCCCGCACCGCCGACCGCCTCAAGGACGCCGACCCCGAGCACGTCCGCGAGACCGTCCGCAACCTCAACGTGCGGCCCGTCTTCACCGCCCACCCCACCGAGGCCGCCCGGCGTTCCGTCCTCAACAAGCTCCGGCGCGTCGCCGAACTCCTGGACACCCCCGTCCTCGACTCCGACCGCCGCCGCCACGACGTCCGCCTCGCCGAGAACATCGACCTCGTCTGGCAGACCGACGAACTGCGCGTCGTACGCCCCGAGCCCACCGACGAGGCCCGCAACGCCATCTACTACCTGGACGAACTGCACGCGCACGCCGTCGGCGACGTCCTGGAGGACCTCACCGCCGAACTGGAGCGCGTCGGCGTCGAGCTGCCCGACGACACCCGGCCGCTCACCTTCGGCACCTGGATCGGCGGCGACCGCGACGGCAACCCCAACGTCACCCCCCAGGTCACCTGGGACGTCCTCATCCTCCAGCACGAGCACGGCATCAACGACGCCCTGGAGATGATCGACGAACTGCGCGGACTGCTCTCCAACTCCATCCGCTACACCGGCGCCACCGAGGAACTCCTCACCTCCCTCGACGCCGACCTGGAGCGCCTGCCCGAGATCAGCCCCCGCTACAAGCGGCTCAACGCCGAGGAGCCCTACCGGCTCAAGGCCACCGCGATCCGCCAGAAGCTGGAGAACACCAAGCAGCGCCTGGCCAGAAACACCCCCCACCAGGAAGGCCGCGACTACCTCGGCACCGCCGAGCTCCTCGACGACCTCCGCATCATCCAGACCTCCCTGCGCGCCCACCGCGGCGCCCTCTTCGCCGACGGCCGCCTCGCCCGCGTCATCCGCACCCTGGCCGCCTTCGGCCTCCAGCTCGCCACCATGGACGTACGCGAGCACGCCGACGCCCACCACCACGCCCTCGGCCAGCTCTTCGACCGCCTCGGCGAGGAGTCCTGGCGCTACGCCGACATGCCCCGCGAGTACCGCGCCAAGCTGCTCGCCAAGGAACTGCGCTCACGCCGCCCGCTCGCCCCGAGCCCGGCCCCCGTCGACGCGGCCGCCGCCAAGACCCTCGGCGTCTTCCAGACCGTCAAGCGCGCCCTGGAGGTCTTCGGACCCGAGGTCATCGAGTCCTACATCATCTCGATGTGCCAGGGCGCCGACGACGTCTTCGCCGCGACCGTGCTCGCCCGCGAGGCCGGACTGCTCGACCTGCACGCCGGCTGGGCCAGGATCGGCATCGTCCCGCTCCTGGAGACCACCGACGAGCTCAAGGCCGCCGACACCATCCTGGAGGACATGCTCTCCGACCCCTCCTACCGGCGCCTGGTCGCGCTGCGCGGAGACGTCCAGGAGGTCATGCTCGGCTACTCCGACTCCTCCAAGTTCGGCGGCATCACCACCAGCCAGTGGGAGATCCACCGCGCCCAGCGCCGGCTGCGCGACGTCGCCCACCGCTACGGCGTCCGGCTGCGCCTCTTCCACGGCCGCGGCGGCACCGTCGGCCGCGGCGGCGGCCCCTCGCACGACGCGATCCTCGCCCAGCCCTGGGGCACCCTGGAGGGCGAGATCAAGGTCACCGAGCAGGGCGAGGTCATCTCCGACAAGTACCTCATCCCCTCCCTCGCCCGGGAGAACCTGGAACTGACGGTCGCGGCCACCCTCCAGGCGTCCGCCCTGCACACCGCGCCCCGCCAGTCCGACGAGGCCCTCGCCCGCTGGGACGCGGCCATGGACGTCGTCTCCGACGCCGCCCACTCCGCCTACCGCGCGCTCGTCGAGGACCCCGACCTGCCGACGTACTTCCTCGCCTCCACCCCCGTCGACCAGCTCGCCGACCTGCACCTGGGCTCGCGGCCCTCCCGCCGCCCCGGCTCCGGCGTCTCGCTCGACGGACTGCGCGCCATCCCCTGGGTGTTCGGCTGGACCCAGTCCCGGCAGATCGTCCCCGGCTGGTTCGGCGTCGGCTCCGGCCTCAAGGCCCTGCGCGAGGCCGGCCTCGACACCGTGCTCGACGAGATGCACGGCCAGTGGCACTTCTTCCGCAACTTCATCTCCAACGTCGAGATGACCCTCGCCAAGACCGACCTGCGCATCGCCCAGCACTACGTCGACACCCTCGTGCCCGACGAGCTGAAGCACGTCTTCGACACCATCCGCGCCGAGCACGAACTCACCGTCGCCGAGATCCTGCGCGTCACCGGCGAGAGCGAACTCCTCGACGCCCAGCCCGTCCTCAAGCAGACCTTCACCATCCGCGACGCCTACCTGGACCCGATCTCCTACCTCCAGGTCGCCCTGCTCAAGCGCCAGCGCGACGCCGTCGCCGAGGGCACCGAACCCGACCCGCTCCTCGCCCGCGCCCTGCTCCTCACCGTCAACGGCGTGGCGGCGGGCCTGCGCAACACCGGCTGACCCCGGCGCACGTACGACGGTGCCCCCGGGAGCCCTTCGGCTGCCGGGGGCACCGTCATGTCGTCATGTCAGGAAAGGCTCACTGCGCCGTCACGAACGCCCCGGTCAGCAGCACCACACCCAGCACCCCCAGCGTCCAGCCGGTCCGCGTCAGCCGCATCCCGCCCGCCACCACCACCGAGGCCAGCACCAGCGCCCCGCCCAGCGGCAGCCACGCGAACAGCGTCCCCGAGAGCCCCGAGCGCACCACCACGTCCGTACCCGGCTCCACCGTCACGTCGTAGGACCGGCCCGCCCGCACCGCGACGGACTTCGCGAGCACCACCCGGTCCCGGCGCACCCCACCGGCCGACGTCGGCGCGAACGGGCCCGTACAGCGGTCGCCGGAACAGTCCGTCACCCGCATCGTGCCGTGCTCACGGCCCTTGGGCAGCATCACGTGCTGCGCGGTGCCCCAGGAACCCCACGCGCCGGCGAAGAGGATCAGCGCGGCACACACACCCATCAGCACGGCCCGCCCCACCCCCAACGCGGTCACGGAAGCCCGGCGGACGGAACTGGCTCTGGCAGGCATGGCCGGGATCATTGGCCATACCCCTACGACCGGTCAACTCCGCCGCGGAGCAGACCGGACAAGTCAGGAGTTGTACGCCGACTGCGCCCGCTCCAGACCCTCCGTCACCAACGACTCCACCGCGTCCGCCGCCCGGTCCACGAACCAGTCCAGCTCCTTGCGCTCGGCGGACGAGAAGTCCTTCAGCACGAAGTCCGCCACCTGCATCCGCCCCGGCGGCCGGCCGATCCCGCACCGCACCCGGTGATAGTCCGCGCCCATCGCCTTCGTCATCGACTTCAGGCCGTTGTGCCCGTTGTCCCCGCCGCCCAGCTTCAGCCGCAGCGTCGCGTAGTCGATGTCCAGCTCGTCGTGCACCGCCACGACGTGGTCGAGCGGCACCTTGTAGAAGTCCCGCAGCGCGTTCACCGGGCCGCCCGACAGATTCATGAACGACATCGGCTTCGCCAGGATCACCCGCCGGCTGCCCGGACCCGCCGGACCGATCCGGCCCTCCAGCACCTGCGCCTGCGCCTTCGTCGCCCGCTTGAACTTCCCGCCGATCCGCTCCGCGAGCAGATCCACCACCATGAAGCCGACGTTGTGCCGGTTCATCGCGTACTCAGGACCCGGATTGCCGAGCCCGACGACCAGCCAGGGGGCACTCTCGGACGTGCTCACGTCCCTGTCTCCTCACGTGCGACAGCCGCTGCTCCCCACAGGGATACCCCTAGGGAAGCAGCGGCTGGAGCGAATACGGCTACCGCCACGGACGCGGCGGCAGAACCGGGCCGGATCAGGCCTCGGCGGCCTCGTCACCCTCGGCGGCCTCGGCCTCCGGGGCCTCCTCGGCCTGGGCGGCCAGGACCTGCAGGACGACGGCGTCGCCGTCGACGGCCAGGGAGACACCCTTGGGCAGCTCGATGTCCTTGGCGTGGACGGAGGCACCGGCCTCCAGGCCCTCGACGGAGACCGTCACGGACTCGGGGATGTGCGTGGCCTCGGCCTCGACCGGCAGCGCGTTCAGCACGTGCTCGAGCAGGTTGCCGCCCGGGGCCAGCTCGCCCTCGGCGACGACCGGGATCTCGACGTTGACCTTCTCGCCGCGCTTGACCAGCAGCAGGTCGACGTGCTCGAGGAAGCCCTTGATGGCGTCACGCTGGACGGCCTTCGGGATGGCCAGCTCGTTGGTCTTGCCGTCGATGTCCAGGGCGATCAGGACGTTCGGCGTACGCAGCGCGAGCAGCAGCTCGTGGCCCGGGAGGGTCAGGTGCAGGGGCTCGGAGCCGTGGCCGTAGAGGACACCGGGAACCTTGTTCTCACGGCGGATGCGACGGGCCGCACCCTTGCCGAACTCGGTGCGGGTCTCGGCGGCGATCTTCACCTCGGACATGTGAATCACTCCTCGTAGAGGTAGTAGGAACGTGGTCACCCGGCCACGAACGGCCTGCTACGAAGAGCGCGTCGATAACGGACAACCGCCTCGCGAAAACACGAGTGCGGCCTCCCTCGCCGAGCAACTGTCGCAGTCTACTCGGCAGGGGAGGCCGCACCCAAAAGGATCTTCAACTAGCCCGCGGTACGGGCCTGCAGAAACCTCACTGCTCGTCGAAGAGACTCGTCACCGAGCCATCCTCGAACACCTCACGCACCGCGTTCGCGATCGTCGGAGCGATCGACAGCACCTTGATCTTCTCCAGGTCGGCGGCCAGCTCACCCGGCGTCGGCAGCGTGTCCGTGAACACGAACTCGCTCACCCGCGAGTTCTTCAGCCGGTCCACCGCCGGACCCGACAGCACACCGTGCGTCGCCGTCACGATGACGTCCTCCGCACCGTGCGCGAAGAGCGCGTCCGCCGCCGCGCAGATCGTGCCACCCGTGTCGATCATGTCGTCGACCAGCACGCACACCCGGCCCTCGACCTCACCCACGACCTCGTGGACGGTGACCTGGTTCGCCACGTCCTTGTCACGCCGCTTGTGCACGATCGCCAGCGGCGCACCGAGCCGGTCGCACCAGCGGTCCGCCACCCGCACCCGGCCCGCGTCCGGCGACACGACCGTCAGCTTGTCCCGGTCCACCTTGGAACCCACGTAGTCCGCCAGCAGCGGCAGCGCGAACAGGTGGTCCACCGGACCGTCGAAGAAGCCCTGGATCTGGTCCGTGTGCAGATCCACCGTCAGGATGCGGTCCGCACCCGCCGTCTTCATCAGATCCGCGATCAGCCGCGCCGAGATCGGCTCACGGCCACGGTGCTTCTTGTCCTGGCGCGCGTAACCGTAGAACGGCACGATCACCGTGATGGAGCGGGCCGACGCACGCTTCAGCGCGTCGATCATGATCAGCTGCTCCATGATCCACTTATTGATCGGAGCCGTGTGGCTCTGGATCAGGAAACAGTCCGCGCCACGCGCCGACTCCTGATACCGAACGTAGATCTCACCGTTGGCGAAGTCGAACGCCTTCGTCGGGACGACCCCGACACCGAGCTCGCGGGCGACCTCCTCGGCAAGCTCGGGGTGGGCGCGGCCGGAGAAGAACATCATCTTCTTCTCGCCGGTCGTCTTGATCCCGGTCACAGCACTGTCTCCTCAGAGGTGTGTCAGCCAGCCTCGGCCAAGCGGCCTCTCGGCTGGGCACGAGAGGGCCGAATCAGCTGGTAGGGGGTGCGGGTGTGCACTTATCACGGTACGCCGTGTTTGACGCACTCGTGTCCGGAAGGGGTCCGGACGAGACCTTCCCAGGTCCCCGTCAGCCCTCGTCCCCGGCCGGACCGGACGCCGCCCCGGCCGCCTTCGCCGCCGCGCTCCCCGGCCGCTTACGGGCCACCCAGCCCTCGATATTGCGCTGCTGGCCACGCGCCACGGCCAGCGAACCCGGCGGCACATCCTTGATGATCACGGACCCCGCCGCGGTGTACGCGCCGTCCCCGACCGTGACAGGCGCCACAAACATGTTGTCCGCCCCCGTCCGGCAATGCGACCCGATCACCGAGTGATGCTTGTCCTGACCGTCGTAGTTCACGAACACACTCGCCGCCCCGATGTTCGTGAAATCACCGATCGACGCGTCCCCCACGTACGACAGATGCGGAACCTTCGTCCCCTCACCGATCGACGCGTTCTTCGTCTCCACGTACGTCCCGATCTTGGACTTCACGCCGAGCCGCGTCCCCGGCCGCAGATACGCGAACGGACCCACCGACGCGCCCTCCCCGACCCGGGCACCGTCCGACACCGTGTTGTCCAGCCGCGCGCCCGCGCCCACCTGCGTGTCGTGCAGCCGGCTGTTCGGACCGACCTCCGCGCCCTCGCCGACATGCGTCGCGCCCGTCAGCTGCGTCCCCGGGTGCACCAGCGCGTCCCGGCCGAACGTGACCGTCACGTCCACCCACGTCGTCGCCGGGTCCACCACCGTCACACCGTCCAGCATCGCGGCCGTCACCAGACGGTCGTTCAGCGTCCGGCGGGCCTCCGACAGCTGCACCCGGTTGTTGATACCCGCGATCTCCCGGTGATCCCCGGCCACCGACGCGCCCACCCGGTGCCCCGCCTCCCGCAGGATGCCGAGCACGTCCGTCAGGTACTCCTCGCCCTGGCTGTTGTCCGTACGCACCTGCTTCAGCGCGTCCGCCAGCAGCCGGCCGTCGAACGCGAACACACCGCTGTTGATCTCCCGCAGCGCCCGCTGGGCCTCCGTCGCGTCCTTGTGCTCCACGATCGCCGTCACCGCGCCGGTCGCCTCGTCCCGCACGATCCGGCCGTACCCGGTCGCGTCCGGCACCTCGGCGGTCAGCACGGTCACCGCGTTGCCGTCGGCGTCGTGGGTGCCGGCCAGGTCCCGCAGGGTGGCGGCCGTCAGCAGCGGGGTGTCGCCGCACACGACGACGACGGTGCCCTCCAGGGGGCCGCCCAGCTCCTCCAGCGCCATCCGGACCGCGTGACCGGTGCCGTTCTGCGTCTCCTGCACGGCGGTGCGGACGCCGGGGTCGATCTCGGCCAGGTGCGCGGCGACCTGCTCACGGGCGTGGCCCACGACGACGACGAGATGCTCCGGGTCCAGCTCACGGGAGGCCGCCAGCACGTGCCCCACCAGCGAACGGCCGCAGATCTCGTGCAGCACCTTCGGTGTGGCGGACTTCATACGGGTGCCCTCACCCGCTGCGAGAACGACGACGGCTGCCGGGCGAATGGCGCTCACGGGGTTGCCTTTCGGCTCATGAAGGGTGTGGGGGGTGACGAGCGCAGGATACCGGGGTGAATTCGGGGGGACATGAGAGCGGGTCCTGACCCGATGCGGTGAGAGGTCAGGACCCGAACTGAGGTCTTGTGAGCTGTGGCTCCCCCGCAAGGATTCGAACCTTGTCCTACTAGATCCAAAATCTAGTGTGCTGCCAGTTACACCACGGGGGACAGCGCTTCAGACCTTACCCGAGGCGTGCCTGCGCCTGTGTCACGATTCCACCCCACCAGCCCTCAATGCGGTTGTAAAGGTGGCCGCTTCGGGCGACGGTCACGACCAGGCAGCCGTGATAGCCCTCGCCCGTGTTCTTGCGGACCGTCCGCGGGTTGTGCTTCTTCAGGGTCGGCTTGGCGAAGACGGACACGTCGACGCCGGCCACCTCCGCCCAGAAGCGGTGGGCGGCCGGGACGTCCGCCGACTCGTGGATGAGCACGCGGTAGCCCAGGCGCTCCCGGCCCACGTCGAGGAGGTCCAGCCAGGCGAGGTAGGTCCGGATCACCCCCGGGTCGCTGTTGACGAAGACCGCGCGCTCGCGCCGGTCGTACGGCTTGCTCTTCGCGCCCTCCGCCCAGTAGAGCGCCACTCCCGCCACGAACAGCTCGCGGTCCGTCAGCTCGGCCACGTCCCGTACTGCCGCTGATTTCGACTCCTCCCGCTTCGACCGTTCCACGGCCCGGGACCGCGCCAGGCCCTCCCGCATGAGCGCCTGCTGTTCCTCCGGGGTGTAGCGGGGGCTCGGCCTCGGCAGATCCCTGACCCAGAGGGACACCGAGCTTCTGGAGCAGCCCAGCTCCAGCTGGATCCGGTCGTACGTCCACCCCTGTCGTCGCAGCTCCCGTGCCCGCTCCCGCAGGTCGTCCTTCGCGTTCGGGCGTTTGGTCCACTCCGGAGGGGGCTCGCCGTGGACGAGGCGGTTGAGGAGGTCGTTGTTGAAGACTTTCAGTTCGTCGCGGATCTGGCGGAGGCTGAGCCCCGCGCGGCGGAGCGCGACCGCTCGCGCTCGCAACGTGTCGAAGTCCGCGTACCGCCCGCCGTTGCCTGGTGAATGTGCCATGTGCATACCGTCCGGGCGGAACGGGTAGGTCCGGTGGTGAAGCGCCGGGGTTCAGCAGTTCGAGCGATTTCAGCTGGTTTCGACGGCATTCGATTACGGTGTGTGATCCGGGCGGAGGGCGAAACTCGCCGGAAAAGCGGCCCCACGCGCCCGTAGGCTGGAGGCATGACCACGACGGGGGAAGACCGCGCCAGGGCCCTGACCGGCCCATGGTGGTGGGAGAGGCGGCGCGGCGCGGCGCTGGACGTTGTGCTGGCCCTGGCGTCGGCGTTGGAGTGCGGCGCGGAGGGTGTCCCGTTCGCGCGGGACGCGGGTGTGCCGCTGTCGGTGGGGATCGTGTTCGGGCTGCTGGCCGGTGCGGTGCTGCTGGTGCGCAGGAAGTGGCCGGTGGCGGTCGTGCTCGTCGCGATCGCGATCACCCCGGCCGAGATGGGCTTCCTGATGGGCATCGTGGGGCTGTACACGCTGGCGGCGTGCGAGCTGCCGCGCCGGATCATCGTGGCGCTCGCGGGGATGTCGCTGGTGGGCACGATGATCGTGACGTTCGTGCGGGTGCGCCAGGACATGGCGCGGGGCGATCTGACGATGGGCGACTGGTTCGTGCCGTTCGCCGCGGTGACGACGTCGCTGGGGCTGACGGCGCCGCCGTTGCTGCTGGGGCTGTACGTGGGGGCGCGGCGCCGGCTGATGGAGAGCCTGCGGGAGCGGGCGGACTCGTTGGAGCGGGAGCTTCAGCTGCTCGCGGAGCGGGCGGAGGAGCGGGCGGAGTGGGCGCGGGGCGAGGAGCGTACGCGGATCGCCCGGGAGATGCATGACGTGGTGGCGCACCGGGTGAGTCTGATGGTGGTGCACGCGGCGGCGTTGCAGGCGGTGGCGCGCAAGGACCCGGAGAAGGCGGTGCGCAACGCGGCGCTGGTGGGGGACATGGGCCGGCAGGCGCTGACGGAGCTGCGGGAGATGCTGGGCGTGCTGCGGTCGGGGGACGCGGTGCGGCGTGGTGTCGAGCCGGTGCCGTTGGCGGCGGTGGGGGCCGCTGCCGCGGAGGCGGCATCCCGGGCGGCGGCCGAGGAGGTCCTCGACGGGCCGAGCCTGGCGGAGCTTGAGGAGTTGGTGGGGCAGTCCGCGGCGGCGGGGATGGTGGTGGCCCTGTCGGTGGAGGGCGAGGTGCGTTCGTATGCGGCGGAGGTGGAGCAGACGGCGTACCGGGTGGTGCAGGAGGCGTTGACGAACGTGCACAAGCACGCGGCGGGTGCGCGGACGTTCGTGCGGCTGGCGCATCGGCGGGCGGAGATCGCGATGCAGGTGGAGAACGAGTCTCCGCCGGAGGTGGCGTCGGCGTCGGCGGGTCTGCCGTCCGGCGGGAACGGGCTGCTGGGGATGCGGGAGCGGGTGGTGGCGCTGGGGGGTGTGTTCGTGTCGGGGCCGACGGAGAAGGGCGGTTTCCGGGTGTCGGCGGTGATTCCGGCGGTGTGAGGGGCCGCCGGTGCCGGTGCCGGTGCCGGAGCGGGAGCCGGTGCCCCTGCCCGTACCCGTGCCGTGGCCGGTGGGGTCAGCCTGCCGTCAGGCGTACGGGGTGGGTGCCCATGATGAGGGTGGTCAGGGCGTGGTCGATGTCGGGGCCGAGGTACCAGTCGCCGCTGTGGTCGAGGGCGTAGACGCGGCCTTCGGCGTCGATGGCGAGCAGGGCGGCGGTGGCGGTCTCCTCGCCGAGGGGGCTGACCTCGGTGCCCAGTGCGCGGCCGAGGTCGCCGAGGGTGCGGGCGAGGTGGAGGCCGTGCAGGGGGTCGAGGTGGAGGGTGGCGGGGGCGACCTGGCGGCCGGTGCCGGTGGGGTTGACGCTCAGGCCGCCGAATTCGGCCCAGGCTTCGACGGCGGCGGGGAAGACGGTGTGGCGGTGGCCCGCGGGGGAGAGGTGTTCGCGCAGGGTGTCGGCCCAGATCTCGGCCTGTTTTATGTCCCAGCGTCCGGGGTGCCAGCCGGCGGTGCGCAGGGCGTTGTCGGCGGCGCCGGGGAAGCGGGGGGCGGCCGGTGGGTGGCCGAGTGTGGTGGTGCCGGGTGCGGTGGTGCGGTTGGGGTGCATGTGCCTTCGATCGTCGTGCGTGCGGTGGTTCCGGTGGCCGGTCGGGCCGGGGGTGTCAGTTGCCGCCGGTGGCCGGGTCGACGATGCGGACGCCGAAGTGGGCGCTGAGGGCGGTGCAGGCGCGGCAGGGGGCGGCGAAGCTGCCGTGGAGGGGGTCGCCGTCCTCGCGTATGCGGCGGGCGGTGAGTTTGGCCTGCTTGAGGGCTTTGCGGGCTTCGCCGTTGGTGAGGGGCCTGCGGGCGGCGCGTCTGCTGCGGGTGGCCTCGATGGCGGTGAGGTGCCGGGAGATGAGGATCGTTTCGGCACAGCGGCCGGTGAAGCGGTCGCGCTGGTTGCTGGTGAGGGTGTCGAGGAAGTCCTGGACGAGGGGGTGCAGGGCGGGGGGCCGGTCGCCTCGGGCGGCGGTGCCGGTGAGGGTCTCGCCGCGTACGGAGAGGGCGGCGGCGATGGTGGGGAGGATGCCGTCGCGGCGGTGGAGCAGGGTGGGGGCGGGGGGCGCTTCGGTGGCGCTCCAGCCGATGCGGGGGTCCCCGGAGGGCGTGTCGGTGCTCTTGGTGGCCATCGTGTTCATGATCGTCTTTCCCTCCCCTGGGGCTCCCCCGAAGGACACAGAGTGCCAAATGCCGTGGCGGCTGCGGAAGCTGGGGCGGCGCGACACGCCAGAGCCGTGACGCTGTGTGACTGTATGTCATGGGTGCGGGGAGGGCCGGTGGGGCCTTCGGGGCGGTGGTCCGGCGGCCCGGTGACCGGTGTGCGCGTACCGCATAGGCTGTCGGCACCGCGCCGGTCGCGGTCGGGGCGTCGGTGACGCCTGAGACAGTCGGATACGGGTCGGGGTGCGCCGGTCGAGGGCGCGGGCGCCGGCTCGTACAGAGTGCCGCAGGGGGCAACCGCCATGACGACAGGTCGGCTCGGGCAGGAGGCCGCGCCGCCGAACGCGGCCTATGCCGGGCAGGTCGTGCACTTCCCGGATCCGGTGCGGGCGGCGCGTCATCCGCGTGGGGTGCGGGTGGACGACCGTGGCTATCCCGATTTCGCGCCGTACGCGCGCGCGGCGGCGGAGATCGCGGATCCTCCGGAGGGTTTCGGAGTCGACGAGCTGCGGCTGACGGACTACGTGTCGGCGAACGCGGCGCTGGCGGCCTCGGGTCATGAGCTGTGGGACACGGTGCCGGACGTGGCGACGCCGCACGGCTGGACGTGGCATCACGTGGCGGACTCGCGCCGTCTCGAACTGGTCCCGGTCGAGGTGAAGGCGCTGCTGCGGCATCACGGCGGTCTGGCGACGGCGGTGGTGGACCACGACAAGCGGGGTACGCGGCCGCTTCCGGAGACGCGTCCGGCGCACTTCGGGCTGCCCAAGTCGGGTGTGGCGGTGACGGAGTCGCAGGTGCAGGGGGTCGAGGAGGACCTCGGCTACCGGCTGCCGGGCGCCTACCGCTCGTTCCTGAAGGCGGCGGGCGGGTGCGCGCCGGTGGGCGCGGCGCTCGACGCGGAGCTGGGGCTGCTGGTGGACCAGCCGTTCTTCACGGTGCGGGACGAGGCGGCGGTGAACGACCTGCTGTACGTCAACAAGTGTCTGCGCGACCACCTGACGAAGGACTACCTGGGCGTCGGGTTCGTGCAGGGCGGTCTGCTCGCGGTGAAGGTGAAGGGCGAGCGGGCGGGTTCGGTGTGGTTCTGCGCGTACGACGACGTACGGGACGTGGATCCGGCGTGGTCTCCGGCGGAACGGGTGGAGCGGCTGCTGCTGCCGTGCGGCGACGACTTCGACGCGTTCCTGTCGCGGCTCGCGGGTGATCCGCCGGAGCTGGAGACGGTGGCGGGTCTGATGGTGGACGGCGGCTTCGCGCGTGCGGTGCCGGTGTCCTCGGCTGCGGGGGAGTGAGCTTCCGGCGATGGTGACGTTCGCACAGGCGCAGGAGCGCGCCGAGGAGTGGATCAACGGGGACGTCCCGGCCTATCAGCACCGTGAGGTGCGGGTGCGGGAGTTCGAGCTGGGCTTCGTGGTCTGGGGCGAGGACCGCGCGGAGGGCCCGCGGGTGGACGCGGGCGCCCAGCGGCTGGTGATCGCCCGGGACAGCGGCGAGGCGACGCTGTGGCCCGCGCTGCCGGTGGGCGAGGTGATCCGCCGCTACGAGGAGACGTACGGGCGCCCCGACGAGCCGGAGGACGCGGTGCCGGTGCCGGCTGCGGCGCGGGTGGACCTGAACCAGACGTCGTTCCTGCTGAGTCCGCCGGAGTGGCTGCAGGAGGCGGCGGAGAAGCTGGGGTCGCCTTCGGCCGGGGCGGGGTCGGCTTCGGGGGCGGGGGTGGCGTCCGGGGTGGCTTCGGGTTCTGCTTCGGGGTCCGGGGTCGGGTCGGGGTCGGTGTCCGGGGATGGTTCCGGGTCCGGGGTCGGACTCGGGGTCGGGTCCAGGGATGGTTCCGGGTCGGGGTCGGTTTCTCGGACGGCGCCCGGTGTGGCTTCGGGTGCTGCTTCCGCCGCGAGTGCGGGGCCGGGTGTGGCCGGCGGCTCGGGGTCGGTTCAGGGGGTGGCCTCGGGGTCGGCTTCTGGGTCAACTCCCGCTGTGGGTAAGGCTCCTGGCCCGGTTACGGGTCCGGCCGCTGCCCCGAGTCCGGCTCCTGCCCCGGGGCCGACGTCTGCCCCGAGTCCGGCTCCTGCCCCGGGGCCGGCGTCTGCCCCGGGTCCGGCGTCTGCCCCGGGTCCGGCCCCTGCCCCGGGTCCCGCCCCTGAGGCCGGTCCGGGGAGTGTGCCCGGGCCGCGTGAGGGTTCCGGCAACGGGCTCGCCGAGACGCGGCCCGGGGTACCCCTAGGGGACGGGCGCGCTACGCCGTGGCCCGCCGCCGCTGCCGAGGACGACGACGCCTCCCGGACGCCCTGGGCGGGTACGGACACCAACGCGGGCGACGGAGAGGACCGTTCCGTACCGCTGCCCGCCACCGTGTTCTCGCCTCCGGTGGGGGACGGCCCCCCGCGCCCGCCCGCGTCCGAGCCGGACGCGAAGACGGCGCTGATGTCGGGCGGCAGCCAGTTGCCGCCCACGGCGGTCTCGCCGGGGGTGACGGCGCCGGCGGGTCCCGGTCACGCCTACCCGCCGAGCGGCGCCGCCGACGCGCCCCGGCCCCCGGCCCGCCCGCTGCCGCCGGACGCCGGTGACATCGCCGACGCCGTGACGAGCAAGGCCGCGCCCCCGCCGCGCAAGAACCCCGCCACGCCCCCGCCCCCGCCGGGCGCCCCCGGCACTCCGGGCGCGCGTCCCGGTGGCGCGGGCGGGGACGAGTACGTACCGACCCAGCTGGTGTCGGCGCTCGGCCCGGAGGACCCGGACGGGTTCGCGCTGCGGCAGCCCGCGCCGGGTACGCCTGGTGCGCAGGGCGCGCCGGGTGCTCCCGGTGGCCCGGGGACGCCGCCTGCGCCGGGTGTGTCCACGGTCCCGGGGACGCCCGGCGCCCAGGGCACGCTGCCCGGGCCCGGTGCGCCGCCCGCGCCGGGCACCTCCCGCGCGCCGGGGATGCCGTCCGCCCCCGGCCCCGTCCGCGCCCCCGGTGCCGACCACGCGGAGACGGTCCTGGCCGCACCTCCGCAGGGCGGTCCCGGTGTGCCTCCGCCCCCGCAGCCCGCCCCGGGCATCCCGGCCCCGCCGAACGCGGCACCCGCGCCGGGTGTGCCGCCCGTGCCGAACGCGTCGTCCGTCCCGGGCGCGCCCCCGGCCCCCGGCACCCACCCCGCGCCGTCGGCCGCGACGCCCCCGCAGGGTGCCCCGCTGCCCCCGCCCGGTGCGATGCCGCCCCCCGCCGGGGTCGTACCGCCGCCCGGGGCCGTACCGCCGGGCGCGATGCCCCCGCCCGCCGGTCCCGCGCCCACGGGCCAGCTGCCGTACCCGGGTGCCATGCCTCCCCCCGGAGCCATGCCCCCGCCCCCCGGCGCGACGCCCCCGCCCGGTGCCATGCCGCCGCCGCACCTCGGCGCGCCCCCGCACCCCGGTGCCATGGCGCCCGGAGTCATGCCGCCGCACGGCGCCCCCGTGCCGGGTCAGCCCCCGGCGTACGGCTATCCGCCCCCGGCGCAGCCGACGGTCGGCCCCGGTTACCAGGCCGTGCTGCGCTACCGCGCCCAGGACGGTTCCGAGCAGCAGCTGATCCGGCGGTCCGCGCCGGGCATGCCGCACCCGGAGTGGCAGATCTTCCACGAGCTGCGGGCGATGAACGTGCCGCCGGACCAAGTACTCGAACTGCACACGGAGTTGGAGTCGTGCGAGCTGCCGGGGGCGTACTGCGCGCGGATGATCCGGGAGCAGTGGCCGCAGGCGCGGATCGCGAGCATCGCGCCGTACGGCACCGATCACGCGAGCAGGCAGCAGGGGATGCAGGAACTCCTCGCGCACCAGGGCGAGTTGCACCAGGTGGCGGACGGCCCGGCGCGCCCCGCGCCGGTGCGCGCCCCGCTGCCGCCGGTGCAGCCGGTCCCGCCCGTCCCGCCGGAGGGCGTCGCGCACGAGCTGGCGGCGGCGTTCGGGCCGGGGGTGCACCGCTTCGACCAGCAGGCGGTGTCGCGGCAGGGGGTGCCGCCGGTCGTGGCGCACACGCTGGTGGTGGCCGGACTCCCGCTGGACATGGGCCCGTTCTTCTGGGCGCAGGCCCAGCCGGGGCGCCCGGTGCCGACGCTGGCGGAGCTGGCGGCCGAGCGCGGGGTGCGGCCGGCGTCGGACGCGGGGTCGTACCTGGTGATGGGCACGGACTTCGGCAAGGCGATCTGTGTGCAGTACGGCACGGCGCACATCGTCGCGGTGCCGGTGGAGGCCGGTCCGGGGGGTGCTCCGGTGCCGCCGCAGTTCGTCAACACCGGGCTGCCGGAGTTCACCCGCTGCCTGGCGCTGCTCGGCCGGATGTGGCGGCTGCGCTACGGCCTGAACCAGGAGCAGGCGGGCCGCTGGACCGTCGACTTCCAGGCCCAGCTGGCCTCCCTGGACCCGGCGGCGCTCGGCTCGCCGGAGACCTGGTGGTCGGTGCTGCTGGAACAGATGTGGGACGGCCTGCTGTAGCCGGAGGCGGTCCGCCCCTCCGTCCGCCGTTCGCGTCGGGCCCTTCACTCGCTGGAGTGAAGGGCCCGACGGTGTTGACGAACCCTGACGTCTCTTCAGCTCATATCGACATGCGTTCCATCATTCTGTCGGGTATGTCGGACAGTCAGGGCGGAGAGGGGTTCCACGGGTGAGCAGCGCATCGGCGACGCCGTACGGCTTCAAGGCCGCCCGGGGGCGCGGCTACCACCCCGAACAGGTCGACGCCCGGCTGGCCGCCCTCTCGCGGGAGCGGGACGCCGCCTGGGAGCGCCTCGCGCGGCTGACCGTCCTCGCCCGGAACATGGCGGCGGAGTCGGCGCGGCTGCGCGAGCGGGCGGCCGGGCTGGAACCGCAGACGTACGACGTCCTCGGCGAGCCCGCGCGCACGGTGTTCCGGCTGGTGCGCCAGGAGGCGGTACGGCTGCGCGAGAGCGCCCGGAACGAGGCGCGCGATCGGGTCGCGGCCGCCGAGGAGTACGCGCGCAGCGTGCGCCGTACGGCGCGGGAGGCGGCCGACGCGCTGCGCGCCGAGGCGGTGGATTCCGCCGGACAGCGGCTGGTCGCGGCCCGCGCGGAGGCGGAGGCGCTGCGCGTCGGCACCCGGCACGAGGTGCGCGAGCTGCGCCGGGCGGCCCTGGACGGCCTGCGCGAGACCCGCCACCGCGCCGCCGCCCTGCGCGCCGCCCAGCCCGGGGAACTCGCCGCCCGGCGGTCGGCGGCCGAACGCGCGCTGACGGAACGGGCGGCCGCCCTCGAAGCGGACACCGCCGAACGGCTGACCCGCGCCGAGGCCGCCCTCGCCGCGGCGAAGCGCACGCTCGCGGTGGAGAAGGACCGCGCGCCCCGCCTCCTGGAGGCGGCACACGCGCGTGCCACCGAAGTCCTCGACGCGGCCCTGGCCCACGAGGAGCGCACCGCCCGCGAGACCGAACGCCTCCTGCGCGAGCACGGCGAGATCTGGGACGAGGTACGGGAGCAGGTGGACCACCTCCGCGACCGCCTGAACGCGTCCATGGCGGCCGCGAGGCGCTGAGCCGCGCGGCGTCCGCCGGCCTCGGCGCGCGGCGTCCGCCCGCTTGCCCCGTCATGCCCGTCGGCTCCGCCCCGGTCCGTCCCGGCGGTCCCGCCCCTGAGCCGCCGCTCCTCGGTGTCCCGTACACGCTTCGCGTGCGCCGGCGCGCTGTCGTGGCCGTCCGCGGGGAATGTGCTTGACCCTGACGCCGCGTGAGGGTGGAGGCTTTTGCCCGTCGGGGGTGGAGACGACCCTGAGAACGGCTCCACCCGACGGTGGAGGACCCCTAGGGGTATCTCCGTACCGCGGATCGGGGGGCGTTCGTCCCCCCGGAGGACGAGACGGCGCCCGTCCGCTCCTTAACCTGGCTTTACGCCGCTGGGGGGCGGCGTACCCGAGTCGCCGGGGTGGGGTTTGCCCCACCGGGATCGGGGGCTCCGCACCAGCGCGCGGCACCCCCGGGGCCCGCGAGAATCACCGGTACGACCAGCAACGAACCGCACGCGCCGCCGGCGCGCGCTCCGACCTGCCATCCCATAGGAGACATACCGTGACATCGGCTGTGACCGTACCCAGGCACGGGGGCACTGGAGGACCTACGGCCGTTGCCGCGCGGGCGCGGCAGGTCGTGAAGGCGTACGGCGCCGGGGAGACCCGGGTCGTCGCGCTCGACCACGTGGACGTGGACATCGACCGCGGACAGTTCACCGCGATCATGGGCCCCTCGGGGTCCGGCAAGTCCACCCTGATGCACTGCCTCGCCGGGCTCGACACGGTGACCAGCGGTCAGATCTATCTGGACGAGACCGAGATCACCGGTCTGAAGGACAAGAAGCTGACCCAGCTGCGCCGCGACCGGATCGGCTTCATCTTCCAGGCGTTCAACCTGCTGCCGACGCTGAACGCGCTGGAGAACATCACGCTGCCCATGGACATCGCGGGCCGCAAGCCCGACCGGGAGTGGCTGGAGAAGGTCGTGGAGACCGTCGGCCTGGCCGAGCGGCTCAAGCACCGGCCGACCCAGCTCTCCGGCGGCCAGCAGCAGCGCGTCGCCGTGGCCCGCGCGCTCGCCGCCCGCCCGGAGATCATCTTCGGCGACGAGCCGACCGGAAACCTCGACTCGCGCGCGGGCGCCGAGATCCTCGGCTTCCTGCGCCGCTCGGTGCACGACCTCGGCCAGACCATCGTCATGGTCACCCACGACCCGGTCGCCGCCTCCTACGCGGACCGCGTGCTCTACCTGGCCGACGGCCGGATCGTGGACGAGATGCGCCGCCCCACCGCCGAGCAGGTCCTCGACCGTATGAAGGACTTCGACGCCCGGGGGCGCACCTCATGACCGTGCTGAAGACCTCGATGCGCAACTTCTTCGCGCACAAGGGCCGCATGGCGCTCTCGGCGATCGCGGTCCTGCTGTCGGTCGCCTTCGTCTGCGGCACCCTGGTGTTCACCGACACCATGAACACCACCTTCGACAAGCTCTTCCAGGCGACGTCCTCGGACGTCACGGTGAGCGCCAAGGACGCCTCCGACACCGGGGAGACCGTGTCCGGCACCGGCAGGCCGCCGGTGCTGCCCGCCTCCGTGGTCGGCGAGATCCGCGAGGCCCAGGGCGTGCGGTCGGCCGAGGGAACCGTGTTCTCCACCCAGGTCACCGTCGTCGACGCCGACAAGGAAGGGCTCTCGCCCACCAGCGGCGCGCCGACCATCGTCGGCAACTGGAACGGCAACGACGCGCGCACCATGAAGGTCACCACCGGTGCGGCGCCCCATGGTTCCGGCCAGATCATGGTGGACGCGGACACCGCGAAGAAGCACCATCTGCGCCTCGGTGACGACATCGGCCTGATCACCGCCCTCGGCACGCACCACGCGCGCGTGTCCGGCATCGCCACCTTCACCGTCACCAACCCCGGCGCGGCGATCTTCTACCTGGACACCAAGACCGCCCAGCAGACCCTGGTCGGCCGTACCGGTGTCTACACCAACGTCAACGTCACCGCCGCCAAGGGCGTCTCCGACGCCCGCCTGAAGAAGAACGTGACGGCCGCGCTCGGCGGCGGCTACAAGGTGCAGACGGCCAAGGAGGTCGCCGACGCCAACCAGAAGGACGTCGAAAGCCTTCTCGACGTCATGAAGTACGCCATGCTCGGCTTCGCCGGGATCGCCTTCCTGGTCGGCATCTTCCTGATCGTCAACACCTTCTCGATGCTGGTCGCCCAGCGCACCCGCGAGATCGGCCTGATGCGCGCCATCGGTTCCTCGCGCGGCCAGGTCAACCGCTCGGTGCTCGTCGAGGCCCTCCTGCTCGGCGTGCTCGGCTCCGTCCTCGGCGTCGGCGCGGGCATCGGCATCGCCGTAGGCCTGATGAAGCTCATGGGCCAGATCGGCATGCACCTGTCCACCGACGACCTGACCGTCGCCTGGACCACCCCGGCCCTCGGCCTGCTGCTCGGCGTGGTCGTCACCGTCCTGGCGGCCTACCTGCCCGCCCGCCGCGCCGGCAAGGTCTCCCCGATGGCCGCCCTGCGCGACGCGGGCGCCCCGGCCGACGCCCGGTCGGGTGCCGTACGGGCCCTGATCGGCCTGGTGCTGACCGGCGCGGGCGCGGCGAGCCTGTACGCGGCGGCCACCACCGACCAGGCCAAGACCGGCTCGGGCTGGCTCGGTGTCGGCATCGTGCTGACCCTGCTCGGCTTCGTCGTCATCGGCCCGGTCCTCGCCGCGGGCCTGGTGCGTGTCCTCGGCGTGATCGTCCTCAGGGTCTTCGGCCCGGTGGGGCGCATGGCCGAGCGCAACGCGCTGCGCAACCCGCGCCGCACCGGCGCGACCGGCGCCGCCCTCATGATCGGCCTGGCCCTGGTGGCCTGCCTGTCGGTGGTCGGCTCGTCCATGGTGGCCTCGGCCACCGACCAGCTCGACAAGAGCGTGGGCACGGACTTCATCGTCCGCAACGACCGGGGGGAGACCATCACCCCGCAGGCGGTGCAGGCGGTCAAGGACACGGCGGACCTGAAGCGGGTCACCGAGTACAAGGTCGTTCCCGCGGCCCTGACCACCCCCGACGGCAAGGTCAGCAAGAAGAAGGCGATCAACGCCGCCGACCCGACCTACGCCCAGGACCTGCGCACCGAGACCGTCTCGGGCACCCTCGCCGACGCCTACCGGGCCGACTCGATGTCCGTACCCGAGGGCTTCGCCCGCGACCACGGGATCAAGCTCGGCTCCAGGGTCGGGGTCACCCTGCCGGGCGGCCGCACCGCCGAGCTGACGGTCCGCGCGATCACCAGCGACGACGGGGTGATCGACACCGGCGCGATGTACGCGTCCATCGCCACGATGAAGCGGTACGTGCCCGCCGACCGGATGCCGCTCGACCTCCTGGTCTTCGCCTCGGCGAAGGACGGCCGGCAGGCCGCCGCCTACAAGGCGCTCAAGGCGGCCCTGCACGACTACCCGCAGTACACGGTGCGCGACCAGACCGACTACAAGAAGGCGCTCAAGGACCAGATCGGCCAGCTGCTGAACCTGATCTACGGCCTCCTGGCCCTCGCGATCATCGTCGCCGTCCTCGGCGTGGTGAACACCCTCGCCCTCTCCGTGGTCGAGCGCACCCGCGAGATCGGCCTCATGCGCGCCATCGGCCTCTCCCGCCGCCAGCTGCGCCGCATGATCCGCCTGGAGTCGGTCGTCATCGCCCTCTTCGGCGCCCTCCTCGGCCTCGGCCTCGGCATGGGCTGGGGCACCACCGCCCAGCAGCTCCTCGCCCTGGAGGGCTTCAACGTCCTCGACATCCCCTGGCCGACGATCATCACCGTCTTCGTCGCCTCGGCCTTCGTGGGGCTGCTGGCGGCACTGATCCCGGCGTTCAGGGCGGGACGGATGAACGTGCTGAACGCGATCGCGACGGACTGAGGGGGTTGAGCCTGTGTCCTGAAGGCTCGAAGAGCCTTCAGGACACAGGCGTTTTTCGCGGTTGTTTTTCGCGGTTGTCTTTGAAGTCCCGCTTCTCAAGTAACCGAGACGGGCGGGTTCGAGTGGGCGAGACGGGGGTCCAGGGGGCAGAGCCCCCTGGTACACAAGCCGCAGCCCGGGGAGGTTATCCACAGCCCCGCCCAAGCCAAGCCCACCGACGTACCCTGGAACATACCCCCGGCCCGTGAAACGAGTCGGGCCGTTCGCGTTCCCACTCCCTGGACGGAAAGCCCCTCGCATGAGCCTGCACGGTCTGCTGGACGCAGTAGTCAAGGACCCCGCCCTCGCGGAAGCGACCACGGCGGCCGCGGACGGCAACCGCACGCACGTGGACATCGTGGGTCCCCCCGCCGCCCGCCCCTTCGCCATCGCCGCCCTCGCCCGAGAGACCGGCCGCCCGGTGCTCGCCGTGACCGCGACCGGCCGGGAGGCGGAGGACCTGACGGCAGCCCTGCGCTCCCTGCTGCCCCCGGAGGGCGTCGTCGAGTACCCCTCCTGGGAGACGCTCCCGCACGAACGCCTCAGCCCCCGCAGCGACACCGTCGGCCGCCGCCTCGCCGTCCTGCGCCGCCTGGCCCATCCCCGCCCCGACGACCCCGAGACGGGCCCCGTCTCCGTCGTCGTGGCCCCCGTGCGCTCCGTACTCCAGCCGCAGGTCAAGGGCCTGGGCGACCTGGAGCCCGTATCGCTGCGTACCGGCCGGACCGCCGACCTGAACGAGATCGTGGAAGCCCTCGCGGCAGCGGCGTACGCGCGCGTGGAGCTCGTGGAGAAGCGCGGCGAGTTCGCCGTACGCGGCGGCATCCTCGACGTCTTCCCGCCCACCGAGGAACACCCCCTGCGCGTCGAGTTCTGGGGCGACGACGTCGAGGAGATCCGGTACTTCAAGGTCGCCGACCAGCGCTCCCTTGAGGTCGCCGAACACGGCCTGTGGGCACCGCCCTGCCGCGAGCTGCTGCTCACCGAGGACGTACGGGCACGCGCGCGTGCGCTCGCCGAGGACCACCCCGAGCTGGGCGAACTCCTCGGCAAGATCGCCGAGGGCATCGCGGTGGAGGGCATGGAGTCCCTGGCGCCGGTCCTGGTCGACGACATGGAACTGCTCATCGACGTGCTGCCCAAGGGCGCCATGGCCGTCGTCTGCGACCCGGAGCGCGTCCGTACGCGCGCCGCCGACCTCGTAGCCACCTCGCAGGAGTTCCTCCAGGCGTCCTGGGCGGCCAGCGCCGGCGGCGGCGAGGCGCCCATCGACGTCGGCGCGGCCTCCCTGTGGTCCATCGCGGACGTACGCGACCGCGCGCGCGAGCTGGACATGATGTGGTGGTCGGTCTCGCCGTTCGCCGCCGACGAGGAGCCGGACGGCGACACCCTCAAGCTCGGCATGCGCGCCCCCGAGGCGTACCGGGGCGACACCGCGCGCGCCCTGGCCGACACCAAGGGCTGGCTGGCCGACGGCTGGCGCACGGTCTTCGTCACCGAGGGCCACGGCCCGGCCGCCCGTACGACCGAGGTCCTGGGCGGCGAGGGCATCGCCGCGCGCCTGGACCCCGACCTCCGCGAGCTGAGCCCGTCCCTGGTGCACGTCTCCTGCGGCTCGATCGACCACGGCTTCGTGGACCCGGCACTCGGCCTCGCCGTCCTCACCGAGACCGACCTGACCGGCCAGAAGGCCGCGGGCCGCGACGGGGCCCGGATGCCCGCGCGCCGCCGCAAGACCATCGACCCGCTCACCCTCGAAGCGGGCGACTACATCGTCCATGAACAGCACGGCGTCGGCCGCTACATCGAGATGGTGCAGCGCACCGTCCAGGGCGCCACCCGCGAGTACCTGGTCGTGGAGTACGCGCCCGCCAAGCGCGGCCAGCCCGGCGACCGCCTCTACATCCCGACCGACCAGCTGGAGCAGATCACCAAGTACGTCGGCGGCGAGGCCCCCACCCTGCACCGCCTGGGCGGCGCCGACTGGACCAAGACCAAGGCGCGCGCCAAGAAGGCCGTCAAGGAGATCGCCGCCGACCTGATCAAGCTCTACAGCGCGCGCATGGCCGCCCCCGGCCACGCCTTCGGCGGCGACACGCCCTGGCAGCGCGAGCTGGAGGACGCCTTCCCGTACGCGGAGACCCCCGACCAGCTCACCACCATCGCCGAGGTCAAGGAGGACATGGAGAAGACGGTCCCCATGGACCGCCTGATCTGCGGCGACGTGGGCTACGGCAAGACCGAGATCGCGGTCCGCGCCGCCTTCAAGGCCGTCCAGGACGGCAAGCAGGTCGCCGTGCTCGTCCCCACGACCCTGCTGGTGCAGCAGCACTTCGGCACGTTCTCCGAGCGGTACTCGCAGTTCCCGGTGAACGTCCGCGCCCTGTCCCGCTTCCAGACCGACGCCGAGGCCAAGGCCGTCCTGGAGGGCCTGAAGGACGGCTCGGTGGACGTCGTGATCGGCACCCACCGGCTGTTCTCCTCCGAGACCAAGTTCAAGGACCTCGGCCTGGTCATCGTCGACGAGGAGCAGCGCTTCGGCGTCGAGCACAAGGAGCAGCTGAAGAAGCTCCGCGCCAACGTGGACGTGCTCACCATGTCCGCGACGCCCATCCCGCGCACCCTGGAGATGGCGGTCACCGGCATCCGCGAGATGTCCACGATCACCACCCCGCCCGAGGAGCGCCACCCGGTCCTCACCTTCGTCGGACCGTACGAGGAGAAGCAGATCGGCGCCGCCATCCGCCGCGAACTGCTGCGCGAGGGCCAGGTCTTCTACATCCACAACCGGGTCGAGTCCATCGACCGCGCCGCCGCCCGGCTGCGCGAGATCGTCCCCGAGGCGCGCATCGCCACGGCCCACGGCCAGATGTCCGAACAGGCCCTGGAACAGGTCGTGGTGGACTTCTGGGAGAAGAAGTTCGACGTCCTGGTCTCCACCACGATCGTGGAGTCCGGCATCGACATCTCCAACGCCAACACGCTCATCGTGGAGCGCGGTGACAACTTCGGGTTGTCGCAGCTGCACCAGCTGCGCGGCCGGGTGGGCCGTGGCCGCGAGCGCGGGTACGCGTACTTCCTGTACCCGCCGGAGAAGCCGCTCACCGAGACCGCGCACGAACGGCTCGCCACCATCGCCCAGCACACCGAGATGGGCGCGGGCATGTACGTCGCCATGAAGGACCTGGAGATCCGCGGCGCGGGCAACCTGCTCGGCGGCGAGCAGTCCGGGCACATCGCGGGCGTCGGCTTCGACCTGTACGTCCGCATGGTGGGTGAGGCGGTCGCGGACTACCGGCGTCAGCTGGAGACCGGCGAGGCGGAGGAGGAGCCGCCGCTGGAGGTCAAGATCGAGCTGCCGGTCGACGCGCACGTCCCGCACGACTACGCGCCCGGCGAGGGGCTGCGCCTCCAGGCGTACCGGTCCATCGCCGCCGCCAACTCCGAGGAGGACGTCAAGGCCGTCCGCGAGGAACTCACCGACCGCTACGGCAAGTTGCCCGAGCCGGTGGAGAACCTGCTGCTGGTCGCCGGGCTGCGGATGCTCGCCCGGGCCTGCGGGGTGGGCGAGATCGTTCTCCAGGGCACCAACATCCGCTTCGCGCCGGTGGAGTTGCGCGAGTCGCAGGAGCTGCGGCTGAAGCGGCTGTACCCGGGCTCGCTCGTCAAGGGGAACGCGCACCAGGTGCTGGTCCCGCGCCCCAAGACGGCGAAGGTCGGCGGCAAGCCGCTGGTCGGGCGTGAACTGCTGGGCTGGGTGGGGGAGTTCCTGGCGTCGATCCTGGGGTCGTGACGATCCCGGGGGCGTGACGGCTCTACGGCTGCGACAGCGGGCGCGTCTCCTCGCGGGGGCGCGCCCGTTGCGGTGTCCGGTGTCCGGTGTCGGGGAGGCCGGGGAGGTCGGGGCTGCCGGGGCGGACTTGGCGGGCGAGGCCGTCAGCCCCCGTCCGCCGAGTGGAACAGCATCGCCGTGAGCGCGTGGAACACCTCCTCGGGGTCCTGCCCGCCCACCGGACCGTCGAGGTTGTGGCCGAGGAGCAGGGTGGCGAAGCCGTGGGCCAGTGACCAGGCGGCGATGCCGGCGAGGCGGGCGTCAGGGCCCCGGTCGCCGGGGTCCACGGCGGCGACGACGGCGCTCAGGGCGTCGGCGGCCAGGGTGCGGGCGGTGGTCAGTTCGAGATCGTCGGCGCGCAGCAGCTCCGGCGAGAACATCACCTGGAAGTGCGCGGGGTGTTCGCGGGCGAAGCGGACGTAGCGCACGCCCGCCTCCCGCAGGTCCGGGGCGTCCCGCAGGGCCTCGGCCAGCAGCCCGAACCCCTCGGCCGCGATGGCGGTGAGCAGCCCGGTGCGGTCCTTGAAGTGGTGCGCGGGCGCGGCGTGCGAGACCCCGGCGCGGCGGGCGAGGTCGCGCAGGCTCAGCCCGGCGGGGCCGTCGGCGGCGATGGCGTCGAGCGCGGCGGTGAGCACGGCGCGCCGTAGATCGCCGTGGTGGTACGAGGAACGCCGCCCGGCGGAGGCCGGCTTCGAGGAACTCATGCGGACACCATACGCCCGATCTAGGCATTGACAAGTTCCGGCGGTCCGGGCAATCTGGACAGTGTCAAGTTCGGGCGGCCCGGCCGGGCCGTGGACGGGGGAGGAGTCACGGCATGACCCAGGAAACGGTGGGGACGGCACGCGCACGCCAGCTCTGGCACCTGCTGGAACCGTTCCACGCGCTGCTCTACTACGCCCCGGAGGTCGAGCGGGAGTCGGCCGCGCTCGGGTACGGCACGGGGGACCGCTGGCCGGGCTACTTCCCGCTGCGCGCCGCCCCCTTGGGCCGGGCCGGCGCCGAGCGGGTGACCTCCGCGTTCTACAGCTTCAGCCCGCGCATGGTGGCCCGGCACATGGACGGCGCGTGGAACGTCGCCGCCCCGGGCGAGGTGCTGGCCGCCCGTCTGCGCGGGATCGACGGTGCCTACCGGGCCGTCCTCGGCGACCGGATCGACAGCCCGGAGCTGGCCGAGGCCGCCGCTCTGGCCCGGCGCGCCGCCGAGGCCGCGGACACCGCGGGCCGCCCCCTCGCCGCCGCCAACGCCGAGCTGCCCTGGCCCGAACCCCCGCACCTCCAGCTCTGGCACGCGGCCACGATCCTGCGCGAACACCGGGGCGACGGCCATCTGGCCGCCCTGCTCGTCGCCGGCCTCGATCCGGTCGAGTCGCTGGTGTCCTTCGCGGCGATAGGCGCCGCGTCCGTGGAACGCTTCGCGAGCCGTGGCTGGAGTCCAGGGGAATGGAAGGCCGCGTGCGAACGCCTCGCGCGGCGCGGACTGGTGGAGCCGGACGGCATGGCCACGGACGCGGGCCGCGCCCTGCGCCGACGCGTGGAGGAGGACACCGACCGCCTCGCCGTCGCCCCGTGGCAGGCCCTCGGTGCGCCGGCCGCCGACCGCCTGGCCGACCTGCTGGGCGACCACTGGGTCGCGGTCCTCTCCTCCGGACTGCTCCCCTCGGAATCGACCCTGGGGATAGGCACCGTGTGAACAAGGCGCGCGAACTCGTGGAGGCCGGCAAGAACATGAGCCCCTGATGCACCCGATGCCCCTGAACGCCCTTTTGGTTCCTGTTCGTCGGCCGCCGTCCGGCGGTTACGGTGGAGGACGGATCGAACCGTCCGCACCGGCGGACGGGCAGGCGCGAACGAGGGGGGCGCACCGTGAGGCGCTTGTGGGGCGGGGCGGTCATCGCCATGGTCATGACGGCCGCCGTGACCGGATGCCGGACCGAACAGACCAAGGGCTCCTCCGGCCCCCAGGAGACCGGCGCCTCCGGCGCGGCCCTGAGCGCCGCCGAGGCCCTGCCCGTCAAGGGCCGCGCACCGAAGACCGGTTACTCCCGCGAGCGCTTCGGCAGCGCCTGGGCGGACACCGACTCCAACTCCTGCGACACCCGTGACGACATCCTGAAGCGCGACCTGGAGGAGGTGAAGTTCAGTGGCGGCAAGTGCAAGGTGACCTTCGGCGTCCTGGAGCACGACCCCTACTCGGGCAAGACCATCACCTACCGCCGAGGCCGCAGCCAGGTCGACATCGACCACGTCGTCGCCCTCTCCGACGCCTGGCAGAAGGGCGCCAAGTACTGGGCGCCCAGCAAGCGCATCGCCCTCGCCAACGACCCCCTCAACCTCCTGGCGGTCGACGCGAGCACCAACCGGGGCAAGGGCGACGGCGACACCGCCACCTGGGTCCCCCCGTCCAAGTCCTACCGCTGCACCTACGTCGCCGCCCAGGTCGCCGTGAAGAAGAAGTATGGCCTGTGGGTCACCTCCGCCGAGAAGTCCGCCATGAAGAAGGTCCTGACAACCTGCCCCGGCCAGAAACTCCCCACCGGCGGCAACCCGACGGAGGCCCCGTCACGCTTCCGGGCTCGCTGAGGGGACGCACCAAGCAGGAGGGCGGCACCGGCACCGGCACCGCCCCGCCGGCGCGGGAAACTCCCTTTGCGCCCGCCCCCGCCCCACCTACCGTGACCGCGTGAACGTCAAGGTGAGCAGCCTCGCCGACCGGCCCGAACGGCTGGCGGCGGTGCTGGAGATGGCCGACACCTGGCCGGAGTTCGTGACCCACGACCCGGTGGGTGTCGCCCACTACGGCCGCATCCCCGTCGAACTGCCCGAGTACGCGCTGTTCGCCGAGGACGAGCACGGCGAGGTGGTCGCCCACGCCTTCAGCGTGCCGTTCGCGCTCGGCGCCGAAGGCCGGGGCGCGCTGCCCGGCCGGAGGTGGGACCAGGTCCTGCTCTGGGCCTTCGCCGATCTGCGCCGGGGCACCCGCCCCGACACGGTCTGCGCGATCGCCGTCGTCATCGCCCCGCACGCGCAGGGCCGGGGGCTGTCCGCCGTCATGCTCTCCGCGCTGCGGGACAACGCCCGCGCCCGTGGCTTCGCGGAGGTCGTCGCTCCCGTACGGCCCAGCGCCAAGCATCTCGAACCCCGCACGCCGATGACCGAGTACGCCCACCGGCTGCGCCCCGACGGGCTCCCGCACGATCCCTGGCTGCGTGTCCACGCCCGGGCCGGCGCGGTGGTCGACTCCGTCGCCCCCGCGTCCATGACGGTCGCCGCCCCGCTGGAGGACTGGCGCCGCTGGACCGGCCTTCCCTTCGACACCCCGGGGGACGTCGAGGTGCCCGGCGCCCTGTCCCCGGTGCACTGCGAACCGGAGCGGGGGTACGCGGTGTACGTGGAGCCCAATGTCTGGATGAGGCACGGCGCGTGATGCCCACGTAGCCGCGTTCACAAACATTCATCGCCTGAACAATTCATGCACACGTTTTGACTTTTCCGCAAAGAGATTCACAAGATCCAACGGTGTGAACCGTTGCAATTCAGGCCGGTTGGGCAAGCCGGGGTCAAGGTCTCCACAAGATCAACCTTCGGATCTATTTGCGGAATGTTCACGACAGGCAAGATCGGTGCGCTTCTTGTCGATTGCCTGCTCGCTGGAGTGAAGTCGTGCTGCCTTCTTCCTGGCCGCTGAACCGTTCGGGCTCTGCTCGCCGGGCGCGCCGGACCCTGCGCTGGGTCGCCGCGCTCGTCCTGACGTCCCTGGCCCTGTGGATGACGACCGATCAGGCCGTCGCCGAGGGGCTGGAGCTGACCCGTATCGACATGCCGGGCGCGAGCGCGTCGGCATGGGCGTCCTGGTTCACCGACCCCCACTGGGGCAAACTGCCCCACCAGCGGTCGGGAACGGCGGCGCACCACCCGCACCACGTCTCCGCCGAGGTGACCGCCGCCCACCGGGGCAAGGGCCACGCGCCGGGCAAGGGCCGCGGCGAACTGCCCGCGTACCACGCGCACGCCCCGTCCGTGAAGAAGGGCCGCAGCGCCGGCGGCGCGGGCTTCAACGCCAAGAGCAGCAAGCGCAATCCGGGCGAGTCCTCGCGCACCGAGACCGTCTACGACAACGCCGACGGCTCCGTCACCCGACGCATATCCCCCACGCCCGTCAACTACCAGGTGGGCAAGGGCCGCTGGGCGCCGATCGACGTGGACGTGCGGGCCGGGCCGGACGGCCGCTGGCACGAGAAGGCCAACTCCGTCGACGTCGACTTCGCCGCCGAGGCCACCGACCCCGACATCGCCTCCCTGACGGCCGACGACAAGCACCGCGTCTCCTACGCCCTGGAGGGCGCGGCCCCGGTCAAGGGCACGGCCGACGGCTCGACCGTCCGCTACGCCAACGTCCTCGACGCCACCGACCTGGTGCTCGCCCCGACCGCCACCGGTGTGAAGGACTCCGTGGTCCTGCACTCCGCCGACGCGGACAACACCTGGACCTTCCCGCTCGACCTCAAGGGCCTCACCCCCACCCAGCGCACGAGCGGCTGGATCGACCTCACGGACTCCGCCGGCAAGACCGTCGAGCGCATCCCTCCCGCGTACGCCTACGACGCGAAGGTGAACCCCCGCTCCGGAGACCCGGCCACCACGCACGACGTCACCACCGAGCTCGTCCGCGACGACGACGGCTACGCGGTGAAGGTGACCCTCGACAGCGACTGGCTGCACAGCGCCAAGCGCGTCTTCCCCGTCACCGTCGACCCCAGCGTCAGCGACGGCTGGACCACCACCTACGCCGAGTCCGGCGACGCGGCCGCCGACCACTCCTACGAGCAGACGGTCAAGGTCGGCTCCTACGACTCCGGCACCCACTCCGCGAACAGCTTCATCAACCACTGGGACACCGCCTGGGACGGCAGCAACGCCACCGTCACCGCCGCCACCCTGCACCTGTTCGACACCTGGGCCGCCACCTGCACCGCGGAGCGCTTCGACGTCGCCCTGGTCACCAGCGACTGGACCCCGGAGTCCGTCACCACCTACCCGGGCCCCTCGATGGGCTCCTCCATCGGCAACGCGACCCCGACCGTGCCCAACGCGTGCGCCAACACGGCCGCGGACCGCACCGTCGGCGACACCGTGAACGTCACCCTGTCCACCTCCGCGATCCAGGGCTGGTTCAACGGCACGACCGCGGACTACGGCCTGGGCCTGTACGCGTCCACGAGCGACAACCTGCACTGGAAGCAGTTCGACTCCTTCAACGCCCCCGGCGGCAAGGGCCCGTACCTCGAGGTCACCTACACCGGCAACACCGCGCCCCAGCTGTACGAGCAGTTCCCCGCCGACAACGCGGTGGTGAACACCACCACGCCCACCTTCACCGCGTGGGCCGGCGGCGCCAACTCCACCAGTGGCAGCGGCAACCAGTACCTCTTCCAGGTCTACGACCCGAACGGCACCAAGGTCGCCGACTCGGGCCTGGTCTCCACCGGCAGCTGGACCGTCCCCGCGGGCAAGCTCGCCTGGGGCAAGAGCTACAGCTGGACCGTCAAGGCGTACGACCCCACCACCAAGCTGTACTCCCCGGCCACGCCGTACGAACTGTCCGTCCAGGTCCCGCAGGCCGTGATCACCTCCGGTCTGTCGCAGAACAGCAGCGACCACGGCTTCGACGCGTCGATCGGCAACTACACCACCTCCGACACCGACGCCTCCGTCTCCACCGTCGGCCCCTCCCTCGACGTCGAGCGCGCCTACAACTCCCGTGACCCCCGCTGGGCGGGCGCCTTCGGCTCGGGCTGGTCCAGCATCTTCGACGCCCGCGCGACCGAGCAGTACACCACCGGCGGAGCCGTCTCCAGCGTCTCGGTCACCTACCCCGACGGCTCCCAGGTCGGCTACGGCAAGAACAGCGACGGCACCTTCACCCCGGGCAACGGCCGCTTCGCCACCTTCAAGACCGTCACCGGCGGCTACACGCTGACCGACAAGGACGACACGGTCTACACCTTCACCCAGTCCCTGGGTTCCGGCGCCTACGGCCTGACCTCGGTCACCGACGCCAACGGCCGCTCGGTGAACCTCACCTGGGCCGGCGGCCACGTCACCAAGATGACCTCCGCCGTCTCGGGCCGCTCCCTGTCCCTGACCTGGAGCACCCCCTCCGGCGCCCAGGCCGCGCACGTGGCGACCGTGGTCACCGACCCGGCCACCGCGGGCGACGCGAGCACCGCCCAGACCTGGACCTACAGCTACACCGCCGACCAGCTCACCAAGGTCTGTTCACCGCTGTCGGCCACCAAGTGCGCCACCTACGGCTACACCACCGGCTCCGGCTACCAGAACGCGGCCCTCGACCTCGACCCGCACACCTTCTGGCCGCTGTCGGAGGCCTCCGGCACCACCGCCAAGGACGCCATCCTCGGCAACGAGGGCACGACCGACGCGACGTACGAACACGTCACCCTCGGCCAGCCCGGACCGCTGACCGGATCCTCCGCCAAGGCCGCCGGCTTCAACGGCACCTCCTCCGACATCGCGCTCCCGAAGAACCTCGGCAACGACACCGACTCCGGCGCGATCTCCCTGTGGTTCAAGACCTCGGCGGGCCCCGGCGTCCTGTACTCCTACGCCTCCCAGCCGATCGGCTCCGGCCAGGCGGCGGGCTTCTACACGCCCTCCGTCTACGTCGGCAGCGACGGCAAGCTGAACGCCGAGTTCTGGTACAGCGGCGGCGTCAACCCGATCGTCTCCTCCGCCTCCGTCGCCGACGGCAAGTGGCACCACGTCGTGCTGTCCGCCGCGGGCAACTCCCAGACCCTGTACCTGGACAACACCAAGGTCGGCTCGCGCAGCGGCACCATCTCCATCCAGAGCGCGGTCGCCTTCGGCAAGAACCAGTCCTTCAACTACATAGGCGCCGGCTTCCTCGGCGGCAGCTGGCCCGACGAGGCCCACACCTCCTCCACCGACAAGACCGGCTACGCCACCTACTTCAACGGCTCCATCGCCGACATCGGCTGGTACAGCCGGCCGCTGGTCGCCGCCGACGTCAACGCCCTGTACACGTACGGCACCCACAGCACCAGCCTGCTGACCTCCGTCAAGCGCCCGTCCGGCAAGACGTACGCGACGATGACGTACGACCCCAACACCACCGCCCTGACCCGGCTCACCGACGAGAACGGCGGCAGCTGGGCGATGGGCACGCCGTCCGTCGCCGGGTCCAGCGACACCTACCGCGGAGCGGTCCTCGGCGGCGCCCCCTCCGAGTACTTCCGGCTCGGCGAGGCCGCCGGGGCCACCACGGCCGTCGACCAGGTGCACGGCGGCAACGGCACGTACGGCGCCGTCACGCTCGGCGCCGCCGGCCCGTTCACCGACCAGAAGGCCGCCACCTTCAACGGCACCAGCTCCCTGGTGACGCTGCCGAACAGCTCCGTCCCCGGCTCCGGCGCCGAGAGCGCCGACATGTGGTTCAAGACGACCACGGCGAACGGCATCCTGCTCGGCACGAGCAAGGACCCGATCGGCAACGGCACCACACCGACCGGCTACACACCCGTGCTGTACATCGGCAGCACCGGCAAGCTGTACGGCGAGTACTGGTTCTCCTCCGGCTCCGACAACCCGCTGGTCACCGCGTCGGCTGTCACCGACGGCAAGTGGCACCACGTCGTGCTCTCGACCAGCGCCACCAGCCAGTCCCTGTACCTCGACGGGGCACTCGTCGGCACGCAGACCGGCACGGCCGCGATGTCCGGGCAGAAGTACACCTACGTGGGCGCCGGCTACAACGGCGGCTACTGGCCGGACCAGCCGCACCACAGCACCACCGACAACACCGGCTACGCCACCTACTTCAAGGGCTCCCTCGCCGAGGTCTCCCTCTACCGCTCGCAGCTGTCGGACGCGGACGTCGCCCAGCAGTACGAGGCCGCGAAGAACTCCACCGGCCTGCTGCCCGTGGAGACGGTCCAGGTCACCACGCCGACCAGCGCGACGCTGAAGTACACCTACGACGTCACCAACAACAACCGCGCCCTCACCGAGACCGACGCGCTCGGCAACCGGACCAGTTTCGGCTACGACACCTCCGGCTTCGAGCACACGGTCACCGACCCCAACGGCTCGATGACCGTCACCGGCCACGACGTCCGCGGCAACATCGTCTCCTCGACGTCCTGCCAGGACCAGGCCGCGAACAAGTGCGACACCGAGTACTACACGTACTACCCGGACGACACCACCGCCCAGCTGACCACCGCCGACCCGCGCAACGACCAGCTGCTGACCGAGCGCGACGGCCGTTCGGCGTCCGCGACCGACACCACCTATCTGACGTCGTACACCTACGACCCGGCCGGCAACCAGACCGCGATCACCGGCCCCGCCGTGGCCGGTTTCCCCGACGGCCGCAGCACCACGACCGTCTACAGCGACGGCACCTCCGCCTACCCGGCCACCGGCGGCGGCGTGATCCCCAAGGGCCTGCCGGTCAAGACGGTCAGCCCGGGCGGCGCCGTCAACCAGGTGTCGTACTTCTCCAACGGCGACGTGGCGACCACCACCGACGCCATCGGACTGGTCACCAAGTACACCTACGACGGCCTCGGCCAGGTCACCACCCAGAAGGTCGTCTCCGACACCTACCCCGACGGCCTGGTCACGAGCTACAAGTACGACGCCGCGGGCCAGGTGATCGAGGAGCACGACCCGCAGCTCACCGACCGCGTCACCGGCGCCACCCACGCCGCCGTCACCGGCACCGTCTACGACGAGGACGGCAACACCCTCACGCAGACCGTGTCCGACGCCAGCGGCGGAGACCACGCGCGCACCCAGACCTGGACCTACGACGCCTACGACCACGTCGCCACCGAGGCCGACGCCAACGCCGCCGAGGGCGCGGCCAACGGCAACACCACGACGTACACGTACGACACCTCCGGCAACAAGACCAAGGAGGTGACGACCGCCGGCAACGAGACCCGCTACACCTACGACGCCGAGGGCAACCTGCTCACGCAGGGCCTGATGTACCAGGGCGACCCGGTCAACCCGCAGACGCCCGCACTGCTCACCGAGTCCTCCCGGGCCTACGACCCGGCCGGCCGGCTCGCGTCCATCACCGACGCGATGGGCAACACCACGTCCTACACGTACACCGACGACGGTCTGACCGCGACGGTGAAGCGCACCAGCGCCGACGGCACCAGCACCTACACGCTGGAGTCCGACGTCTACGACGCGGCCGGCAACCTCACCCAGGCGACCTCGGACAACGGCGAGACGGTCACCAAGTACACGGTCGACGCCGCCTCCCGCACCACCTCCACCGAGCTGGACCCGACCGGAGTGGACCGCGTCTCCACGGTGTCGTACACCCCGGACGACCAGGTCGCCTCCGAGAACGACCACGACGCCTCCGGCTACGACCGCACCACCACCGACACCTACGACGACATGGGCAACCTGCTCGGCGAGACGCTGTACGGGGACGCCTCCGGCCACCCGGCGGCCTGGTGGAAGCTCGACCAGAACTCCGGCACCACGGTCACGGACGCCTCGGGCACCGGCAACACCGCGCGCGCCACCGGCGTCACCTGGAGCGACGACGCCGCGAACTTCGCGGGCACCACCGGCCAGCAGATCACCACCAACGGGCCCGTGCTCGACACCACCGCGTCCTACACGGTCTCGGCGTGGGTGAAGATGAGCTCGCTGCCCACCCACAACGCGACGGTCGTCGCGCAGACCGGCGGCACCAACAGCGCGTTCATGCTCCAGTACAACTACGCGCACACCAGCGCACCGCTGTGGAGCCTGGAACAGACGAGCACCGACGCCTCGGGCGCCACGTTCCCCGCCGCCTACTCGACCGCCGTGCCCGCCTCCGGCGCCTGGACGCACCTGGTCGGCGTCTTCGACGCGAGCACCGGGGCCATTAAGATCTACGTCAACGGCACCCTGTCCGGCTCGGGCACCAACACCACACCGTGGAGCGCCACCGGCCCCCTGACCATCGGCCAGGCCAAGTACGCCGGCGCCTCGACCGACCTGCTGCCCGGCGCGGTCTCCAACACGCAGGTCTACCAGCGCGCCCTGTCCGCCACCGAGATCTCCTCGCTGTACGGCAAGGGCCGGGGCGGCGGCACCGTCGGCTCGTCCGACGCGCAGAAGACCACGTACACGTACGACAAGCGCGGCCTGCCGAAGTCCATGACGGACGCCGAGCACAACACCACCGACTACGCCTACGACGAGGCGGGCAACCTCGCGGTCACCACCGCGCCCGCAGTCCAGGCGGAGCCCGACGGCACCAGCGCCGCCACCGTGCGCCCGGTCACCACCAGCGGGTTCAACACCTTCGGCGAGGGCGTCGAGGAGCAGGACCCCAACGGCCTGGTCACCACCACCGTGTACGACGCCGAGGGCGACAAGGTCTCCGAGACCCTGCCGCCGTACACCCCGGCGGGCGGCTCCCAGCCGAACGCGGGCACCACCGTCTGGACGTACGACAGCGAGGGCAACCAGACCTCCGTCACCACGCCCGGTGGCAAGACCACGTCGTCCCTGTACGACCAGATGGGCAACGTCGCCCAGATCACCGCGCCGGACGGCACCAAGACGCGCGCGACGTACGACGCCAACGGCGAACAGCTGACGTCGACGGACGCCTCCGGCGCGCAGTCCCAGGCGACGTACGACTTCATGGGCCGCCAGCTCACCCAGACGACCCTGGAGCGCTACCCCTCGACGCGCAGCCTGACGTCGACCACGTCCTACGGCGTCACCACCGGCAACCCCTACGGCGCGCACGCCGCGTCGACCACCTCACCCGGCGGCGTGAAGACGACGTACGCCTACAACCGGGCCGGTGACATCACCTCCGTCACCGACGCGGCGGGCAACACCACCCGCTACGGCTACGACTTCGAGGGCAACCGCTCGAAGACGACGCTGCCCGACAACACGTACTCGACGACCGACTACAACGCCGACGGCGACCCGGTCACCACGCGCTCCTACGACGCGTCGGGCACCAAGCTGTGGGAGACCTCGCAGCAGTACGACGGCGTCGGCAACATGACCGCGGCGACGGACGCGCGCGGCCACACCAGCCAGTTCACCTACGACGCGGCCGGCACCATCACGCAGGAGGTCCAGCCGGTCGACGCGTCGACGTCGATCACCACGACCTTCGGCTACGACGCGGCCGGCAACCGCACCCGCTTCACCGACGGCCGCGGCAACTCCTGGCGCTACACCTACACGCCGTGGGGCCAGCAGGAGAAGGTGATCGAGCCGACCACCGCGCAGTACAGCTCGGCGGCCGACACGACCACGACCTTCGCCTACGACGCGGACGGCCAGGCCACGAACGTGACGCTGCCCGGCGGCGTCACCACCGCGATGACGTACGACGCCGACGGCCAGCTGAAGTCGATGTCCGGCGCGGGCGCCGACGCGGCGACGGCCCGGCGGAGCTTCACCTACGACTCGGTCGGCCGGGTGCTCTCGGCGGACACGGACGAGGCGGGCATCGCCGGCGCGGTGGACCACCAGGACGCCACGCACGACGAGTTCACCTACGACGACCGCAGCGACGTGCTCACCACGTCGGGCTCCTCGGGCGTCTCCAGCTTCGCCTACAACGACGACGGCGCGATGACCTCGCGCAAGGACGCCGCGGGCACCACGACCTACGGCTACGACACGGCGGGCCGCCTTTCGACCCTGAACGACGCCGCCACCGGCACCCAGCTCACCTACAGCTACGGCCAGCTCAACGAACCGCGCTCCGTCAAGTACGGCGCGTCGGGCCAGACCCGCACGTTCGGCTACGACAGCCAGCACCAGCTGACCAGCGACACCCTGGTCCAGGGCGCGACGACCCTGGCGAGCTTCACCTACGGCTACGACGCCGACGGCAACCTGGCGTCGAAGACGACCACGGGTGTCTCCGGCGCCTCGGCCAACACCTACGGCTACGACTGGGCCAACCGCCTCACGTCGTGGAACGACGGCTCCAAGACGACCACGTACGCCTACGACGCGTCGGGCAACCGGATCCGCAAGGGCGCGGACGTCTACACCTACGACCAGCGCGACGAGCTGACCTCGGACGGCACGCACTCCTACACCTACTCGGCGCGCGGCACGATGACACAGGAGTCGTCGGCGGCCGGCGGCACGACGGCGTACAAGACGGACGCCTCCGGCGCGCAGATCGCGGCGGGCTCGCAGTCCTACACGCTGGACGCGATGGGCCGGAACGTGTCGGACAAGGACACGTCGGACGGCACGACGCGGACGTTCGCGTACTCGGGCGGCAGCAACACGATCGCCTCGGACGGCGAGGACACCTACACCTACGACCCGGGCGGCGGCCTGGTCGGCATCAAGCCGACCGTCGGCGGCGCGGTACTGGCCCTGACGGACCAGCACAGCGACGTGGTCGGCACCTTCACCTCGGGCGCGACGGCGCTCGCGGGCTCGGCGTCGTACGACCCGCTCGGCAAGGTGGTCTCACCGACCGACACCATCACCGGTCACCTCGGTTTCCAGTCGGGCTGGACGGAGCCGGGCTCGGGTGACGTCGGTACCGCCTCGCGCTGGTACAACCCGGACACGGGCCAGTTCCTGAACAAGGACAGCATCTCGCTGAACCCGGTCCCGAACTCGGTGGCGGCGAACCCCTTCGCCTACGTCGACGACAACCCGCTCGCGGGCACGGACGAGTCGGGCAACTGCTCCTGGTACGACGTGGTGTGCGGCGCGAAGAAGGCCGCGCATCATGTGGCACACGCGGTCAAGCACGTGGCGCACAAGGTGTACCACGCGGCCAAACACGTGGCCCGCAAGGTGGTTCACGCGGTCAAGCACGCGGCCCGCAAGGTCGTCCACCACGTGCGGGACGTCTATCACGCCACGGTGCGGGTGGTGCACCGCGTCTACCACTACTCGGTACGCAAGGTCAGACGCGCGTATCACCGGGTGGTTCACGCGGTCCATTCCGCCTACCACAAGGTCGCGCACGCGGTGCACCGCGTGGTCCACGCCGTGAAGAAGGCCGCCCACAAGGTCGCCCACGCGGTGAAGAAGGCCGCCCACGCGGTCTCGCACGCGGCCCGGACGGCGTACCACGCCACGGTTTCGGCGGTGAAGACAGCGGCGAAGTTCGCGAAGCATCACGCGGCGGCGATCACGTCGTTCGTGGTGTCGACGGCGGTGTTCGCGGGCTGCGAGGCGGCGACGTGGGGTGTGGGCACGGTCGGCTGTGCGGCCATGGCCGGCGCTGCGGGTTCCCTGGTGGAGCAGGGCTTCAAGTGCGCCGAGAACGGTGGCGGCGACTGCAGTGTGGGCGCGTTCGCGGGCTCTGCCGTGGAGGGCGCCGTAACGGGTGCCGCGGGTGGTGTCCTGGGCGAGCTGGGCGGCGCGTTGCTGGCGAAGGCGGCGCCGAAGGCGATGGAGGTGGTCGGCGGTCTGTTCGGCCGGGCGACGTCCGGGGCCGGCGACTCGGCGGCGGCGGACGCGACGGAGGCGGCGACGGCCAAGGCGGAGTCGGAGGGTGCGGGAACGCAGTCCCAGTCGCATTCGAACGAGGCGGGGCCTGAGGAGGAGTCGGGCGGCGCCTGCCCGATCAAGCGGTCCGTGCCGGGGGACCCGCACAGTTTCACGGGTGCGACCCGGGTCCTGATGGCCGACGGCACGACCAGGGCCAT
>NZ_JBEXEQ010000030.1:0-68664 GCF_040703155.1 Streptomyces sp. NPDC005435
CTCACCCTCTCGGGCTTTCCTCCGGGCTTCCCTTCGGTGTTTCCGACTCTATCAGACCGTTTTCCGATCCGATTTCCTCGGTGCTTTCCAGGTTCTCGCTCTCGCGTTTCCCTTTCCGGCGGTTCCGACTCTATCAGAAGTTTTTGGCCGGTCTTACCGGCCGCTCATTTCTGAGTAATTCGGAATGTGCTTCTCGGAATCGCCTGAGCGACTTCTTCGAGCAGCAGATAGATTCTAGCGGTCAACCTTGAGCTCGTTCAGCTCCAGGCAACTGTTTGACTCTACCTCCCCGGTCCACCCGTGTCAACGGGTTTTTCGGGGCGATCAGGAGACTAGCAGCTCACAGGCCGTTTCCGCACATCAGGCGGCTGTGGGGACGGTCGAGCTGCGCTCGTACAGCGCGAGGTCGCCCGTCTCGCCGGCGCGGACCGCTCGGCCGCCGAGGACATAGACGTAGGCCAGGAAGGCCAGCTCGGCGGCGATGCCGATGCCGATGCGTGCCCAGGTGGGCAGGCCGGACGGGGTGACGAAGCCTTCGATGGCGCCGGAGACGAAGAGGACCAGGGCGAGACCGATGGCCATGCCGACGGCCGCGCGGCCTTCTTCGGCCAGTGCCGTGCGGCGGCTTCGCGGGCCCGGGTCGATCACGGTCCAGCCGAGGCGGAGGCCCGTACCGGCGGCGACGAAGACGGCGGTCAGTTCGAGCAGGCCGTGCGGGAGGACCAGGCCGAGGAAGGTGTCGAGGCGGCCGGCGGAGGACATGAGGCCGAAGCCGACGCCGAGATTGAGCATGTTCTCGAAGAGGATCCAGAGCACGGGCAGGCCCAGGAAGACGCCCAGGACCAGGCACATCGCGGCGGCCTGGGCGTTGTTCGTCCATACCTGGGCGGCGAAGGAGGCGGCCGGGTGGCTCGAGTAGTAGGTCTCGTACCCGCCGCCGGGGCGGGTCAGCTCGCGCAGGTGGGCGGGGGCCGCGATGGTGGCGCGCACCTCCGGGTGCGTGCCGATCCACCAGCCCAGCAGGATCGCGACCGCCGTCGAGACGAGTGCGGTGGGCACCCACCAGCGGCGGGCCCGGTAGACCGCGGCGGGGAATCCCTGGCTCAGGAAGCGGGCCGCGTCGCGCCAGGAGGCGCGGCGGGTTCCGGTGACGGCGCTGCGCGCGCGGGCGACGAGCCGGCTCAGCCGGCCGGTCAGCTGGGGGTCCGGGGCGCTGGACTGGATCAGGGAGAGATGGGTGGCCGTGCGCTGGTAGAGGGTGATCAGCTCGTCGGTCTCGGCGCCGTTGAGCCGGCGCCTGCGGCTGGTCAGGGCGTCGAGGCGGTCCCACTCGGCTTGGTGTGTGTAGACGAAGACGTCCAGGTCCATCGGGTCTGCCCGCTCCTCGGCCGGTCGTCGTTGCGCGTATTGCTGTCAGCTTGTCGTACCGCGACGCGATGTGGGCTCAGCTTGGCAGACTTGCCCCAAGGGGCGGGCCAGGGGAAGGACGGCGGGGCATGAGTGAGCTGGTGACCGGTGAGGCGGTGGCGCTCGAACTGCGGCCCGCCAAGCTGCCGAGCAGGGCGTTGGCCGTGTTCCTGGACCTGGTCGTGGCCGTGTGCGTGTACATCGGTGTCTCCGTCGTGGTCCTGCTGGCGACGGCGTCGCTGGACGACGCGGCGCAGACGGCGCTGTCCATCGCGGTGTTCCTGCTGATCCTGGTCGGTGCTCCCATCGCGGTGGAGACGCTCAGCCACGGGCGCTCGGTGGGGAAGCTGGTGTTCGGGCTGCGGGTGGTGCGCGACGACGGGGGGCCGATCCGGTTCCGGCACGCGTTGGTGCGCGGTGCCGTCGGGGTGGTCGAGATCCTGATGACGTTCGGGGTGGTGGCGTGCATCGCGTCGCTGGTGTCGGCGCGCGGGCGGCGGCTCGGGGACGTGTTCGCGGGCACGCTGGTGGTGCGGGAGCGGGTTCCGGTGGGGACCGCCTGGCCGGTGCCGGCTCCGCCGCCAGGAGTCGCGGAGCGGTTCGCCGGGCTGGATCTGTCGGCGGTGCCGGACGGTCTCTGGCTCGCCGTCCGGCAGTACCTGGGGCGGATGCGCCAGCTGGATCCGCGGGTCTCGGCGACGATGGCCGGGCGGCTCGCGGCCGATCTCGCGGGGCGTACGGGGACGGCGGTGCCGCAGGACATGCCTCCGGCTCTCTTCCTGGCCGCCGTGGTCCAGGAGCGGCAGGCCCGTCAGGCCGCGGTGCGGACGGACGGTGCGGCTCATGCGGCGGTGACCGGCGGGGATGCGCCGAGCGGTGGTGGCTGGGCCGCGCCGGGCGGGGCTCGGGTGTACGAGGCCGCGGTGGAGCAGCCGCCCGTGGAGAAGGCGCCGGATTCCGGTTCCCGGCCGACGGGGTTCGTGCCTCCGGCGTGAGCGGCCGCCCCGGTTCTCAGCCGAACGTCGACGGCGGGGACTTGAGGTCTTCCAGCTCGACGCCTGGGGCGGACAGGACCACGTCCCCGGCGAGGTGGACGGTGTGCACCTCGCCGGTGTCCAGGGCTGTGACCTGGTATTCGTCCACGATCAGGGGGCCGTTGTCAGTGGCGTGTGTTTCTCTGTCGACCAAGGCCCAGGACTGGTCCACGGTGCGGGGGGCGAGCACCGGGTCGGTGAGGGCGACGAGGCGTACGCGGGTGGCCGAGGGCGAGGGGGTGAGGCGCAGCAGACGAGCGGTGGCGACGAGGAACGCGGGGGACGTGCCGGTGAAGGCGTGGGCGCGCACATTGCCTTCGGTGGCCTGAGTCCCGGTGGGGTCCGTGCGGACCCAGGAGATGCCGTCGAGCGCGGCGCCGCGTACCTGCCAGTCGCCCGCGTGGATTTCGAGGCGCAGGGGGCGGCCGAGGTCGTCCAGGGCGAGGTCGACGGAGCCGCTGTGATCACCGTCGGGGGTGGTCAGCTGCGAGACGTAGCGCCAGCCGGAGGGGCCGGGGGCGCAGTGGAAGTGTTCTTCCGCGAGAGGGGTGTGGTCGTGCGGATCGTGAAGCGAATAGCGGCCACGCGGCATGACGGGTCCTGGGGTCTGACGGGCTGACGGTGCGGCCGGTGGGCCGACGGTCGGCCGGAGCAGGGCAGGCCCCCGGCACGGGGGTGCGGGGGCCTGCCCAGGTCGCTCAGTAGCGGTAGTGGTCCGACTTGAAGGGACCGTCGACCTCGACACCGATGTACGCGGCCTGCTCCGGGCGCAGCTTGGTGAGCTTGACGCCGAGCGAGTCCAGGTGGAGGCGGGCGACCTTCTCGTCCAGGTGCTTGGGGAGCACGTAGACGCCGGTCGGGTACTCGTCGGGCTTGGTGAACAGCTCGATCTGGGCCAGGGTCTGGTCCGCGAAGGAGTTGGACATCACGAACGACGGGTGACCGGTGGCGTTGCCCAGGTTCAGCAGGCGGCCCTCGGACAGGACGATGATCACCTTGCCGTCGGGGAAGGTCCAGGTGTGGACCTGCGGCTTGACCTCGTCCTTGACGATGCCGGGGATCTTGGCGAGGCCGGCCATGTCGATCTCGTTGTCGAAGTGGCCGATGTTGCCGACGATGGCCTGGTGCTTCATCTTGGCCATGTCGGCGGCCATGATGATGTCCTTGTTGCCCGTCGTGGTGACGAAGATGTCGGCCTTGTCGACGACCTCGTCGAGGGTCGTGACCTGGTAGCCGTCCATGGCCGCCTGGAGCGCGCAAATCGGGTCGATCTCGGTGATGATCACGCGGGCGCCCTGGCCGCGCAGGGACTCGGCGCATCCCTTGCCGACGTCGCCGTAGCCGCAGACGACGGCGGTCTTGCCGCCGATGAGGACGTCGGTGGCGCGGTTGATGCCGTCGATCAGGGAGTGGCGGCAGCCGTACTTGTTGT
This sequence comes from Streptomyces sp. NPDC005435, assembly GCF_040703155.1. Classification (NCBI taxonomy): domain Bacteria; kingdom Bacillati; phylum Actinomycetota; class Actinomycetes; order Kitasatosporales; family Streptomycetaceae; genus Streptomyces; species Streptomyces sp. NPDC005435. Next base: position 3,874 of record NZ_JBEXEQ010000030.1, read on the forward strand.
CGAACTTCGACTTGGTGACGGCGTCGTTCACGTTGATCGCCGGGAAGAGCAGGTCGCCGTCGCGCTGCATCTCGTACAGGCGGTGGACGCCCGTCGTGGTCTCCTCCGTGACGCCACGGATCTCGGAGGCCAGGAGGGTCCACTTCTGGGAGCCGTCGGTGATGGTGCGGTTGAGCAGTTCGAGGATGACGCGGTGCTCGTCGGACTCGGCGGTGTCGGGCGAGGGGACCTTGCCGTCCTTCTCGTACTCGACGCCCTTGTGGACGAGGAGGGTGGCGTCACCGCCGTCGTCCAGGATCATGTTCGGGCCGCCGGTGGGGCTGTTCGGCCAGGTCAGCGCCTGCTCGGTGCACCACCAGTACTCCTCCAGGGTCTCGCCCTTCCAGGCGAAGACCGGGACGCCCTGCGGGTTCTCGGGCGTGCCGTTCGGGCCGACGGCGATGGCGGCGGCCGCGTGGTCCTGGGTGGAGAAGATGTTGCAGGAGGCCCAGCGGACCTCGGCGCCCAGGGCGACCAGGGTCTCGATGAGCACGGCGGTCTGCACGGTCATGTGCAGGGAGCCGGTGACGCGGGCGCCGGCCAGGGGCTGGGCCTCGGCGTACTCCTTGCGGATCGCCATCAGGCCGGGCATCTCGTGCTCGGCGAGGGTGATCTCCTTGCGGCCGAACTCGGCCAGGGAGAGGTCGGCGACCTTGAAGTCCTGTCGGTTGTCGACAGTCGTCATTGCGGGCTGCTCCTCGGAGTTGGGGCGAGGTGGGTGGGGCTGGTCTGCGCGGCGATGGGCACAAGGGTGCCCGAAAAGAGGACACGGGCGTGCCCGGGTGCGCGCAGCGCAGTCCGTCGGAGGCCCTCTCTCCCTCGGACGATCCGTCCCCGGACCGCCCGACCGCCATCAGCAGCGACGTCTGGCTCCGTCCCAAGCTAACACCGGAGATGGGGGCTGCCCCAGTCCGCCTCTCGGGCCGGCGGGGTGTCCGGTACGCCGGACGGGGCCCGCCCGGGTGTGGGCGGGCCCCGTCGGACGAGGTGACCGGGTGGCCTGAGCAGTGGCTCAGTGGTCGGCCGGGTGGGGGGTCGGGCCGCCCGGGGTGGCCTTGGGGTCCGGGCCCTTGGCGGCCTCGGCCTCGCTGTAGATGTCGGGCTCCAGGTAGATGACGCGGGCGATCGGGACGGCCTCGCGGATGCGGGCCTCGGCGGCGTTGATGGCGTGAGCGACCTCGGTGGCCGTGTCATCGTGCTCGACGGCGATCTTGGCGGCGACGAGCAGTTCCTCGGGGCCGAGGTGGAGGGTGCGCATGTGGATGACGCCGGTGACGGTGTCGCCGTCGACGATGGCGGCCTCGATCTTCTTGACGTCCTCGATGCCCGCGGCCTCGCCGAGCAGCAGGGACTTGGTCTCGGCGGCGAGGACGAGGGCGATCAGGACGAGCAGGACACCGATGCAGATGGTGCCGATGCCGTCCCAGACGCCGTCGCCGGTGAGGAGGGCGAGGCCGACGCCGACGAGGGCGAGGACCAGACCGATGAGCGCGCCGAAGTCCTCCAGCAGGACGACCGGCAGCTCGGGGGCCTTGGCGCGGCGGATGAACTGGGCCCAGGAGAGCTTGCCGCGCAGCTCGTTGGACTCCTTGATGGCGGTGCGGAAGGAGAAGCCCTCGGCGATGATCGCGAAGACCAGGACGCCGACCGGCCAGTACCAGTGCTCGACCGGGTGGGGGTGGCTGATCTTCTCGTAGCCCTCGTAGATGGCGAACATGCCGCCGATGGAGAAGAGGACGATGGAGACGAGGAAGGCGTAGATGTAGCGCTCGCGGCCGTAGCCGAAGGGGTGTTGCGGGGTGGCTTCGCGCTGGGCCTTCTTGCCGCCGATGAGCAGCAGGAACTGGTTGCCGGAGTCGGCGACCGAGTGCACGCCCTCGGCGAGCATCGACGAGGAGCCGCTGAACGCGAACGCCACGAATTTCGCGACCGCGATCGCGAGGTTGGCACCGAGTGCCGCCACGATCGCCTTCGTACCGCCTGACGCGCTCATGTGTCCGCGTGTCCCTTCACTGTCGTACGTCTACGCCGTCTCGGCGTGTACCCGTCTTTGCCGGTGCTTTGCCGGTGGGACATTGTTGCAGCCCACCGGGGTGGCGGGGCGTCAGCTGTCCACAGGCCCGGTCATACGATCACAGTGGCACGGAAGACGGTGCCGGTTCCGGCCAGCTCGACGCGCTCACCTGCGGGGACGTAGACCGACTGGCCGGGGAGCAGCTCGTGCTCGCCCGCGCGGACGGTGCCCGCCGTGCACAGCAGGATCTGCGGGGTGCCACGGGTCAGGTCGCGGACGGTGCCGCCCTCGGGCAGGACGAGGCGGGAGAGCCGGAACTCGTCGATCGGGGTCTCGTAGACCTCCTCCCCCTCCGGCGAGGCCTCGGGGCGCAGGACGCCCGGGTCGCCCGACGCGAACCGGACGATCCGCAGGAGTTCGGGGACGTCGACGTGCTTGGGGGTCAGGCCGCAGCGCAGGACGTTGTCCGAGTTGGCCATGATCTCCACGCCCAGGCCGTCGAGGTAGGCGTGCGGGATACCCGCGCCGAGGAACAGGGCCTCGCCGGGCTGGAGCCGGACATGGTGGAGCAGCAGGGCGGCGATGACACCGGGGTCGCCCGCGTAGTGCCGGGCTATGCCGGCGTACGGGGTGTAGGGGCCGCCGAGGCGGGTGAAGGCGGCGCTCGCCTCGGCGACGGTGCGGGCCATGTCCGCGCGGTCGGCGGTGAGGATCGCGGTGAGGACCTCGCGCAGGGCGGCGTCCTCGGGGCGGGCGCGCAGCGCGTCGGCGTAGGGCTTGAGGGAGTCGACGCCGAGCCCTTCGAGCAGCGCGGCGGCCTCGGCGGCGGGGCGGAAGCCGCACAGGCCGTCGAACTCGGTGAGCGCGCAGATCAGCTCGGGCTTGTGGTTGGCGTCCTTGTAGTTGCGCTCCGGGGCGTCCACCGGGATGCCCCGGCGCTCCTCGTCGGCGTAGCCCTCCCGCGCCTGGGCGAGGTCGGGGTGGACCTGGAGGGAGAGCGGGGCCCCGGCGGCGAGGATCTTGAGCAGGAACGGCAGCCGGGGGCCGAACTTCGCGACCGCGGCCGCGCCGAGTTCGCGCTCGGGGTCGGCGGCGATGACCTCGGTGAGCGGGCCGCGCGGGGTGCGCGAGGGGGCGCCGGGGTGGGCGCCCATCCACATCTCGGCCTGCGGCTCGCCGGTCGGCTCGGTGCCCAGCAGGCGCGGGATGGCGGTGGGCGAGCCCCACGCGTAGGGGCGGACGGTGTTGTCGAGGCGGTCCATGTGTCTCTCTGTCTCCGTACGTGCGCTGCGCGGCCGGTGCCGGGGATGGGCGCGGGCCGGACCGCCGGCCCTCGCGGGGGCGGGCGGTCCGGGAGCAAGGTCAGGCGGCGGAGGCGAGCGCCAGGTAAACGGCGGCGAAATCCGTGACGGCGATCAGTTCCGCGAGGGTCTCCAGATCGGCGCCGTCCTCCGGCTCCAGTTCGCTGATCGGCGTGTCGTGGCTGAGGGCCAGGTCACGGGCGGCGGGGGCGGCCGTGAGACCGCCGAGGGGGCGGTCGCGGAGCAGCACCACGCGCGCGTGCAGCGCGGGCGCCTCCTCCACGCGGTCGCGGAAGAAGTCGTCGGGGTCGGCGCTCGCGGCCAGCGGGCCCGCGAGGAGGGCGCTGTGCGCGGCGAGGGCCTCGGGGAGTTCCGCGACCAGGGCGGGGCGCCCGGCGAGTTCGGCGAGGGCGTCGGCGAAGCGGCGTCCGGCCGGGCCGGCGGAGGTGCCCTCGGTCCAGACGACCGGGAGCGCGTCGGCCAGTTCGGCGGCCAGGGTCTTCGCCGGGTTGCCGTACGTCACGATGGCGGGGCCGCAGCGCTCGGCGACGCGGTCCAGGCGGTCGGCGACCTTCTCCAGGGCGTCCGGGTCCGCCGCGAGCAGGCCGACGCGGTCGAGCAGCGCGAGCAGCGGGGTGAGCAGGGCCCAGAAGACGCCGGGCGAGGCTCCGGCGAGGGGTTCTTCCTGGTCGTAGGGGGACGTGGCCATCGGTACGAAGAGGCCGTGCGCCCCGGCGACCGCCTCGCTGAGCGGGGTGCCGGAGGGGGCCACGGCGACGACGGAGCAGCCTCGGCGGTAGGCCTGCTCGGCCAGGAGGGACAGGCTCGGTTCGCCGCCGTCCGGGGTGGCGATCAGCAGCAGGTCCACGGAACCGGCCCAGCCCGGCAGTTCCCAGCGCAGGGCGCCGGGGGCGGGGGCCACGCCGGTCGGGGCGAGCCGGATGACGGGGCTGCCGGGTCCGGCCAGGGTGCCGAGCAGGTCGGCGGCGTGGGTGGCGGCGGCTCCGGGACCGGCGATCAGGACCGCGCGGGGGCGGCCGTCCGGCCTGAGGGTGCCGACGCCGGCCTCGACGGCGTGCCGGGCGGCCGTACGGACCCGGGCCCCGGCCTCCGCCGCCCCGCGCAGCAGCCCTCGGCGGTCGGCCTCGGCGAGGCCCTCCGGAGTGTCCAGGAGCGATTCGTCGAGCATGGGCGGCAGCCTCCGGTCGCCGGGAATCCAGTCGGTGTGGTCGGGCGCGCGGACCGGTTCGCGGTGCCGCTCCGGCGCCCGGCGGTACTACAGCGGGCGGCGGGCCTCGTCCACGAGCAGGACGGGGATGCCGTCGCGCACCGGGTACGCCAGGCCGCAGCCCTCGCCGGTGCAGACCAGCTCGGTGCCCTGCTCGGAGTCCTGCCCGTGGTCCTGCTCCTTGAGCGCGGAGTGGCAGGCCGGGCAGGCCAGGATCTCCAGGAGGCCGGCTTCGAGCGCCATGGGGTGTCCCTTCGGGCGGCGGTACGGGATGTACGGATGTGCTGGTCAGATTACCGCCGTACGACATGGCGCCGTACGGCTCGTGGCCGGGCCGCCGTCGGCTCAGGCGCGGATGAGCGCCAGGGCCTCGTCGCGGATCTTCTCCATGGTGGCCGCGTCCTTGGCCTCCGCGTTCAGGCGGAGCAGGGGCTCGGTGTTGGAGGGGCGGACGTTGAACCACCAGTCGTCGGTGGAGACGGTGAGGCCGTCGAGGTCGTCGAGGGTGACGCCGGGGCGGCCTTCGTAGGCGGCGCGGATCGCGGCGAGGCGGGCCGCCTGGTCGGCGACGGTGGAGTTGATCTCGCCGGAGCCCGCGTAGCGGTCGTACGCGGCGACGAGGGCGGACAGCGGGCCGTCCTGGCCGCCGAGGGCGGCGAGGGTGTGCAGGGCGGCGAGCATGCCCGTGTCGGCGTTCCAGAAGTCCTTGAAGTAGTAGTGCGCGGAGTGCTCGCCGCCGAAGATCGCGCCGGAGCGGGCCATCTCGGCCTTGATGAAGGAGTGGCCGACGCGGGTGCGGACCGGGGTGCCGCCGTTCTCGCGGACGACCTCGGGGACCGTGCGCGAGGTGATCAGGTTGTGGATGACGGTGCCCGAGCCGCCGTTGCGGGCCAGCTCGCGCACGGCGACCAGCGCGGTGATCGCGGACGGGGAGACCGGGTCGCCGTTCTCGTCCACGACGAAGCAGCGGTCGGCGTCGCCGTCGAAGGCGAGACCGAGGTCGGCGCCCTCCTGCACGACCCGCTTGCGCAGGTCCACGATGTTGGCGGGGTCCAGCGGGTTGGCCTCGTGGTTCGGGAAGGTGCCGTCCAGCTCGAAGTACATCGGCACCACGGTCAGCGGCAGCCCGGCGAGGACGGTCGGGACGGTGTGGCCGCCCATGCCGTTGCCCGCGTCCACGACCACCTTCAGCGGGCGGATCGCGCTCAGGTCGACCAGGGAGCGCAGGTAGGCGGCGTAGTCCTCCAGCGTGTCGCGCGCGGTGAGCGTGCCGGGGACGGCGGCCGGTGCCGGGGCGCCCGACTCCAGCCACCGCTCGACCAGTTCGCGGATCTCGGCGAGCCCGGTGTCCTGGCCGACCGGCGCGGCGCCCGCGCGGCACATCTTGATGCCGTTGTAGCGCGCCGGGTTGTGCGAGGCGGTGAACATCGCGCCGGGCAGGCCGAGGGCGCCGGAGGCGTAGTAGAGCTGGTCGGTGGAGCACAGGCCGATCTCGGTGACGTCCACGCCCCGGGCGGCCGCGCCGCGCGCGAAGGCGCGGGTGAGGCCGGGCGAGGAGGGGCGCATGTCGTAGCCGACGACGATCGCGCGGGCGTCGGTCACCTCGGCGAAGGCGGCGCCGAAGAGCGCGGCGAGGGACTCGTCCCACTGGTCCGGGACCACTCCGCGCACGTCGTACGCCTTCACGATCTGCGACAGATCAGCAGTCACGGCCCAGCCTCCCGAAAGTCCTGTGGGTGCCCAAAACTACCCGCCCGGGGGATTCGGCCGGGCGCGGGACACCACAAGGGGGACGCGAAGGGGCGGACGCCGCGTCAGTTGTCCGGGGAGCGCAGGACCCGCAGATGACCCCGGCGGGCCACCTCCATGGGGTCCGCGGTGCGCGCGCCGCCCGCTCCGGAGGCCCGCTCCTGGGGGCGGGCCGCCTCGCGCACGGCGTTGGCGAGGGCCTCCAGGTCGTCACCGCTGGGGCGGGCGGGGGCCGAGCCGTCGAGCAGGCGGACGACCTCCCAGCCGCGCGGAGCGGTCAGGCGCTCGGAGTGCTCGGCGCACAGGTCGTAGCAGTGGGGCTCGGCGTAGGTGGCGAGGGGGCCGAGGACCGCGGTCGAGTCGGCGTAGACGTACGTCAGCGTCGCGACGGCGGGTCGGCCGCAGGCGGTGCGCGAACAGCGACGTACAGGGCTCACGACGTTGGACGGTACCGCACTCTTGAGCGGGCCGCGACGACTCTCCACCAGGTCACTCCACCGTGTCGTGCCGTGAAGCGTCCCACACGCCCTTCCGGACAAGCCCTGTTGACCTGCTGCGACGGGTGTTCGCGCAATTCCCCGGCGGGGTGCGAGCGGTCACGAGTCGGTACAAACATCGTCCATCACGTGGTGTGCGCCGGTCTTGGAGCGTTACGGAAACGAGCCTTGGCCCGGCCGGTTCGGTCATTGCCGGACATCGGCATCCGGCGCGGGACGCCGTGTGGAGCCGGGCGCGGCGGGCGGGCGGGGACTACGCTTCACCGGTGATGGACAACCGCGTACCGCCCCGTGCCGCAGGCCCCGGGCCCCGCCGCCGTGATCGTCACGGGCGGGGCATGCGGGGGCCGATCGCCCCGCCCCAGGTGCCGCTGGCCGCGAGCCGCGGCGATGTGTTCCGGGATCTGGTGCAGGACTCCGTGGACCGGCTGGAGCGGCGGTGGCCGCAGCTGACCGACGTCGACTTCCTGGTGCTCGAGGTGCCCCGGCTGGAGGGCACGGGCGACGCGTGGGCCGACGAGGCCGTGCCGCTCGGCGGGATCATCCCCGCGCGGGAGGGCCGGCGGGCGCGGGTCGTGGTGTACCGGCGGCCGGTGGAGATCCGCACCAAGGGCCGCGAGGAGCGGGCCACGCTGGTGCACGAGGTCGTGGTGGAGCAGGTGGCCGAGCTGCTCGGGCTCACCCCGGAGACGGTCGACCCCCGGTACGGCGAGGACTGACGCGAGACCGCGGAAGGGCCGGGTCACGCGCGCGCGACCCGGCCCTTCCGTGTGAACTTCCCTGCGGCGCGCTACTTCTGAAGGATCGCCAGGTCCTGTTCCGCCTGCGGTACGGCCACCAGTCCGCGGTCGCTCGGCAGCGTCTGGACGGTGAAGCCGGGCACGCCCTCCTCGGTCGCCGACAGGGTGCGCGCGCCGTACACCGGGCCTCCGGAGACGGGCTCCACCGTGAGCGCGTAGGTGCCGCTGAGGCCCGAGGGGACCGGGGCGGCCACGTTCTGGGTGGTGCCGGCCTTGATGGTGAAGGTCTTGGTGGCCGGGCTGCCGCCCTCGCTGCCCGCCGAGGCGGTGACCTTGACGGTGGCGTCGGCGGTGGGCGCGGTCAGGGACAGGGTGGTGCCCTTGCCGCTGTTGTCGGCCGAGGTCGCGCGGCGGCCGACGGGGGCGGTCGCGGGAATGTACGCCGTCTCCCGCTTGGCGCCCGTGCCGCGTACGACGCGCAGCGCGGCGACCACGGGCACGGAGCCGTCGGCGGGGGTGAGGATCAGCGAGCCCGCCTCGCCCCGGGTGACGGCGCCGAGGTCGGCGGAGGTGGTCATGCCGGACTTGACGTGCAGGGTCTCGTTACCGGCCGGGGTGATGGTGCCGCCCGAGGAGGCCAGGCGGATCTTCAGGTCGGCGTCGTCGTCGCCGGGGGTGAAGGCGACCAGGCGCACGTCGGTGGCGTCCTTGGGGATGCCGGGCAGGACCAGGCTGCCCGCCGGGTCGGCGGCCGCGGCGAGCCAGTCGCCGCCCCCGGTGTCGTCCTGGGCCTGGACGGCGGCGCCGACGCGGCCGCTGCGCACGGTGACGTGCACGGTCAGGTCGGCCTCCTTCTCGTCGGTGAGGGTGGACAGCAGCACCGGTTCGCTCGCGTGCGGTTTGACGGTGATGCCGTCGGCGACCTCCGACTTGATCGCGCCGTCCTTGCCGTAGAGCTTGATGTCCACGACGGCGGCGGAGTCGTCCGGGTTGGTCAGGTGCACATAGTCGGTGCGGCCCGCGGCCGTGCTCGCGCCGGGGAACCAGAAGTCGGTGTCGGCGGGCGTGCAGGTGACGCCCTGGAGGCCGCTGCCGGTGCCCGCGGCGATCTCGGTCGTCTCCTGGACGGTCCAGCCGGGCGCGTACTTGCCGTCGGCGGTGCCGATGAACGCCGGGGCGTCGGCGCCCGAGGTGTCGCCGGTGGCCGGGGTGCCGGGCACCTTGGGCTTGAGGGGCGGCTCGACGGCCTGGGCGCCCTTGCCGCCCTTCTTGGCGCCGGAGCCGTCGGGGGTCTCCTCGGTGGCGCCCTGGAGGGTGGCGCTGCCGCTGCCGTCGGTGCCCTTGGTGACGGGCGTGAACGACGTGTACGACGTGTCGGCGATGTCGGAGAAGCTGGGCGCCGGGCAGAGCAGCCCGGTGCGCTGCACGGGCAGTTCGGCGGCCGCCTTCGCCCCGCTCGCGCCGGACGCCGGGGGCGGGTCGAACGTGGCGTAGGCGGTGACCGCGGCCAGCGCGGTGGCGCAGGCCAGGAGGGACAGGGTGGTGCGGTTCACTGCTGGCTCCCGTCATGGCGCTCGTCGCCGGTGCCGTAGGGCTGCTGGGCGGGGTCGTAGCCGTGCGGGTGGGCCGCCGGGTCGTAGGGCTGCTGCTGGGCGGCCTGGTCGCCGTAGCCGTACGGGTCGTACGCGTTCGCCTGGCCGGGCTGGTAGGGGGCGTTGCCGTAGGCGTCCTGGTAGGGGGCCTGGTACGGGTACGGGTTCTGGTCGGCCGGGTAGGCCGCGTACTCGCCCTCGGTGTACTCGGACTCGGTGTACTCGGCCTCCGCGTAGGCGGGGGCGTCCCACTCGGCGTAGTTCTGCTGGTGCGGGACGGCGCCCTCGGGGAGTTCCTGCGGGAAGTCGCCCTCGGGGAAGTCCTCGTGGCGGCCGTCGGGGAAGTCCTGGCCGGGGCTCTCGGGGAAGTCCGGGTCCTCGGCGCCCGCTTCGGGGGCCTCCTGCTCCCGCAGCGCCGCTTCACGCGCGGCCTGTTCCTCGGCCTGGGCGCGCAGCCGGCGGGCGCGGCGGCCGTCGCCCGCGAGGTCGTCGGCGGTGACCACGTCCTCCTCGGGGAGGTCGTCGTCGACGTCGCGGCGGCGGCCGGGCAGGGCGAGGACCACGAGGACGACGGCGAGCGCGCCCTGGGCCCACAGCCACAGGGTGTGGGTGAAGGGGGCGTCGAAGGTGACGTCCAGCTTGCCGCCGGCGGCGGGGAGCTGGAAGCCCTGGGCCCAGCCGTCGACCGTGGTGCGGGTGAGCGGCTTGCCGTCCAGGGTGGCGGTCCAGCCCTCTGCGGCGGTGTCGGCGAGCCGGAGGACGCGGCCGTCGGCGCCACTGGGAACGGTGGTGTGGATCTCCACCGGGCCCGCGGCGACGGACCTGGGCGTGCCGGAGCCGCCGCGGTCCACGATGGCGGCGCGGGAGACCTCGGCGTTGACGCGCCACAGCCCGCTGCCGTTCTGCTGGCTGAGGCGGCTCAGGCCCGGGGTGGCGTCCAGGACGCGGCTGATCTGGCGGGGCGCGCCCTGGTGGACGAGGACGTAGCGCACGGCGAAGCCGCCGAGCTGTCCGGCCTGGTCGGCGCCGGAGCCCGCGACCAGGTTGGCGACGATCTTGTCCAGGCGGGTGTTCGCCCCGTCGGCGGCGGTGAACTCGCCGTCGCCGATGCGGGCGCCCGCGCCCCGGACGAGGCTGTAGCGCACCTGGGCGGTGGAGTCGCTGTCCAGGACGAGCGTGCGGGCCTGGTCGCGGGTGGAGGCGTCCTCGGCGACGAACGCGGGGACCTGGGCCGGGTCGCGGCGCTCCAGCGGGCCGTCGGCGCCGCCGATCATCCAGCTCACGGCGGCCACGAGCGGGCCCACCACCGAGGCGAGGGCGATCAGCGCGGCGACCGGCTGGCGCCAGCCGAAGCTCTGCTCGGCCACCCGCGCGCGTGCCCCGTCGGCGCCGAGCGCGGCGGCGGCGAGCAGTGCGAGGCCGTAGACGAGGGTGGCGGGTCCGGCCCAGGCGGTGCGGTTGGACAGGACGGCGAGGACGAAGCCGGTCAGGGCGACGGCCCACGCGGTACGGATGCCCAGCTGCCGCTCGGAGCGCAGCAGGGCGGCGAGCGCGGCCAGGACGATGCCGATGAGCATCAGGCCGGACACGGTGCCGGGGCCGCCGGGGCTGGTGCCGAGCAGGTCGGACGCCGAGGCCGCCGAGGCGCCGTAGTCCAGTCCCGCCTCGCCGAAGAAGTTCGCCGGGAGCAGGGTCAGCGACCAGGGGGCGAGGACCAGCAGCGGGGTGCCGAGCTGGACGACGAGGCGCAGCAGGGAGGCCATCAGGTCCGAGCGGCGCAGCACCAGTACGCCGACGCCGAGCACCAGGGCGGCGGGCCAGACGATGGGGGTGAAGGCCGTGGTGATGGTGAGCAGCAGCGCGTACGCCCAGGTGGCGCGCCAGCTGCCGCGCGTACCGGAGCCGTTGGCGAGGCCGCCGGCGGCGACGCCGGCGCGCGCGAGGAGCGGCAGCAGCACGGCGAGGACGGCGGTGCCGATGCGGCCGCCCGCGAGGGCGCCGGTGACGGCGGGCAGGAAGGCGTAGGCGATGGCCGCCCAGGCGCGCAGCAGCCGGGAGTCGACCAGGGGCCGGGAGGCGAAGTAGGCGGTGAAGCCCGCGAGCGGCACCGAGCCGACCAGCAGCACGGTGACGGCGAGGCCGGTGGAGCCGAGGAGCAGGGAGGCCAGTGAGGCGAGGGCCGCGAGGTACGGCGGTGCGGCGGGGGTGCCGCCCGCCCCCGCCGGGTGCCAGGCGGCGCCGTAGGAGGCCCACAGGTCGCTCGCGCCGGCCGGGACGGGCAGCAGGGCTCCGCCCGCGAGGGCGCCGCCGCCGAGCAGGGCGCGGCAGGCGACGAGGGAGATCAGCAGCAGGCCGAGGAAGAGCACCGGGCCGGGGTTGCGGGCGATGCGCTTGAGCCGGGCGTACCGCTCGACCTCGAAGAACTCCTCGTCGCTTCCGGTGTCACCGCCGCCGCCGTGCCGTCCGACGGGGGTGGTGTCGGACTCGGAGCCGGTGGAGAAGTTGGCCGCGACCTGTTCGATGGTGACCCGGATCGTCGCGCCGGGCGGCGGGAAGAGCGGGCGGAGTTCGTCCTTGCCGACGAGCGCGCGGCCGCGTCGTTTGCGGGCGGCGAGGATGCGCTCGGGGCGCAGCAGGGTGCCGAGCAGACCCCGGATCTCGTCCACGGCCTGTCCCGGCACCTTGCCGACGAGGTAGGCGAGGGTGCGCAGGAGGGTGCCGAGGACGAGCCGCAGCAGCACCCAGGGCAGGGCGGCGGTGCGGGTGTTGACGAGCAGGGTGTGGACCGCGCCCGCCTTGTCGACCTTGTGCGGGGAGGCGGCGGTGCGGCCCGCGCAGTCCACCGCGCGGCGCTCGCGGGAGGCGGCCTCGGCGTGCCGGACGACCGCGTCGGGGGCGATCAGGACGCGGTGGCCGGCCAGGTGGGCGCGCCAGCACAGGTCCACGTCGTCGCGCATGAGGGGCAGCCGGCGGTCGAAGCCGCCGAGTTCCTCGAAGACGTCGCGGCGCACGAGCATGCCGGCGGTGGAGACGGACAGGACGGGGCGCACGTGGTCGTGCTGGCCCTGGTCCTGCTCGCGGCGGTCCAGGCCGGTCCAGCGGCGGCCGGAGTTGGCGATGGAGACGCCGACCTCCAGGAGCTGCCTGCGGTCGTACCAGCCGCGGAGCTTGGGGCCGACGATCGCCACGTCGTCGCGGCCGAGTTCGAGTTCGTTGTCCACGACGCGCAGCAGCTGGGCGAGCGCGTCGGGCTCGGGGGCGCAGTCGTCGTGCAGCAGCCAGAGCCACTGGACGGGTTCGCCGTGCGAGGGGCCGGGCCGGTCGTAGGCGTCGTCGCCCCAGGCGCCGCCCGGCGGGTTCCAGCCGCCGAGGCCGCGGAGGTGGGGCAGGTCGTCGGCGGTGAGGACGGGCGCGTGCCGGTCCGCCTCCTCGACGGCCGCGCCGAAGCCGGTGCGGCGGGCGAGGTGCAGGACGTTGGCGTCGCCGAGCGCCTCGGCGACCAGCTGGGCGGAGTCGTCCGCGCTGCCGGTGTCGGCCGCCACCGCGTACTGCACGGGGCGCTCCTGGCCGATCAGCCCGGCGAGGGCGTCGGGCAGCCAGCGGGCGCCGTCGTGGGTGACGAGGACGGCGGTCACCACATGACGCGGGAACTCAGGGGTGGCAGCGTCGTGTTGGGCTGCCGTATGGCTGTGCACGGACATCGAGGTACGGGCCCCGGTTCGATGGACTGCGGTGGACGCGTGCGCCCCTGGTGCGGGGCGGGGCGTCTCGGACGAGCGACCACACTATCGGCTGCCCATGACGACGGCCCGCCGCCTGTGGATAACCCACCGGCGACGGGCCGTTCGCCCCTTATGCACGGAACTTCTCCCACCGTCTGGTCGTCAACGGCCGGGAAGTGATCGGGAGTCGGTCAGACGGCGGCCTTCTTCAGGCGGCGCCGCTCGCGCTCGGACAGGCCGCCCCAGATGCCGAAACGTTCATCGTTGGCGAGGGCGTATTCGAGGCATTCGGAGCGGACCTCGCACGCGAGGCAGACCTTCTTGGCCTCTCTCGTGGAGCCGCCCTTCTCGGGGAAGAAGGACTCGGGGTCGGTCTGGGCGCACAGCGCGCGCTCCTGCCAGCCGAGCTCCTCGTCCGCGTCGTCGACCAGCAGTTGCTGCACCAGCTCGGTCATGTGCGCCCCTCGTCCGTCTTTCGCGTCCCCGTGCGTAGCCGTAACCGTCCGGCTGAACGACACGAGTGAAATTACAAGTGTGCTGCTCCGGGCGAGTCAAGCCGAGATCTGCTATTGAGCCCGTTATTCACTCTGCGGAACCAAGGCCGTGCGTTAAGTGTTCAAATCGCCATAAACCTTGACACGCATGCGGGCCCGGAGGGACGGCGGACCTCGCACCATCTCTGTACGAGGAGAGACGCCCTCGTGTTCGTCCCCGTTCCGCGTGGCGTGGCACGCGGCCCGCGCCCGAGCACCCGGATGTGCCCCATGTGTCCCGGCCATCGGATGAACAAACCTTTCACCTCACAGATGAACCGGATGAGGTGAAACATGTCCCACATACCGGGCATCGAGTTGACACCGCTGGTGTGAGCCGCTGTCCTAGTGGGCATGCTCGCGAACTTGGCGCTCACCTCGACCCGCACCGCCGGGTCCTTCGGTGCTGCCCTCGTCCGCCGGAGCTGTTGCTGTTGTCCCAGCTGTTGAGCCCACCGCGCTCCAGCTGACACCGGACCCATCCCGGCCCGGTCGCACCTCCCGGTCCTGACACCTGTTCCAGGACACCCCGCACGCCCGCGATCCGGGCGGCCCCCGCGTGAACCTTCCGCCCCCCACTCCTCTTCCGAGGGACCACAGCACCCCGATGAACAGCGACAACGACCTCCAGATCGCCGGCGACATCCTCGAAGTACCCCATCTGCTCCAGCCGCCCCGTGAACACCCGGTGACCGTCGCCGAGTTCGCCGGGCTGGCCCGCGCCGTCGCCGCCGACCGCGCCCAGTGGGCCCACCTGGTCCGCTACGACGCCACCACCCGCTGGTACCACCGGCTGCGCACCGGACCCGGTTACGAGGTCTGGCTCCTGTCCTGGGTGCCGGGCCAGGGCAGCGGGCTCCACGACCACGGCCGCTCCTCCGGTGTCCTCACCGTCCTGGAGGGCGGCCTGACCGAGCGCACCGAGCGCGGCACGCGCGCGCTGACGGCCGGGGCCCAGCGGGTCTTCGCTCCCGGGTACGTGCACGAGGTGGTCAACGACTCCCTGGAGCCCGCGGTCAGCCTGCACATCTACTACCCGGGCCTCACCGCGATGCCGATGCACGCGTCGGCGCACGGGGAAGCGCACGGCGAGCTCCGCGCCGAGCCGTGCCCGGCGGTGGTGTGAGCCAGGTGTGAGCCACTCCCCCCGCTGAGCGTCCGCGGCGGCTGACAGACTGTGGCCATGCGCATTGTGGTTCTGGCAGGCGGCATCGGCGGTGCCCGGTTTCTGCGCGGTCTCAAGAAGGCCGCCCCGGACGCGGACATCACGGTCATCGGCAACACCGGCGACGACATCCATCTCTTCGGTCTGAAGGTCTGTCCGGACCTCGACACCGTGATGTACACGCTCGGCGGCGGCATCAACGAGGAGCAGGGCTGGGGCCGGGAGGACGAGAGCTTCCGGGTCAAGGAGGAGCTCGCGGCCTACGGCGCGGGACCGGGCTGGTTCGGCCTGGGCGACCGGGACTTCGCCACCCACATCGTGCGGACGCAGATGCTGGACGCCGGGTTTGCGCTGAGCGCCGTCACCGAGGCGCTGTGCGCCCGCTGGCAGCCCGGCGTGAAGCTGATCCCGATGACCGACGACCGCGTGGAGACCCACGTGGCCGTGGAGATCGAGGGCGAGCGCAAGGCCGTCCACTTCCAGGAGTACTGGGTGCGGCTGCGCGCCTCCGTACCCGCCGAGGCCGTCGTACCGGTCGGCGCCGAGCAGTCCAAGCCCGCGCCCGGCGTCCTGGAGGCCATCGCCGAGGCCGACGTCATCCTCTTCCCGCCGTCCAACCCCGTCGTGTCCGTGGGCACGATCCTCGCCGTGCCCGGCATCCGCGAGGCCATCGCCGAGGCGGGCGTGCCGGTGGTGGGGCTCTCCCCCATCGTCGGGGACGCGCCCGTGCGCGGGATGGCCGACAAGGTGCTCGCGGCGGTCGGCGTGGAGTCCACCGCCGCCGCCGTGGCCGCGCACTACGGCTCCGGCCTCCTGGACGGCTGGCTGGTCGACACCGTCGACGCCGGCGCGGTCGGGCGGGTGGAGGCGGACGGCATCCGCTGCCGGGCCGTACCGCTGATGATGACCGACGAGGACGCGGCCGCCGCCATGGCGCGCGAGGCGCTGGCGCTGGCCGAGGAGGTGCGGGCCGCGTGACCACGAGCGAGTACCGCGTCTGGGCCCCCGACGGGCTGCCCGAGGTGGCGCCGGGCGACGACCTGGCCAAGCTGATCGCGGCCGCCGAACCGGGGCTCGCCGACGGGGACGTCCTGCTCGTCACCTCCAAGATCGTGTCCAAGGCCGAGGGCCGGATCCTCCAGGCCGCCGACCGTGAGGCCGCGATCGACGCCGAGACGGTCCGGGTGGTGGCCCGGCGCGGTCCGCTGCGCATCGTGGAGAACCGGCAGGGCCTCGTCATGGCCGCCGCCGGGGTGGACGCGTCCAACACGCCCGGGGGCACAGTCCTCCTCCTCCCGGAGGACCCGGACGCCTCCGCGCGCGCGATCCGTGAGGGCCTGCGCGACGCGCTCGGCGTCGGCGTGGGCGTGGTCGTCACCGACACCTTCGGGCGGCCGTGGCGCGCGGGCCTGACCGACGTGGCGATCGGCGCCGCCGGGGTGCGGGTCCTGGACGACCTGCGCGGCGGCACCGACGCGCACGGCAACCCGCTCTCCGCCACCGTCGTCGCCACCGCCGACGAACTCGCGGCGGCGGGCGACCTGGTCAAGGGCAAGTCCGCCGGGCGCCCGGTGGCCGTACTGCGCGGCCTGCCGCACGTGGTGACCGGCCCGGATGAAGGTGACGAAGACGGCGAGGGCGGCGAGGCCGGCGGAGGTGCGCGGGCGCTGGTGCGCTCCGCGCGCGACGACATGTTCCGGCTCGGCACCTCCGAGGCGGTCCGCGAGGCGGTGACCCAGCGGCGCACGGTACGGGCCTTCACCGACGAGCCGGTGGACCCGGGCGCCGTCCGCCGCGCGGTGGCCGCCGCCGTGACCGCGCCCGCGCCGCACCACACCACGCCGTGGCGGTTCGTGCTGCTGGAATCGGCCGAGTCCCGGCTGCGGCTGCTCGACGCGATGCGGGACGCCTGGATCGCGGACCTGCGCCGGGACGGCAAGAGCGAGGAGTCCATCGCCAAGCGCGTCCGCCGGGGCGACGTGCTGCGCAACGCGCCGTACCTGGTCGTGCCCTGCCTCGTCATGGACGGCTCGCACACCTACGGCGACGCGCGGCGCGACGGTGCCGAGCGGGAGATGTTCGTGGTCGCCATGGGCGCGGGCGTGCAGAACCTGCTGGTCGCGCTGGCCGGGGAGCGGCTGGGCTCGGCCTGGGTGTCGTCCACCATGTTCTGCCGGGACGTCGTGCGCGAGGTACTGGACCTGCCGGCCGACTGGTCCCCGATGGGCGCCGTCGCCGTCGGCCACCCCGCCCAGGACCCGGCACCGCGCCCGGCGCGTGACGCGGGCGCGTTCATCGAGGTCCGCTGAAAGGGGGCGGGGGCCTAGTCTCGTAGGGCAGCCCCCGCACCTCCCGCATCCCTAGGACCTCATCCGTGGCAGGACGTTTCGCTCCCCGGCCCGTTACGCGTACGACCGTGCGCGGCGGGGAGGGCACCGTGTCCGCCCCGGTGCCCCGGCAGGCGAGCGCGCCCCGCACCCGTTCATGGGCGCCGGAGGGGCCCCTCGACCTCGGTCTCGTGCTCGGGCCGCTGCGGCGCGGGCCCGGCGATCCGACGTTCCGGGCGGCGCGCGACGGCTCGGTGTGGCGGGCCTGCCGTACGCCCGCGGGGCCCGGCACACTGCGGGTGTCCGCGCGGGGCGGCGAGGTGTGCGGCGAGGCGTGGGGTCCGGGCGCGGAGTGGCTGCTCGACCGGCTGCCCGAGCTGCTGGGCGCCGCCGACGACCCCGGGGCGTTCGAGCCCCGGCACCGGATCGTGGCCCTGGCACGGCACCGGCGGCCCGGACTGCGGCTGACCCGCACCGGACTGGTGCTGGAGTCGCTGATCCCCTCGGTGCTTGAGCAGAAGGTCACGACCGACGAGGCGTACCGGGCGTGGCGGCTGCTGGTGTGCCGGTTCGGGGAGCCGGCGCCGGGTCCCGCCGGGACGGGCGAGCGGCCCCTGTACGTGATGCCCGCGCCCCGTGCCTGGGCGCTGATCCCCTCCTGGGAGTGGCACCGGGCGGGCGTCGACGACAAGCGCGCGTCGACGATTCTGCGCGCGGTACGGGTCGCCGCGCGGCTGGAGCGGACGACGGTCCTGCCTGCCGCCGAGGCGCGGGCCCTTCTGGAGGTCGTGCCCGGCATCGGGCCCTGGACCTCGGCGGAGGTGGTGCAGCGCAGTCATGGTGCGGCTGACGAGGTGACCGTGGGGGATCTTCACCTTCCCCGTATCGTCGGCTGGGCCCTGGCGGGGGACCGTGACGCCGACGACACGGAGATGCTGCGCCTGCTTGAGCCGTACGCCCCGCAGGGGCAGCGGCATCGGGCGGCTCGGTTGATTCTGCTCAGCGGGAACGCGCCGGCCCGGCGGAAGCCGAAGATGCCGCGAGTGGACATCGGGCGCCTGTAAAGCAAGGGGCACGCTACGAAGGGGCGCGGGGAACTGCGCGACAAGCCACGACGAACCCGCACCCACCCCCTACGTGTCGGACTACATGTCGGACGAGAACCGCACCGCCCCCGCCGGGATCTGCGCCCCGCACCACACCCGGACCCCGTCGCGGAGTTCGTTGTCCGCGCCGACCACCGCGCCGTCGCCGACCACCGCGCCGGTGAGGACGGAACGCTCCCCCACCCGGGCCCGGACGCCGATGAGCGAGTCGGAGATGACGGCACCCGCCTCCACGACCGCCCCCGGCAGGATCGCCGAGCCCGAGACCCGCGCGCCTTCCGCGACGAACGCGCCCTCGCCCACCACCGTGCCGCCGGTCAGCTTGGCGTCGGGGGCGACCGTGGCCGTGGGGAGGATCAGGCGGTCGCCCCGGCGGCCGGGGACGGCCGGGGAGGGGGCGCGGCCCAGGACGAGGTCGGCCGAGCCGCGGACGAAGGCGGCCGGGGTGCCGAGGTCGAGCCAGTAGGTGGAGTCGACCATGCCCTGGAGGTGGGCCCCGGCGGCCAGCAGTCCGGGGAAGGTCTCGCGCTCGACCGAGACGGGGCGCCCCGCCGGGATCGCGTCGATGACCGAGCGGCGGAAGACGTAGGCGCCCGCGTTGATCTGGTCGGTGACGATCTCCTCGGGGGTCTGCGGCTTCTCCAGGAAGGCCAGCACGCGCCCGG
This sequence comes from Streptomyces sp. NPDC005435, assembly GCF_040703155.1. Taxonomy (NCBI): domain Bacteria; kingdom Bacillati; phylum Actinomycetota; class Actinomycetes; order Kitasatosporales; family Streptomycetaceae; genus Streptomyces; species Streptomyces sp. NPDC005435. The sequence goes on from NZ_JBEXEQ010000030.1 coordinate 22,552, forward strand.
TGTCGTCGGTGGGGACCAGGCCGTACGCGCGCGGGTCGGTCACCTTGGTCAGGTGCAGGGAGACGTCCGCGCCGGTGGACTCGTGGGTGTCCACCAGGGCCCGGATGTCGAGTCCGGTGAGGATGTCGCCGTTGAAGACGAGTACCGGCTCGTCGGGCCCCGAGCGCAGTCGGGCGGCCACGTTGCGGATGGCACCTCCGGTGCCGAGGGGCTCCCGCTCGGTGACGTACTCGATGTGCAGGCCGAGGGCGGAGCCGTCGCCGAAGTACGGTTCGAAGACCTCGGCGAGATAGCTCGTGGCGAGGACGATGTGCTCGACGCCCGCCGCTCTGGCCCGGGCCAGCTGGTGGGTGAGGAACGGCACCCCGGCCGCCGGGACCATGGGCTTGGGCGTGTGCACCGTGAGCGGTCGCAGCCGGGTGCCCTTGCCTCCGACCAGGAGAATCGCTTCTGTCACCTGTCGTCTCTGCTTCCTGCCGGGACCGCCGAAACGTCTCGTTTCGGCCGGCCAGTGTATGCAGACCGTGCGACGGTGCCCCGGGTGGCCGCGCGGTGTTCCGCGTGATCGGCGCGCGGTCTTCCCCCGGCCGCACCCGCCGTCCCCACCCGCCCCCCGACGGCACGCTCTTCCCCTTCGGGTAGAGGTTGCCACCGCCGGCCGCCGGGCAACCCTTGTGCCACGCCCGCCGGGGCGCCTCCGCCGTGCCCGTGTGCCCCACCGGCCGGCCGGCGCGGCGTACTCTTGCGCGGGTGACTGCCACCGATCGCACCCCCGCCGACCTGCTGCGTTCCGCGCTCGCCGCGGACGCGGGCCGCCCCCTGGTGACGTACTACGACGACGCCACGGGCGAACGCGTCGAGTTGTCCGTGGCCACCTTCGCCAACTGGGTGGCCAAGACCGCCAATCTGCTCCAGGGCGAGCTGAACGCCGGACCCGGCGACCGGGTGGCGCTCATGCTGCCCGCGCACTGGCAGACGGCCGTGTGGCTGCTGGCCTGCGCGTCGGTGGGCGCCGTGGCCGACATGGACGGCAACGCCGCCGCGGCCGACGTGGTGGTCAGCGGCCCGGACTCCCTTGAGGCGGCGCGGGCGTGCCGGGGCGAGCGGGTGGCCATGGCGCTGCGCCCGCTGGGCGGCCGGTTCCCGCAGCCCCCGGAGGGCTTCCTCGACTACGCGGCCGAAGTACCGGGCCAGGGCGACCGGTTCGCGCCGTTCGCGCCCGTGGACCCGGACGAGCCCGCGCTGATCGTGGCCGGGGCGGAGTTCGGCGCGGCCGAGGTGGTCGAGCGGGCCCGCGCGGCGGCGCCCGCGCTGGACCTGACCGGCCCGGGCTCCCGGCTGCTGTCGGGGCTGCCGTACGACACCTGGGACGGGCTGAGCGCGGGGCTGTACGCGCCGCTGGCCGCCGGCGGTTCGGTGGTGCTGTGCCGCAACCTGGACCGCCTGGACGCCGACGCCCTCGCCAAGCGCATCGAGGCCGAACGGGTCACGGCAGCGCGCCACTGACCCGCCGGGGCCGTCCTCACCCGTCCGGCGCAGCAAAGGGCGGCCCGGGGCCCGTATCGCCGCCATGGTCGTAGCAGAGGGATGTGACGCTCGTACGCCATGGATCGGGGTGGACCTGACGTGCCCGACAGCGCAGGCAGGCCCCCCGCTGCGGGCCGCCCCGGGTCCTCGGCCACCGGTGACGGGCTGGCCCGGCGGCGCAGGCGCCGGTGGGTCAGGGGTACGGCGCTGGGCTCGGTCATGCTGCTGCTGGCGGCCGCCGGAGCGGGCTGGGCCGTCTACGACCGGCTCAGTTCCAACATCACCCCCGACGACGCGGCCGCCCGCGAGCTGGCCCGCTACGAACGCGAGCGGCCCACCGCGCTGGTGAAGGACGCCCAGAACATCCTGCTGATCGGCTCCGACACCCGGGCCGGGGACAACGGGAAGTACGGCCGCGACACGGGCACCGCGCGCTCCGACACCACGATCCTGCTGCACCTGGCCGCCGACCGGCGCAGCGCCACCGCCGTCTCGCTGCCCCGGGACCTGATGGTGCACGTCCCCGAGTGCGTGGGCGCGGACGGCGCCCGTACCGAGCCGGTGTTCGCGATGCTCAACCACGCCTTCCAGCTGGGTGGTTCGGCCTGCACGATCCGTACCGTCGAGGAGCTGACCGGCATCCGGGTGGACCATCACATGGTCGTGGACTTCAGCGGGTTCAAGGAGATGGTGGACGCGGTCGACGGGGTGCGGCTGTGTCTGAAGGAGCCCGTCGACGACAAGGCGGCCGGGCTCAGGCTGCCCGCGGGCGCGGTGACCCTCGACGGGGAGCAGGCGCTCGGTTACGTACGCGTCCGCAAGACCCTCGGCGACGGCAGCGACACCGACCGGATGGAGCGCCAGCAGCGCTTCCTCGGCGCCCTGGTGGACAAGGTGCGCGGCAGCGACGTGCTGCTGAACCCGGTGAAGCTCTATCCGGTGCTGGACGCGGCGACCTCGGCGCTCACCACGGACCCGGAACTGGCCAGTCTGCGGGGTTTGTACCAGTTGGTGCGCGGGCTGCGTGACATCCCCACCGAACATGTGCAGTTCCTGACGGTTCCCCGCGAGGCGTACGTCTACGACTCCAATCGCGACCAGCTCGTGGAGCCGGACGCCGGCCGCCTCTTCTCGCGGCTGCGGGCGGACCGGCCCGTCGCGGTGGCCAAGGACACTTCGCCTGAAAACACCGGTAATGCCCATCAGCAAGGCTCCACGAACGACCCTTCTCCGGTGCCGACTTTTCACGGGAACACGGCCGCAGATCCGGCCTGTGAGTAATGCGCCCGCCAAAACGGCGAACTTTTGTTCAGGATTATGGGAGGGATTGCCCGGTTGTGAAACGTGGAATTTGTCACGCGCGTCGTCCAACGCTGAACTGGGCGGATAGTGTGAGCGATCCGATGCACCCGGCCGCGAGGTCCAGCCCCTGAGGCCGTGCGTCGATTCACCGAGACCCGAGCGCCTACGAGGGGGAAGGCGCCGCGTGGCCCCGACGGAGGATTCGGACAACCGTGGACGCGCAAAGCCGTGGGCGGGCGGACAACATCGACCCCGCAGACCAGTGGGTACTCAATCCGAACACCGGCGAATACGAACTGCGACTAAATCCTTCCGGAGCGCAATCGCCGGTTCCCGGTCCGCGTAGATCCGCCCGCCGTGACAACGGCGCCGCGCCTCCGCGTCAGCGCGGCGACGCGCCGCCCCGGGAGCCCCGGGAGCGCGAGGCGGAGGTCCCGCAGCAGCCCCGCCGGCGCCGGGGTGCCGAGCCCGAGCCGGAGCCGCAGGGACGGCGCGGTGGCCGGCGCCCCCCGCAGAAGCCGAAGAAGTCGAAGGCGAAGAAGATACTCGCCTGGACCGGCGGGAGCATGGCGCTCGTGCTGGTCGCCGTGGGCTCGGCGGGCTACCTCTATCTGAAGCACCTCGAAGGCAACGTCGACACGACCGACGTCGGCAGCGTGGCCGAGAAGGGCTTCAGCAAGGACGGCGCCTTCAACATCCTGATCATCGGCACCGACCGGCGCACCGGCAAGGGCAACGAGGGCTACGGCGACAAGAACAGCGTCGGCCACGCGGACACCAACATCCTGCTGCACGTCGCCAAGGACCGTACGAACGCCACCGCGCTGAGCATCCCGCGTGACCTGGTCGTGGACATCCCCGACTGCGAGACCGTCGAGCCGGACGGCAGCAAGAAGATCATCCAGGGCACCTCGCAGGACCGCTTCAACACGAGCCTCGGCCAGGAGGGCCGCGACCCGGGCTGCACCATGAAGACCGTGCAGGCCGTCACCGGCATCAAGCCCGGGCACTTCATGATGGTCGACTTCAACGCGGTCAAGACGCTGACCACGGCGGTGGGCGGTGTCGACGTGTGCCTCGCGCACGCGGTGAACGACACGGACTCGCACCTCAACCTCCCCGCCGGAACGTCGAACGTGAAGGGCGAGCAGGCGCTGGCCTTCGTCCGTACCCGGCACAGTTTCGGCAACCATGGTGACCTCGACCGCATCAAGGCGCAGCAGCAGTTCATGGGCTCGCTGATGCGCAAGATGTCCTCCAGTGACACCCTGCGCAGCCCCACCAAGCTGCTCGACCTGGCGGACGCGGCCACCAAGGCGCTCACCGTCGACAAGGGCATCGGCTCGGTGAGCACGCTCAAGGACATAGCGCTGGAGCTGAAGAAGGTCCCGCCGAAGAACATCTCCTTCATGACGGTGCCGGTGAAGGACAACCCGGCGGACGGTGTCATCCACAAGACCGTGATCCTCGACCCGGTCGCGGCTCCCCCGATCTTCGACGCCATCAACAACGACGTGTCCTTCACGGACGTCAAAAAGAAGAAGAAGGCCGCCAAGGACGCCCAGGCCGCCCGGCTCAAGGGCAGCCGGGCCGCGGCCTCCGACGTCCGGGTGCGCATCTTCAACGGCGGCGCCGCGGGCGGCAGCGCCCAGGACACCCTGGTGTGGCTGCAGAACGACAAGGGCGTGCTCAAGTCGGAGAACGCGGGCAACGCACCCGCGGAACTCGCCAAGACCACCTTGGAGTACGGCCCCGACCAGGCGCCTCAGGCGCGTGAACTGGCCGCCCTCATGGGCCTGTCGGGCTCCGCGCTCAAGCCGGGCAAGAGCGTGACCAACAGCCAGGGGCTGCCGGAGATGACGCTGACCCTCGGCAAGGACTTCAAGGGCGCGGGCGTCTCGATGACCGCGCCGTCGAAGGCCCCGGAGGTCGCGAACAAGTCGACGGCCGACAAGACACAGTGCGCTTCGTAGGCAACGGATCGCAGGGGAACTCGTAGGTAACGCTTCGGGCCCGTCGTGCGTCTATAAGGACGCGGGACGGGCCCGTTTGCTTGGTGCGGTACAGGAGGCCGGGGAGTTGGCGCAGAGCAGCGTACGGGGGAAGGCCGGTCCGGAGGGGGCGGAGACAGCCGCACCGGACGGCCAGGGCCCTTCGGGGGGCGGCAGACGAGGGGCCCGGCGAGGGCGGGAGCACGGCCGGGGGCGGCGGGTGCTGCGCTGGGCGGCGATCGTGCTGGCGCTGGTGATACTCGGGTCGGCGGGGGCCGGCTATCTCTACTATCGGCATCTCAACGGCAACATCACCAAGGGCAGCCGGATCAGCGGCGACGACTCCAAGGTGCGGCGTACCCGGCCCGACGCGGCGGGCCGTACCCCGCTGAACATCCTGCTCATCGGCTCCGACAGCCGTAACTCCGCCGAGAACGTCAAGCTCGGCGGCAGCAAGGACAACCGGGGCAACCCGCCGCTCGGCGACGTGCAGATGCTGATCCATCTCTCGGCGGACCGCGAGAGCGCCGCCATGGTGAGCATCCCGCGCGACACCCGCGTGGCGATCCCCAAGTGCGTGGACCCCGACACCAAGCGGGTCTACCCGCCCACCGAGGACATCATCAACACCACGCTGGCCCGGGGCGGCGCGGGCTGCACGCTGGCCACCTGGGAGGACCTGACCGGTGTCTACATCGACCACTGGATGACCATCGACTTCGCCGGTGTGGTGCGGATGGCCGACGCCATCGGCGGCGTCGACGTCTGCGTCAACCAGAACGTCTGGGACCACTCGACGCCCGCCCAGCGCGGCGGCTCCGGGCTGAAGCTGACGGCCGGTCACCGCAAGGTGAAGGGCGTGCAGGCCCTCCAGTGGCTGCGCACCCGGCACGCCTGGGGCAGCGACGTGATGCGCGCCCGCGCCCAGCACATGTACCTCAACTCGATGATCCGCACGCTCAAGGGCCAGAACGTCTTCACCGACAGCGGGCGCCTGATGGACCTGGCCGAGGCGGCCACCAAGTCCCTGACGGTGTCCCAGGAGATCGGCACCGTCAAGAAGCTCTACGACCTCGGCACCCAGCTGAAGTCCGTCCCGGCCGACCGCATCACCTCGGTCACCATGCCCAACGTCGAGGACCCGCTCAACAAGGAGCACGTGGTGCCGCAGAAGGCGGGCTCCGACAAGCTGTGGGAGATGCTCCGCGACGACGTGCCCCTGGACCGCAACGGCAAGCCGTCCAAGGCGAAGTCCACGTCCCAGCCGGCCAAGACGCCTTCGGTCCGGCCGGCGCAGCTCGGGGTGGTCGTGGCCAACGGCACCGGCAGTTCGACGCTGGCCGCCGTGCCGGGCCGCGCGGCGGCGATCGGCACGGTTCTGACACAGGCCGGGTACGGCAGGGCGACCAAGGACGCCTCGGCCGCGCTGTCCCAGGACGAGACGGTCGTGCGTTATCCGAGCGCCGATCTGGAGGGCGACGCGCAGGGCGTGGCCAAGGCGCTCGGCATCCCGCTGAGCCAGGTGGAGCGGTCCACGGCCGTCTCCGGGGTGACGGTGATCGTCGGCGCGGACTGGCGCACCGGCAACGCGTACCCGAAGAAGTCCGCCCCGAAGGCCGGTGACATCCCCGAGGGATCGGACGCCATCAACGGCGCGGACTCCTCCCGGTGCATGGACGTGTACCAGCCCTACCGGTGGTAGGAGACGCGTGAAAGGGGCCCTTCCGGCGAGCGGAGGGGCCCCTTTCCGTCCGGCGCGGCGTCAACGGGTTCACAAGGGCCTCGCGTTACCGCGAACGGGGGACACCGTTGCGCGCCGCCGGGGCTGTGGCGCGGGCTGGAGATCGTATCGGCCTACGGTTCGTACAAACCCCACGTACGGCCCAGCCCGGAGGTGTCCCTTGCCCAGACCGCCTCGGCCCCCCTCCCCCTCGGCCAAGGGCGGTGCGGCCGCCCCGGGCCCACGGCGCCGTCCGCAGCCGCCCGGGCGGGCGCCACGGGCGGCTCTCGTACGGCGCCGCCGGCCGCGCTGGGGCATGCGGGCAGTGACCGCGCTGTCCGTGGTGGTGCTCGCCTCCGCCGGGATCGGCCACGCGCTCGTCACCGGGCTCGACTCGGGCATCGCGCGGGTGGACGCGTTCAAGGACATGAAGAACCGGCCCGCCGCGGGCCACGGCATGAACGTCCTGCTGGTCGGCACCGACGGCCGCGACAAGATCACCGAGCGGGAGCGGCAGGCGTACAAGCTGGGCGGGGCGCCCTGCCACTGCACCGACACGATCATGATCGTGCACATCTCGCAGGACCGGGACCGGGCGAGCGTGGTGAGCCTGCCGCGCGACTCCTACGCCGAGCTGCCGGCGCACGTCGATCAGAGCACCGGCGAGCCGCACCACGCGCACCCCGTCAAGCTGAACGCGGCCTACGCCGAGGGCGGGCCCCAGCTGACCGTGCGCACGGTGGAGGCGATGACGCATGTGAAGATCGACCACTATCTGGAGGTCGACTTCGCCAGCTTCATGCGGACCGTGGACGTGCTCGGCGGGGTCACCGTGTGCACGCCGACCACGCTGAAGGACTCGTACACCGGGCTGGACCTCGCGCCCGGCGACCACACCCTCACCGGCGGGCAGGCACTGCAGTACGTGCGCGCCCGGCACGTGGACGGCGCGAGCGACCTGGGGCGGATGCAGCGGCAGCAGCGGTTCATGGCCGCGCTGATCGAGCGGGCGACGTCCTCGGGGGTGCTGCTCAACCCGATGCGGTTCCGGGACGTGACGCGGGCGGTGCTGGGGTCGGTGCGGGCGGACGCCGGGTTCGGCACGAACGAGCTGCTGGACCTCGGGCGGGCGATGCGGAACTTCTCCCCCTCGTCCTCCGAGTTCACCACCGTGCCGATCGGGCAGATGGGCTTCGTCGTCAACGGCATCGGCTCGACCCTGAAGTGGGACAAGGCCAAGGCGGACCGGCTCTTCGCCGCCCTGCGCGAGGACAAGCCGCTCGCCCCGGTCCGCGCGAAGCACGTCCCCGCCGCGACCACCGTCGAGGTCGCGCCCTCCTCGATCCGGGTCCGGGTGGAGAACGGCACCGGCACGGCGGGGCTCGGCAGAAAGGTGGACGCCGCTCTGGCCTCCACCGGCTTCGCGACCACCCGCCAGCCCGCCACGGCCCCCCACCCGGTCCCGCGCACGGTCATCTCCTACGACCCCCGCTGGGACCGCTCCGCCCGCTCCCTCGCCGTAGCCCTCCCCGGCAGCGAACTCCGCCCCGTCCCCGGCCAGGGCGCGGTACTGAGGGTGACGGCAGGCCCCGACTTCAAGGACGTCCACAAGGTCAAGGGCCCGGACACGGCCCAGCCGGACTCCCCGGTGGTCCATGGGGACGAGGTGGTGTGCACAGGCAAGACGTGAGGGCTCCGCCGGTTCAGCGGGGAGGGGCGGTGCTTGGCTGGTCCGGCGGGGACTCGGCCGGGCTCCGGCGAACCCGGCAGGCCCCGCGGGAAAAGGGCACGGCAGGAACCGCCATCGCTGAACCCCCGGAGGGAACCGTCAGTCCTCGATGCCGTCGGCCGCCCGCTGTTCGCGCAGCTCGCGGATGGCGCGGCGGCGGGCCAGGCGGTGGCTGCGGCGGATCTGGGCCTCCTGGTGGCGGCGGCGGTCGCGTTCCGTCTCCGGGATCACCGGCGGGACCGCGCGCGGCTTGCCGTCGGCGTCCACGGCGGTGAAGACCAGGTAGGCCGAGCCGACCTGGGTGGGCGGCGCCGACTCGTTCCAGCGCTCGGCGAGGACGCGTACACCGATCTCCATGGAGGTGCGGCCGGTCCAGTTGACCTGGGCCTTCACATGGACCAGGTCACCCACGCGGACCGGCTCCAGGAAGGCCATCTCGTCCATGGACGCGGTGACGGCGGGACCTCCGGAGTGCCGGCCGGCCACCGCGCCCGCGGCGTCGTCGACCAGTTTCATGATCACCCCGCCGTGCACCGACCCCAGAAGGTTGGTGTCGTTGTGGGTCATGATGTGGCTGAGGGTGGTGCGAGAAGCCGAGGTGGGCTTGCCCGGGATCTCCGGAAGCTCGGTCGGCGGGACCTGGTCTGTCATGTCCCCCACTTTAAGCGGAAGCCGCATTCGCGATATTTGTGTCGCCTTCGCAACAGCCCCGCTCCGATTTTCCGACAACCCTTGTAAGGCACCTGCCCGCACCCTGCACACTTGGGCCCATGAATGACTGGCCCGAGGGATGGTCCGACAACGAACGCGGACCCCGCTACGGACGCGGCAGCGCCGGCGCGCAGCCGGAAGGCGCACGCTCGATGCGTCAGGTGGGGCGCGGCCCGGTACCCCCGGGTCAGCGCTCGTACGGCTCCCAAGGCCCCTCGGCGCCTCCGTACGGCGCCGGGGTGCCGCAGCAGCCGTCGTACGTCGACGGCCGGGGAGGCACCGGCTACGACAGCGGCTACAACACGGGCCAGGTCTACGGCGGCGGCGGTCCCGGCGGCCCGGCGGCGCCCGGCACCCGCGCTCCGCGCCCCGCCCCGAACTGGGGCCGCCGGATCAAGCTGACGACGATCACCGTGCTGAGTGTGCTGATCGTCACCTCGGTCGCCACCTACTTCTGGGCCGACTCCAAGCTGCACCGGGACGTCGACCTGTCCAAGGTGATCGACCGGCCGGCCGAGGGCGAGGGCACCAACTATCTGATCGTCGGCTCCGACAGCCGCAAGGGCATGTCGGACGAGGAGAAGAAGAAGCTGCACACCGGCTCCGCCGAGGGCCAGCGCACCGACTCGATGATGATCCTGCACGTCGGCTCGAACGGCGACACCCTCATATCGCTGCCGCGCGACTCGAACGTCACGATCCCGAGCTTCAAGGGCTCGGACTCCGGCAAGCTCTACCCGTCCCCCGGCGCCACCAAGCTGAACGCGGCCTACGCCAAGGACGGCCCCACGCTCCTGGTCCGCACGGTCGAGTACAACACCGGCCTGCACATCGACCACTACGTGGAGATCGGCTTCGCGGGCTTCGCCAGCATCGTGGACGCCGTCGGCGGGGTGGAGATGAAGCTCGACCAGGGCTTCAAGGACAAGTACTCCGGCGCCGACTTCAAGGCGGGCAAGCAGACCCTCAACGGCGAGCAGGCCCTCGCCTTCGTCCGCACCCGGCACGCCTTCGCGGCCTCCGACCTCCAGCGCACGAAGAACCAGCAGAAGTTCCTCTCCGCGCTGTCCCACCAGGTGGCCACCCCGTCCACCGTCCTGAACCCCTTCACGTTCTACCCGACCATGAGCGCCGGCCTGGACTCCCTCACGGTCGACAAGGACATGAGCCTGTGGGACCTCGCCTCCATGTTCTGGGCCATGAAGGGCGTCAGCGGCGGCGACGGCACCTCCATGAACATGCCCGTCTCCGGCTCGGTCGGCGGCAACCTCGTCTGGGACAAGGCGAAGGTCCAGACCCTGGTGAACGAGCTGAAGAACGACGAGAAGGTGACGGTCACGGGCAACTGAGGCTCTGACACACGCACACGCACACGCACAACGCGGAAGGCGCCTCCCCAGTCGTACCGGGAGGGCGCCTTCCGTCGTTTCCGCGACCCGCGTTACGGCAGGTTCCGCGCCATCACGATCCGCTGGACCTGGTTCGTGCCCTCGTAGATCTGGGTGATTTTGGCGTCGCGCATCATGCGCTCGACCGGGTAGTCGCGGGTGTAGCCGTAGCCGCCGAGGAGCTGGACGGCGTCCGTGGTGACCTCCATGGCGACGTCCGAGGCGAAGCACTTGGCGGCGGCGCCCTGGAAGGTGAGGTCCTTGTCGCCGCGTTCGGAGGCGGCCGCGGCCTGGTAGGTCAGGGCGCGGGCGGCGGCGATCTTCATGGCCATGTCGGCCAGCATGAACTGGATGCCCTGGAAGTCCGCGATCGGCTTGCCGAACTGCTTGCGCTCCTGGACGTAGCCCTTGGCGTAGTCGAGGGCGCCCTGGGCGACACCGAGGGCCTGGGCGGCGATGGTGATGCGGGTGTGGTCCAGGGTCTTCATGGCGGTCGCGAAGCCCGTGCCCTCCTCGCCGATCATGCGGTCGGCGGGGATGCGGACGTTGTCGAAGTAGACCTCGCGCGTCGGGGAGCCCTTGATGCCGAGCTTCTTCTCCGGGGCGCCGAAGGAGACACCCTCGTCCGACTTCTCGACCACGAAGGCGGAGATGCCCTTCGAGCGCTTCGTCGGGTCGGTGACCGCCATCACCGTGTAGTACTCGGAGACGCCCGCGTTGGTGATCCAGCGCTTGACGCCGTTGAGCACCCAGAAGTCGCCGTCGCGTACCGCCTTGGTCTTCATGCCGGCCGCGTCCGAACCGGCGTCCGGCTCGGAGAGGCAGTACGAGAACATCGCGTCGCCCTTGGCGAGCGGGCCCAGGTACTTCTTCTTCAGCTCCTCGGAGCCGGAGAGGATCACCGGGAGCGAGCCGAGCTTGTTCACGGCCGGGATCAGGGAGGAGGAGACGCAGGCGCGGGCCACCTCCTCGATCACGATCACCGTGGCGAGCGCGTCGGCGCCCGCGCCGCCGTACTCCTCCGGGACGTGCACGGCGTGCAGGTCGCCGGCCACGAGGGCGTCCAGCGCCTCCTGCGGGAAGCGGGCCTCCTCGTCCACGGCGGCGGCATACGGCGCGATCTTCGCCTCGACCAGCGAGCGGACGGAGTCGCGGAGCATGTCGTGCTCCTCGGACAGGCGGTACAGGTCGAAGTCAGCCGATCCGGCCACGGTCTCTCACGCTCCAAGGACGCTGTGCTACTGACGCTAATTACCGTTAAGTAACTGAAGTTTAGAGGGCTGCCCGGGGCCCGCATACGTGAGCTTCGCGACAGCTGGAGACCTGCCCCGGGCGGCACCCGACTATGCTCGGGCTCCGCACCGTCGACGTACCCCCTGGCTGGAGCAGCAATGAGCCTGAAGATCACCGTGATCGGCACCGGCTATCTCGGCGCCACGCACGCCGCGGCCATGGCCGAACTCGGCTTCGAGGTGCTGGGCCTGGACGTGGTGCCGGAGAAGATCGCCCTGCTGGAGCGCGGCGAGACCCCGATGTACGAGCCGGGGCTCGACGAGCTGCTGCGCCGCCATGTCGCGGGGATCGAGGGGTCGACGGGCCGGCTGCGGTTCACCACCGACTTCGCGGAGGTCGCGGAGTTCGGCGACGTCCACTTCGTCTGCGTGAACACCCCGCAGAAGCACGGCGAGTACGCCTGCGACATGTCGTACGTCGACGCCGCCATAGCCTCGCTCGCCCCGCATCTGAAGCGTCCCGCGCTGGTCGTCGGCAAGTCCACCGTGCCGGTCGGCTCGGCGGACCGTCTCGCCGCCTACCTGGCCGAGCACGCGCCCGCCGGGGCCGACGCCGAGCTGGCCTGGAACCCGGAGTTCCTGCGCGAGGGCTTCGCCGTCAAGGACACCCTGCACCCCGACCGGATCGTGGTCGGCGTGCGCGGGGAGCGGGCGGAGAAGCTGCTGCGCGAGGTGTACGCCACGCCGGTCGGCGAGGGCACCCCGTTCGTGGTGACCGACTTCCCGACCGCCGAGCTGGTGAAGACCTCCGCGAACTCCTTCCTCGCCACCAAGATCTCCTTCATCAACGCCATGGCGGAGGTGTGCGAGGCCGCCGACGCCGACGTGGCGAAGCTCGCCGAGGCCATCGGGTACGACGAGCGGATCGGCAACAAGTTCCTGCGCGCCGGGATCGGTTTCGGCGGCGGCTGTCTGCCGAAGGACATCCGCGCCTTCATGGCGCGCGCCGGCGAGCTGGGCGCGGACCAGGCGCTGACCTTCCTGCGCGAGATCGACTCCATCAACATGCGGCGCCGCGGTCAGATGGTCGAGATGGCGCGGGAGGCGGTCGGCGGCGGCTCGTTCCTCGGCAAGCGGGTCGCGGTGCTCGGCGCCGCCTTCAAGCCCGACTCGGACGACGTCCGCGACTCGCCCGCGCTGAACGTCGCCGGGCAGATACACCTCCAGGGCGGCCAGGTCACGGTCTACGACCCGAAGGGCATGGACAACGCCCGCAAGGTCTTCCCGACGCTCGGCTATGCGGACTCGGCCCTCGACGCGGTGCGCGGCGCGGACGTCGTCCTGCACCTGACGGAGTGGCGGGAGTTCCGCGAGCTGGACCCGGCGGAGCTGGCCGGCGTCGCGGCGGAGCGGGTGCTGCTCGACGGGCGCAACGCGCTCGACGCCGAGCTGTGGCGGCGGGCCGGCTGGACGTACCGGGCGATGGGCCGCCCCACCGCGTAACACCCTTCGGGGGTACGCCGGTTCGGCTGCGCCGGGGACGCCGGTTCGGCCGAGGCTCAGTCGGCCGAACCGGCGTCTGTGCGCATTGTGCACCACGGGGCGCGAGCGTGGCCGCACAACCCCCTCGGCCTTACCTGTCCTTGGTGTCCACAGTGGTGATCTTGGTGTCCTTGGCCCGGTAGCGCCGCATCTTCGCGCGCGCCCCGCACACCCGCATGGAGCACCAGCGGCCGCGTCCGGCCGGGCTGCGGTCGTAGTACGCCCAGTGGCAGTCGGGGGCCTCGCACGCCTTGAGCCGCTGCCAGGTGCCCGCGACCAGCGCCTCGGCGACGGCGGCGGCGACGCGGGAGAGCAGCGGGGCCGGGTCTGCGGGCGCGAGGCGGGCGGAGCCGTCGGTGTCGTCCACGTCGAGGCGGAGCGGGGCACGGGCGAGCAGCTCGCCCAGCGGGGTCACCGCGCGGTGCGGCCGGTGCCCGGCGTGCGCGAGCAGGGCGGCGCGCAGGGACTCGCGCAGCGTACGGGCGTCCGCCACGTCCTCCGGGCCGATCCCGAGGCCCGCCCGCCCCTCCTCCGTGTCGAGCAGGTCGCGGCCGCTCTCGATGTCCAGGCTGTTGACCAGGGACTCCACCAGGACCAGGTTCCCGGGGGCGGCCGATCTGTCACTCATGCTTGCGACGTTACCCCCACTGCGGGAGCATGAGGTAACCGTTACCGGTTAACCGTCTCTACAGGTAACCATCTCCGAGGAGGAAGCCATGCCCCTCGCCACACTGGGCGCGATCGTCCTGGACTGCCCCGACCCGCATACCCTGGCCGCCTTCTACGCAGGCCTCCTGGGCGGCACTCCGGAGGGCGACGACACCTGGATCGACCTGAAGACCCCCGCCGGCCCGACCCTCGCCTTCCAGCGGGCCCCCGGCCACGTCCCCCCGGCCTGGCCCACCCCGGACGCCTCCCAGCAGTTCCACCTCGACCTCACGGTGGAGGACCTGGACGCGGCCGAGAAGGACGCCCTGTCACTGGGCGCGAAGCCCCTGGACACCCAGGCCGGCCGCTCGTGGCGGGTCTACGCGGATCCGGCGGGGCATCCGTTCTGTCTGTGCGCGTGCTGACACGCCGACCGGTCAGTCGTGGTAGTGGTAGCGGGCCTTGAGGATCTTCACTTCCTTGTCGTCCGCCCGGTAGACCAGCCGGTGCTCGTCGTCGATCCGCCGGGACCAGTACCCGGACAGGTCGGCCTTGAGCGGCTCCGGTTTACCGATGCCGCTGAAGGGATCGCGCTGGATCTCCGCAATCAGCCGGGTGATCCGGCGCGCCATCCTGCGGTCGGAGGCGAGCCAGAAGAGGAAGTCCTCCCAGGCGTCGGGGTCGAAGTGCACGCTCCTCACTCGTCACCCGCCAATGCCCGAAGCTCGTCCAGCGTCTTGGTGACCACGGGCTGACTCGCCTTGTCGCGCGCGACCGCCTCCATCAGACGCCGGGCGTTGGCGGGCGAACGGAGCAGGTACACCGTCTCCTGCCAGGACTCGTAGTCCTCGGCGGACATCAGGACGGCGTCGCCCCCCTTGGAGCTGATCCGCACCGGGGTGTGGTCCTCGTTAACCCGCTTGATCAGGGGAAACAGATCACGGCGTGCTTCGCTGGCGCTTATGGTCATCGGTCCTGCCCCTTCCGGTGTCGTACCGGAAAACGGTACGACACCAGAACCGGTTCCCGGTACCGCCGAGCGGGTTTCAGGGTCCGGTGTCGTCCTGTCCAGCCGCCTCGATGACCCCCTCCAGCGTCGCCCGGGACCGCTGCAAGTCGCCGATCAGGCGGTCGATCCGGTCGCGTTCGGCGGTGAGGTCCTCAAGGAGGCGGGGGGTGGCGGTCGCGGAGGGGCCGCCGTCCTGGTCGCGCATGCAGGGGAGGAGGTCGCGGATTCTGGGGCTGTGCAGTCCGGCCGCGTAGAGCTCCTGGATGCGGACGACGCGGTCCACGGCGGTCGGCGGGTAGTCGCGGTGGCCGCCGGGGGTGCGGTCGGCGGACAGCAGACCCTGGGCCTCGTAGTAGCGCAGGGACCGCTCGCTCACCCCGGTGAGCCGGGCCAGTTCACCGATCCGCATGGCAGCCTCCCCAGGGCTTGAATCTGACACCAATGTCAGCTTCTACGGTACGGCCATGACGGACTTCCTGGCCCCCGCCCGGCTCGGCCGGCTCGCGCTCCCCCACCACCTCGTGATGGCCCCGCTGACCCGCAACCGTGCCGAGCCCGACGGCACACCGACCCCGCTCATGGCGGAGTACTACGCACAGCGCGCCTCCGCGGGCCTGATCATCGGGGAGGCCGCGACCCCCAGCGCGGTCGGGCAGACGTACCCCGACATCGCCGCCCTCCACACCGACCGGCACACCGAGGGCTGGCGGAAGGTGACCGGGGCCGTGCGAGCGGCCGGTGGGCGGATGTTCCTCCAGCTCCAGCACGGCGGGCGGGTCAGCCATCCGCTGACCACCGGGCTGACCCCGGTGGCGCCCTCCGCCGTCCCGCTGCCCGAGACGATCTTCACGCGGGAGGGACACCGGCCCGCCCCCGTGCCCCGGGCGATGACCACGGACGACATCCGGGCCAGCGTCGCGGACTTCGCCGCCGCCGCGCGCAGGGCGGTCGACGCCGGGTTCGAGGGGGTCGAGGTGCACGCGGCCAACGGGCATCTGCTGCACCAGTTCCTCGCCGGGAACACCAACCTCCGCACGGACGCGTACGGCGGCACCGTCGAGCGCCGGGTGCGGTTCGCCGTGGAGGTGACCGAGGCCGTCGCCGGGGCGATCGGGGCCGAGCGGGTGGGGGTGCGGATCTCGCCCGGCGGCACGGTCAACGGCATACGGGAGGACGACACCGACGCGCTCTACCCCGCGCTCGTGCACCGGCTGCGCGAGCTGGACCTCGCCTATCTGCACCTCGTGCGCGCCGAGCCCGGCAGCGCGCCGTACCGGCGGCTGCGGGCCGACTGGCCGGGCGTCCTGATCGGCAACCCCGTGCTGACCGGCCTCACCACCGAGGCGGTCGCCCGTGCCTGCCGGGAGATGCTGGCCGCCGGAGCCGACCTGGTCGCGCTGGGGCGGCCGTTCCTCGCCAACCCGGACCTCGTCGAGCGGCTGCGACGGAAAGCGCCGCTCAATCCGCTGCGCGAGCGGTATCTGATGTACGTGGGCGGGGCCGACGGCTACACCGACTACCCCGCCCTCGTCGGCTAGCCGTCCAGGGACTCGATCGTCGCCGTGGACGCCGGACGCGTGGCCCGGAGGTCGTGGGAGACGTCCTCCGCCGCGCCCAGGACGCGGACCGCGTTCTGCCAGGTGAGCTTCGCGAGGTCCGGCTTGGACCAGCCCCGGTCGAGGAGTTCGGCGATGAGGTTGGGGTAGCCGGAGACGTCGTTGAGGCCGTCGGGGGTGAAGGCGGTGCCGTCGTAGTCGCCGCCGATGCCGAGGTGGTCGATGCCGGCCACCTCGCGCATGTGGTCGAGGTGGTCGGCGACCGTGGAGACGGTGGCGATGGGGCGCGGGTGGGTCTCCTCGAAGGCGCGGTGGACCTTCATGCCCTCCTCGCTGGTGTCGAGGTGGTGGAAGCCGTGCGCGCGCATGTTGTCGTCGGCGGCGGCCGTCCAGTCGACGGCGGCCTGGAGGACGAACTTCGGCACGAAGGTCACCATGGCGATGCCGCCGTTGGCGGGGAGCCGCTCCAGCACGTCGTCCGGGATGTTGCGCGGGTGGTCGCACACCGCGCGCGAGGACGAGTGGGAGAAGATCACCGGCGCCGAGGTGGTGTCCAGCGCGTCCCGCATGGTCGTCGCGGCGACGTGGGAGAGGTCGACGAGCATGCCGAGGCGGTTCATCTCGCGGACGACCTCGCGGCCGAACGCGGTGAGTCCGCCCGCCTTCGGCTCGTCGGTCGCCGAGTCCGCCCAGTCCACGTTGTCGTTGTGGGTGAGCGTCATGTAGCGCACGCCGAGCGCGTACAGGCCCCGCAGCGTGCCCAGCGAGTTGTCGATGGAGTGGCCGCCCTCGGCGCCCATCAGGGAGGCGATACGGCCGGAGGCGCGCGCCGCCTCCATGTCGGCGGCGGTCAGCGCGGGCGCCAGCTCGTCCGGGTGGCGCTCGATCAGCCGCCGTACGCAGTCGATCTGCTCCAGGGTCGCGGTCACCGCGCCCGGCAGGTCGGAGCGCACGTACACCGACCAGAACTGCGCCCCGACCCCGCCCTCGCGCAGGCGCGGCAGGTCGGTGTGCAGATGGGCGTTCTGGTGCCCGGCGATGTCCCGCGCGCCCAGGTCGTAGGCGACCTGCTCGCGCAGCGCCCACGGCAGGTCGTTGTGGCCGTCGACCACGGGGAACTCGCGCAGCAGCGAGCGGGCTTCGTCCAGGGAGGTCATCCGCGTCTACTTTCCGAATCCGAAGCCGTTCGAGCCCTCGACCTTGGAGCGCAGGCGCTTGCCCTTCTCGGTGGCCTGGTCGTTGAGGTCCTGCTGGAAGTCGCGCATCCGCTGGAGCAGGTCCTCGTCGTGGGCGGCGAGCATCCGGGCCGCGAGGAGCCCGGCGTTGCGGGCGCCGGCGACGGAGACCGTGGCGACCGGGACACCGGCGGGCATCTGGACGATCGACAGCAGGGAGTCCATGCCGTCCAGGTACTTCAGCGGGACCGGCACGCCGATCACCGGCAGCGGGGTCACGGAGGCCAGCATGCCCGGCAGATGGGCGGCGCCGCCGGCGCCCGCGATGATCGCCTTGAGCCCGCGGTCGGCCGCCTGCTCGCCGTAGGTGATCATCTCGCGCGGCATCCGGTGCGCGGAGACGACATCGACCTCGTAGGGGATCTCGAACTCGTCCAGTGCCTGGGCGGCGGCTTCCATGACGGGCCAGTCGGAGTCCGACCCCATGACGATGCCAACGAGGGGGCTCATTCGGTGATCGTGCCCTTCAGGTAGCCGGCTGCGTGACGGGCGCGTTCCAGTACGTCGTCCAGGTCGTCGCCGTAAGTGTTGACGTGACCCACCTTGCGGCCGGGTTTCACGTCCTTGCCATACATGTGGATCTTCAGCTGGGGGTCGCGGGCCATGCAGTGCAGGTACGCGGAGTACATGTCCGGGTAGTCACCGCCCAGGACGTTCACCATGACCGTCCAGGGCGCGCGCGGGCGCGGGTCGCCGAGGGGGAGGTCGAGGACCGCGCGGACGTGGTTGGCGAACTGCGAGGTGATCGCGCCGTCCATGGACCAGTGGCCGGAGTTGTGCGGGCGCATGGCCAGCTCGTTGACGAGGACGCGGCCGTCGCGGGTCTCGAACAGCTCGACGGCGAGGTGGCCGACGACGTCCAGTTCCTTGGCGATGTTCAGCGCCATCTGCTCGGCCCGCAGCGCGAGGCCCTCGTCCAGGCCGGGCGCGGGCGCGATCACGGTGTCGCACACGCCGGCGACCTGGCGGGACTCCACGACCGGGTAGGCGACGGCCTGGCCGTGCGGGGAGCGCACGACGTTGGCGGCCAGCTCGCGGACGTAGTCGACCTTCTCCTCGGCGAGGACCGGCACGCCCGCGCGGAAGGGCTCGGCGGCCTCCTCGGCGGAGTCCACGACCCACACGCCCTTGCCGTCGTAGCCGCCGCGCACGGTCTTGAGGACAACGGGGAAGCCCTCGCCCTCGGCGGCGAACGCGGCCACGTCGGCCGGGTCGCGCACGATGCGGTGGCGCGGGCAGGGCACCCCGATCTCGGTGAGCTTCGCGCGCATCACGCCCTTGTCCTGGGCGTGCACGAGCGCGTCGGGCCCCGGGCGCACGGGGATGCCGTCCGCCTCCAGGGCCCGTAGGTGCTCGGTCGGCACGTGTTCGTGATCGAAGGTGATCACGTCACAGCCGCGCGCGAACTCTCGCAGCGTGCCGAGGTCGCGGTAGTCGCCGATGACGACATCGCTGACGACCTGCGCCGCGGAATCCTGAGGGGTGTCACTGAGGAGCTTGAACCTGATGCCCAACGGGATGCCCGCCTCGTGCGTCATACGCGCGAGCTGCCCCCCGCCGACCATGCCGACTACCGGGAACGTCACCCCCCTAGCGTATCGGCCGCCCGGACCGGCCCGGTTCGCGCGCGTCCCCGCGCCCCCGCACTCGTTCTCTTACCCGCCCCTTGCCCGGCTCTTGCCGACCCGTTTCCCGGCTGTGGCCCGGTGCGCGGGCATCGTGAAGGGCTCGTGGATAGCATGGCGGGGGCCTATGGAAGCTACGGACGGGAGCTGCACAGCCATGGAACACCGTTCCTCGGGGCTGAACCGGCTCGCGCGCGAGCTGGCCAAGTTCGGTGCCGTCGGCGGTGCCGGTGTCCTGGTCAATCTGGGCGTGTTCAACCTGGTCCGGCACATCTCGGACCTGCCGGTGGTGCGCGCCAGTGTCATCGCGACCATCGTCGCGATCATCTTCAACTACGTGGGCTTCCGCTACTGGACGTACCGGGACCGCGACAAGGGCGGCCGCCCCCGGGAGCTGATGCTGTTCCTGGTGTTCAGCGCGATCGGCCTGGTGATCGAGAACGGCGTGCTGTACCTCGCGACCTACGGGTTCGGCTGGCACACGCCGCTGCAGAGCAACGTCTTCAAGTTCGTCGGCATCGGCGTCGCGACGCTGTTCCGGTTCTGGTCGTACCGCACCTGGGTCTTCCGGGCGCTGCCCGCCGGGGGGGATTCGGTCGTCAAGGGCTCGGGCGGGCCCCGGCCGGACGAGAAGGAGCGGGTGCGCTAGCCCGGTCCCCGGGCCGGCCTCAGGCCCGCCTCTCAGCGGACCATGGGCTGCGCCTCGCCGTCCGCCTTGGGCGGCGGGGCCGTACGGGACAGGAAGAGGCCGAAGACGGCCGGCTGGGTCTGGAGCAGCTCCAGGCGTCCCCCGTCGGCCTCCGCGAGGTCGCGGGCGACGGCGAGCCCGATGCCGGTGGAGTTGCGGCCGCTGATGGTCCGCTCGAAGATCCGCGCGCCGAGGTCGGCGGGGATGCCGGTGCCCTCGTCGGTGACCTCGATGACGGCCTGGTTGCCGATGACCCGGGTGCGCAGGGCGACGGTGCCGCCGCCGTGCATCAGCGAGTTCTCGATCAGCGCGGCCAGCACCTGGGCGACCGCCCCTGGCGTGCCGACGGCCTTCAGGTGCCGCTTGCCGGAGCTGACGATGGCCCGGCCCACGTTGCGGTAGGCGGGGCGCCACTCGGCGAGCTGCTGCTGGATGACCTCGTCGAGGTCGAAGGAGACGGCGGAGCCGGTACGCGGGTCGCGCGAGTTGGTCAGCAGCCGCTCCACCACGTCCGTCAGCCGCTCCACCTGCGTCAGCGCGATGGTGGCCTCCTCCTTCACCGTCTCCGGGTCGTCGGTGAGGGTGATCTCCTCAAGCCGCATGGACAACGCGGTCAGCGGCGTACGCAGCTGGTGGGAGGCGTCGGCCGCCAGGCGCCGTTCGGCGGTGAGCATCCGGCCGATGCGCTCGGCGGAGGAGTCGAGCACGTCCGCGACCCGGTCCAGCTCGGGGACGCCGTAGCGCTTGTGCCGGGGGCGGGGGTCGCCGGAGCCGAGGCGTTCGGCGGTCTCGGCGAGGTCGGTGAGCGGGGACGCGAGCCGGTTGGCCTGGCGTACGGCGAGCAGCACGGCGGCGATCACGGCGAGCAGCGCGACCAGGCCGATGATCAGCAGGGTGCGGCCGACTTCACGGGTCACGGCGGAGCGGGGCTCCTGCACGGTGACCGTCTCGCCCTCCTCCCCGCGCTGCGTGGAGTGGATGACGTCGCCCTCGGGCCGGGTGCCGATCTCGATCGGGGCCCGGCCGGGGACGCGGATGACGGCGTACTGGTCCTTGCTGACCGGGTTGCGCAGCGCGTCGGCGTCGACGTGCTCGGCGGCGAGGATGCGGCTGTCCACGATGCTGGCCAGCCGGACCGCCTCGGACTCAACGCGTTCCTGGGCACTGTTGCTGATCGTCCGGGTTTCGACGATCACCAGGGACACCCCGAAGACCGCGATCACCACCAGCACGACGGCAAGCGTGGACTGAATGAGACGACGACGCACGGGGTCCCTCCGGAGAAACTAAGGACCACCAGTCTCCCCCGGCCCAGCTGCAGCCCCCTAAGGGGCGCGGGGAACCGCGCGAAGAGCCACGACGAGCGGAAAGCCGCCGACGAACCGGCAGCCCCTCCCCGGAAGGCGGAACTCAGCTCTTCTCGAACCGGAAGCCCACTCCACGCACCGTGGCGATGTACCGCGGGTTGGCCGCATCATCCCCGAGCTTCTTCCGCAGCCACGAGATGTGCATGTCCAGCGTCTTGGTGGAGGACCACCACGTCGTGTCCCACACCTCCCGCATCAGCTGATCACGCGTAACCACGCGGCCGGCGTCCCGCACCAGCACCCGCAGCAGATCGAACTCCTTGGCCGTCAGCTGGAGTTCCTCCTCGCCCATCCACGCGCGGTGCGACTCGACGTCGATCCGCACCCCGTGGGTGGCCGGCGGCTGCTGCGGCTCGGTGGCGCCGCGCCGCAGCAGGGCCCGGACGCGGGCGAGCAGCTCGGCGAGCCGGAAGGGCTTGGTGACGTAGTCGTCGGCGCCCGCGTCGAGGCCGACGACGGTGTCCACCTCGTCGGCGCGCGCGGTCAGGATGAGGATCGGCACGGTGTGGCCGTCGGCACGCAGTCGGCGGGCGACCTCCAGGCCGTCCATGCCGGGCAGGCCCAGGTCCAGCACGACCAGGTCGACACCGCCCTGCATTCCGGCGTCGAGCGCGGTGGGGCCGTCCTCGCGGACCTCGACCTCGTAACCTTCCCGGCGCAGGGCGCGGGCCAGCGGCTCCGAGATGGACGCGTCGTCCTCGGCGAGCAGTACACGGGTCATGAGCTGATGGTAGACCGCCCGCGCGTGGAGTCGGGGTGTGGTCCGCCACCGCGCTCTTACCTTTGTCCCCCGCTGGTACAAACCATTGCTCTCGGCATGGGATCGTGGAAGGAACCTTGGAAACCCCTTGCGCGGTTCCCCTGATTCCTGTGATCCGCGTCTCAAGTCCTTCCATATCCGGCAGTCTCCTGCCGTATGGTGATCTGAACGCCTGTAGCACACACCGGGGACCTCTTGGCGGGCACATGTCGCCAAGGGTCTCTTCTTTGATGTGCGGGCTGACGAAGATCAGCCTTGAAAGGAATGACCTCTGGCCGGGCTCCGGACGCAGTGACGCGTCCGGGGCGTGGATCCCGGTGGTCGCCGTCCACCGCTCCCCCGGGAGGCGGGGCCCCCCGGGCGTGGGGGTGGACGTCCGACCCGCCGGTGCCGGCCGCACCCCCACCGGGCGCGCCGCGCTCCAACGCGCGTCCCGACCAGCAAGGAACGACCATGGCGTCCAGCCTGACGAAGGATTCGGTCCGCCCGGACATCGGGGCCGAGAAGACCTTCTTCGGCCACCCCCGCGGACTGGCCACCCTCTTCATGACCGAGATGTGGGAGCGTTTCTCCTACTACGGCATGAGGGCTTTGCTCCCGCTGTACCTGGTCGCCCCCAGCGGCCTGCACATGAACGCGGGCACGGCGACCGCGATCTACTCCGTGTACGTGTCGCTCGTCTACCTGCTCGCCCTTCCCGGCGGCTGGGTCGCGGACCGTCTCCTCGGTCCCCGCAAGACGGTGGCCGTTTCCGGTCTGATCATCATGCTCGGCCACCTGTGCCTGGCGCTGCCGGTCTCCGCGAGCTTCTTCGTGGGTCTGGTGCTGGTCGCGATCGGTTCGGGTCTGCTGAAGGCCAACATCTCGACCATGGTCGGCCACCTGTACAAGGGTCCGGACGACGCGCGCCGTGACGGTGGCTTCACGCTCTTCTACATCGGTATCAACCTCGGCGCCTTCATCGCGCCGCTGGCCATCGGTACCGTCGGTGAGAACGTCAACTGGCACTTCGGCTTCGCCCTCGCCGCGCTCGGCATGGCGCTGGGTCTGGGCCAGTACCTGCTGGGCAGCCGCCACCTGAGCGAGCAGAGCAACGTCGTCCCGACGCCGCTCACCGCCGAGGAGAAGCGGTCCACGCTGCGCAAGGGCCTGATCTGGCTCGCCATCGCCGTGGTCTTCTACGGCATCGTCGGCGGCACGGGTCACTTCACCCTGAACTGGGCACTGATCCCGCTGACGATCATCGGCCTGGTCATCCCGGTCATGGTCATCGCCCGCATCCGCCGGGACAAGGACCTGGACGCCACCGAGCGCTCCAAGGTGTCGGCGTACATCTGGTTCTTCGTCGCCGCGGCCGTGTTCTGGATGATCTACGACCAGGGCGGTTCGACGCTGTCGATCTTCGCCGACGCGTCGGCCAAGAACACGATCGCCGGCTGGGAGTTCCCGGTCTCCTGGTACCAGTCGGTCAACCCGGTCATGATCATGGCCCTGGCCCCCGTGTTCGCCTGGCTGTGGCTGTGGCTGAACCGGCGCGGCAAGGAGCCGAGCACCATGGTGAAGTTCGCCTCCGGTCTCGTGCTCGTCGGCGCCTCGTTCTTCCTCTTCCTGGCCCCGCTGTCCATCGCCCAGGGCGGTCACAAGGCGGCCGCGCTGTGGCTGGTCGCGATCTACTTCGTGCAGACCGTCGGTGAGCTGACGCTGTCCCCGGTGGGTCTGTCCGTGACCACCAAGATGGCTCCGCAGAAGTACGCCTCGCAGATGATGGGCGTCTGGTTCCTCGCGGTCACCGCGGGCGACTCGATCACCGCCCTGCTGTCCAACCCCGCGGTCGGCGGCATCAACCTCGACCGCATGGGCTTCGTCGGCCTGGAGGCCGTCCTCGCGGTCGTGGCCGGCATCGCGGTCTGGATGTACCGCAAGAAGGTCAAGGCGATGATGGGCTCGGTCAACTAGCCCCTGCTACGCCCGAAAGGGGCCCGCATCCTGAGGATGCGGGCCCCTTTCGCATGCCCGGACGCACTCGGCCCGCGTGGGCCTGCTCCGGCGGCGTGGCTCCGGGCCGGGACCGCCACTGGGTGGTACGCCGACTCCCCCACGCGCCCTGGGCGGGGGAACTGGGTGGTCCGGGGGTTGTCGCCGTGCGGCAGACTGCCCCGCGCGCCCTGGGGAGGGCGGGGGCCTGCGGGACACCTCTACGCAGCCGCCCGGGGCAACATCGAAGGGGGCGCCCTGGGGGCACGGACGACGAGGTCCCCGATTCGGCGGCGGCACGCCAGGACGCGACACCCTCCACGCCCATTCCCCTCAGCGGGGAGGCCGCACCGCGAGATGCCCTCCCGAGGGACGTGCAAGACCGGGGTCCGCCTCGGGACGGGACGATCCGCGTGTCCCGAGCGGCGGCACTCCGCAAGAGAGCCCTCGACCGGCAGCCCCGCCAACGAGCGGCACCCTCCCGACGGGATCGTCCGCAGGGAAGACGCACCACACGGCACCCGGCACTCTCCGCAGGGGACAGGTGCCACCGGGGCCGCTACGGACGGGGCGGCATCCCCCCGGGGCCGACCGGCGGACCGTACAACGAGCGACACCCTCCCGACCGACTCAGCCAAGGAATGACGTATCGCACGACACTCAGCGCCCCTCCGCACGGGGCACGGGGGCGCCGTAGCCCACTACGGAGCGCGATCTACAGGGCGGCACTCCGCAGGAGAGCCCTCGGCCGGCAGGCCCGACAACGAGCGGCGCCCTCCCCGCCGGACGACACCCGGCGCTGTTCGCAGAGGACGGGTGCGGCCGGGGGCGGTCGAGCCACCGGCCGGGCGGCAGCCCACGAGGGGCCGCGACCGGCGGAGTCCGTACAACGAGCGACGCCCTCCCGGCCGGGTCGGCCGCAAGCAGGGGTATCGCACACACTCAGCGCCCCTCCGCACGGGGCACGGGGGCGCCG
This sequence comes from Streptomyces sp. NPDC005435, assembly GCF_040703155.1. Lineage (NCBI taxonomy): Bacteria > Bacillati > Actinomycetota > Actinomycetes > Kitasatosporales > Streptomycetaceae > Streptomyces > Streptomyces sp. NPDC005435. The sequence continues at coordinate 47,532 of NZ_JBEXEQ010000030.1, forward strand.
TAGCCCACTGCGGGGCCCGATCTGCGGGGCGGCACTCCGCAGGAGAGCCCTCGGCCGGCAGGCCCGACAACGAGCGACGCCCTCCCGGCCCGGGGCGGGCACAAGGAGGGCGTATCGCACAACACCGACGCGCAGATCGACGTCAAAGCGCCGCAGGCGTCACGCCGGGGCGCCCAGTTCCGCCCAGACCGTTTTGCCGGGCTGGTCGGGGCTGCGGACGACGCCCCAGTCCAGGCAGAGGCGCTGGACGATGAACATGCCGTGGCCGCCGGGGCGCCCCGCGCGGTGCGGGGTGCGGGGGGCCGGCTGGCCGGTGCCGCGGTCGCGGACCTCGAGGCGGATCACCTTGCGGTCGCAGGTGAGGTACAGCTCGTCGGGCCCCCCGGCGTGCAGGCACGCGTTGGTGACCAGCTCGGAGACGACGAGCAGGACGTCCTCGGCGGCGGCACGCTGTTCCGCGCCGGAGGCGGGCAGCCAGCCCCAGGCGTACAGCGCCTGGCGGGTGAAGTCCCGGGCGAGCGGCACCACCCCGCTCTCGCCGTCCAGGCTCAGTCTGCGGACCTGCCGCCCCTGGGCCTCCCGCACGTCCTCGGCGGCCGCGGGCAGCACGGCGCCCCCCGTGGACGCGCCGTCGGACGGCGCGCTCCCCTCGGGCACCCCGGAAGCGCCGCTCGGCTCCGGGCCGCGGTCGCCCGGCGAGAAGGGCCGGGTGGTGCTCATCAGCGCTTCACCTCACCGATTCACCAGTTCACGATTCAAAAGTCCGACTCCGTTCGGATCGCGGGCGGTCCCGTCCGCCGCCCGCCGGGCGGCCATGCGCGCCGCCTCCGCCGCCCTCGCCCGTCCGCCTCCACCCCTACGTCGCGTCCGGGCCGTCCACCGGTTCCCGGAAGAGAGCGGACGGCGGTCGCCGGATTCAGAATGTTCTCCTGCCCGACCGATGCGGCGGAACACCCACGTGTTCCGCGTGACCGGTGCGCCGGGCGGCGCGGGCGTGCGAGGGGCGCGGCGTCAGCCGTCCTCGCCGGCCAGGGCGGCGTCCAGGGAGTCATGGACGGTGAACACCGCCTCCGCTCCCGTGATCTCGAACACGCGTGCGACGACCGGCAGCATTCCCGCCAGATGGACCCCACCGCCCGCGGCGTCGGCCTTGAGCCGCGCGCCGAGCAGGACGTTGAGGCCCGTGGAGTCGCAGAACTCCAGTCGCGAGCAGTCCACGACGAGCCGCGAGAAGCCCTTCGCCAGGAGGTCGTCGAGCGGCTCGCGCAGTAGATCGGCGGTGTGGTGATCGAGCTCACCCGCCGGTGTCACTACGGCGCTGGAGCCCTCTTCCCGCACCTCCACCAGAAGCCGGCCCGACTGTGCGCTGCCGACCGTCCCGTGGTCCATGCCGTCTCTCTCCCGAGGTCGTGGCTGCTGATGCCCTCGAACACTACGCCTTCCCCACGCACTTCGACACCTGAACAACCCCGCAAAAACGGGCATATCGCCGTACAAGGAACTTGCCACCGGCTCGGTGAAGCGGGTAGGGCTAGTAGGGACACATACGCCCGCACGCCGGCTTCGGAGGCGCCGCACACCGCAGTGCACGTATTTCGGCTTCGGCAGCCTTATGCCGAGAACGATGGAGGACACCCATGTCACCCCGGCTCGACGCATCGCATACCCCGATCGCGACGTCGACACCCCCACCGGACAAACTGGATCACGCCATCGATCCTCTCGACCCCCTGGCGGGCCTCCCGGAGATCCCGCCCTTCGACGAGGTCGGCCCGGTGGACGCGCGGGCCCTTTCCAAGACCCTCTTCGAGCGCCTGGAGTCGCTGGAGGAAGGCACCCATGAACACGCGTACGTCCGCAACACCCTCGTCGAACTGAATCTGGCGCTCGTCAGGTTCGCCGCGTCCCGCTTCCGCTCCCGCAGCGAGCCGATGGAGGACATCGTCCAGGTCGGCACGATCGGCCTGATAAAGGCGATCGACCGCTTCGAGATGGCGCGCGGCGTGGAGTTCCCGAGCTTCGCGATGCCGACCATCATCGGCGAGATCAAGCGCTTCTTCCGCGACACCTCGTGGTCCGTGCGCGTACCGCGCCGGCTGCAGGAGCTGCGCCTGGACCTGGCCAAGGCCGGGGACGAGCTGGCCCAGCGCCTGGACCGCGCCCCCACCGTCGCGGAACTGGCCGAGAAGCTCGGCATCTCCAACGAGGAGGTCGTCGAGGGCATGGCCGCCTCGAACGCCTACACCGCCGCCTCGCTGGACGCCCAGCCCGAGGAGGACGACTCCGAGGGCGCGCTCGCGGACCGCATCGGCTACGAGGACCACGGGCTCGAAGGCATCGAGTACGTCGAGTCGTTGAAGCCGCTGATCGCCGAACTCGCGCCCCGCGACCGGCAGATCCTGTCCCTGCGCTTCGTGGCGGGCATGACCCAGTCGGAGATCGGCGACGAACTCGGCATCTCCCAGATGCACGTCTCCCGGCTGCTGTCGCGCACGCTGGTGCGGCTGCGCAGGGGGCTCACGGCGGAGGACTGAGGCAGCGCCTCACCCTCGGTTCATGAGGCGGCTCGGCCCACGGGGCCGGGCCGCCTCACCGTCTTCAGGGGCGCATACGGCTCGGAGCGCACACGGCTCCGGCAGCCCATACGGCTCGGGGCGCACCCGGCTCGGGGGGGCACCCCGCTGGTGCGCGCCCCTCACACCACCCGTACGCCCCCGCGCCACACGGCCTCGACCAGCGGTACGCCCGGCCGGTAGGCCAGGTGCACATGGCTCGGCGCGTCCAGCAGGATCAGGTCGGCGCGGCTGCCGGGCGTGAGGCGGCCGATGTCGGTGCGGCGCAGGGCGGCCGCGCCGCCCGCCGTGGCGGACCAGACCGCCTCGTCCGGGGTCATGCCCATGTCCCGGACGGCCAGCGCGACACAGAACGGCACGGACGAGGTGAAGGACGAGCCGGGGTTGCAGTCCGTGGAGAGCGCGACCGTCGCCCCGGCGTCCAACAACCTCCTGGCGTCCGGCCATTGGGCGCGGGTGGAGAACTCGGCACCGGGCAGCAGCGTGGCGACCGTGTCGCTGTGGGCCAGCGCGTCCACGTCGGCGTCGGTGAGGTGGGTGCAGTGGTCGGCGCTGGCGGCGTCCAGCTCGACGGCCAGCTGGACGCCGGGGCCGTAGGAGAGCTGGTTGGCGTGGATGCGGGGGTGCAGGCCCTTGGCCCGGCCGGCGGTGAGGATCGCGCGGGCCTGGTCGCCGTCGAAGGCGCCCTTCTCGCAGAACACGTCGATCCAACGGGCGTGCGGGGCGCAGGAGTCCAGCATCTCGCCGGTCACCAGGGCGACGTACGCGGCCGGGTCGTCGGCGAGTTCCGGCGCGACGATGTGCGCGCCGAGGTAGGTCACCTCGTCGGTGTGCCGGGCCGCCAGGCGCAGGGCGCGGGTCTCGTCCTCGACGGTCAGGCCGTAACCCGACTTGGTCTCCATCGTGGTCGTGCCCTGGCGCAGCGCCTCGGCGAGATACCGCGTGAGGCCCGCCTCCAGCTCCGCGTCGCTCGCGGCCCGGGTGGCGGCGACGGTGGTGCGGATGCCGCCCGCCGAGTAGGAGCGGCCGGACATGCGGGCGTTGAACTCCGCCGTGCGGTCCCCGGCGAACACCAGGTGCGAGTGGGAGTCCACGAAGCCCGGCAGGACCGCCTTTCCCCCGGCGTCGAGGCGATTGTCAGTGGCGGGTGCTTTGCTTGACTCACCGGCCCACACGACGCGTTCGCCGTCGATGACCAGGGCCGCGTCCTGGATGAGTCCGAGGGGAGTCCCGTCACCGAGGGAGGGGTCGTTGGTGACCAGCGTGGCGATGTGGGTGATGGCGGTGCTGCTGCTCATGGTGTCCTCGTGGATGCCGGTGGGGGTCAGCCGCTCAGGGCCGCGATCGCGTCCGCGAGCGCGCGCGGCACATCGGGTACGAGCGTGTGCACCCCGTCGCGTACGACGTGCCGCCCGCCCACGACCGTGTGCCGTACGTCCGCCGCGCTCGCCGCGAATACGGCCGTCTCGGCGCCGAGCCGGGGTGGCGGTCCGGCCGTCCTGACCGAGTCGAGCGCGATGGTCGTGAGGTCGGCCGCGCGCCCGGGTTCGATGGCGCCCGCCTCCGGCCAGCCGAGCGCGGCGTGACCGTCCTCGGTGGCGGCGCGCAGCAGCGCGGCGGCGGTCCAGTGGCCCCGGGTGCGGGAGCGCAGCCGCTCGTCCAGCTCCATGGCGCGCGCCTCTTCGAGCAGGTCGATGACGGCGTGGCTGTCGGAGCCGAGGGAGAGCGGTGAGCCCGCGCGCTGGAGGGCGACGGCGGGGCCGATGCCGTCCGCGAGGTCGCGTTCGGTGGTCGGGCACATGCAGGTGCCGGTGCCAAAGTCGCCGAGGAGCGCGATGTCCTCGTCGGTGAGGTGGGTGTTGTGCACCCCGGTGGTGCGCGGGCCGAGCACGCCGTGGTCCGCGAGCAGCCGGGTCGGGGTGACGCCGTGGGCGGCGAGGCACGCGTCGTTCTCGGCGGTCTGCTCCGAGAGGTGCACGTGCAGCGGGGCCCGCCGTTCCTCGGCCCAGCGGGCGACGGTGGCCAGCCCCTCGGCGGGTACGGCCCGTACGGAGTGGATGGCCGCGCCGATCCGCGCGTGATCCCGTTCCTTGAGAACTGAACAGCGTTCGGCCCAGGCTTCCGCGCCGCCGTCGGAGAAGCGGAGCTGGTGGGCGGTGGGCGGCTCGCCGAAGCCGGAGGAGAGATAGGCGGTGTCGAGCAGGGTGATCCGGATGCCTGCCTCGGCGGCGGCCGCGATCAGCGCCTCGCCCATGGCGTTGGGGTCGGCGTAGCGGGCGCCACCACGGTCGTGGTGCAGATAGTGGAACTCGCCCACACAGGTGATGCCGGCGAGGGCCATCTCGGCGTACACCGCGCGGGCCAGCGCGTGGTACGTCTCGGGGGTGAGCCGGTCGGCGACGGAGTACATCACCTCGCGCCAGGTCCAGAAGGTGCCGCTGCCGACCTGGACGGTGCCGCGCAGGGCGCGGTGGAAGGCGTGGCTGTGGGCGTTGGCGAGCCCCGGCAGGGTGAGTCCGCGCAGGACCTCGGCGCCGGGCGGCGGAGCGGGCGTGCCGGTGCGGACGGCGGTGATACGGCCGTCCGCCACCTCGACGGTGACGCCGGGCTCGACGTAGTCACCGAGCCAGGCGTGCTCCAGCCAATAGGTCCCCTTGGTCACCTGCGGGCCAGTCCTTCCAGTACGTCGGCGAGGGCGCGCACCCCGGCCACGCAGTCGTCCTCGGCGGCGAACTCGGCCGGGGAGTGCGAGACGCCGGTGGGGTTGCGCACGAACAGCATGGCGGTCGGCACGCTCGTCGCGAGGATCCCGGCGTCGTGCCCGGCGCCGGTCCCGAGCACCGGGACCTTGAGGTCGGCGTCCCGGCCGAGGAGGCGGGCGAGTTCGTCGCGCAGCGCGTGGTCGAACTCCACGACGGGTGTGAAGGACTCCCGTACGACCTCCAGGTCGATCCCGTGCGCCCGCGCGTGCTCCTGCGCGGCCCGCTCGATCCCGGTGACGACCGTGTCGAGGGTCTCCTGCCCGTCGGCGCGGGAATCGAGCCATCCGCGCACCAGGGAGGGGATGGCGTTGACCCCGTTGGGCTCGACGGCGATCTTGCCGAACGTCGCGACGGCACCGGCGAGTTCGGCGGCCCGCCGGGCGGCGAGCACGGTCTCGGCGTAGGCCGGCATCGGGTCGCGCCGGTCCCCGAGCCGGGTCGTCCCGGCGTGATTGGCCTCGCCCCGGAAGTCGAACCGCCAGCGCCCGTGCGGCCAGATGGAACTGGCGATGCCGACGGGGTCGTCCGACAGGTCCAGCGCCCGGCCCTGTTCGACGTGCAGCTCGACGAAGGCGCCGATACGGCCGAGCCGCTCGGGATCGGCCCCGATGCCCTCCGGGTCGTACCCGGCGGCCTCCATGGCGCGCGGCAGCGTGACCCCGTCCCCGTCGGCGAGCCGGTGAGCCTGCTCGACGGTGAGCTGCCCGCTGCTGAGCCGCGACCCCACACAGGCCAGCCCGAACCGCGCCCCCTCCTCGTCCCCGAAGTTGACGATCCCGAGGGGCCGGTCCAACTCCGCTCCGCGCGCCCGGAGTTCATCCAGCGCCGCAAAGGCGGACACGACTCCGAGCGGCCCGTCGAAGGCCCCGCCGTCGGGCACGGAGTCGAGATGCGACCCCGTGACGACGGCGTCCCCTTCGGCGGGGTCCCCGAGCCAGGCCCACTGGTTGCCGTTCCGGTCGACCTCGTAGGTGAGGCCGCGCGCCTCGGCCTGCTCCCGGAACCAGGCCCGGCAGTCGGTGTCGGCACCGGTCCAGGCGTAGCGCCGGTAGCCGCCGGAGGCGGAGCTGCGCCCGATGGGGAGCAACTCGGCCCACATGCTGTGGAAGGAAGCAACGCCCTGGGTCGGCGAAGCCGTGCCGTCCCTCACGCCCCGTCACCCTCACGCATAGGCACCCGCACACCCCGCTCCTCGGCAACGGACTCCGCGATGTCGTACCCCGCGTCCACGTGCCGGATGACACCCATGCCGGGGTCGTTGGTCAGCACGCGCCGGATCTTCTCCCCCGCCAGCGCCGTACCGTCGGCCACGGTCACCTGCCCCGCGTGGATGGACCGCCCCATCCCCACGCCACCACCATGGTGGAGGGAGACCCAGGACGCCCCGGAAGCCACGTTGACCATGGCGTTCAGCAGCGGCCAGTCGGCGATCGCGTCGGACCCGTCGAGCATCGCCTCGGTCTCCCGGTAGGGAGAGGCGACGGACCCGCAGTCGAGGTGGTCGCGCCCGATGGCCAGCGGAGCGGCGAGCTCCCCGCTCGCGACCATGTCGTTGAACCGCTCGCCCGCCTTGTCCCGCTCCCCGTACCCGAGCCAGCAGATCCGCGCGGGCAGCCCCTGGAAGTGCACCCGCTCGCCGGCCATCTTGATCCAGCGGGCGAGGGACTCGTTCTCGGGGAACAGCTCCAGCATCGCCTTGTCGGTCTTGGCGATGTCGGCCGGGTCGCCGGAGAGCGCGGCCCAGCGGAAGGGCCCCTTGCCCTCGCAGAAGAGCGGCCGGATGTAGGCGGGGACGAAGCCGGGGAAGGCGAAGGCGCGGTCGTACCCGGCGAGCTGGGCCTCGCCGCGGATGGAGTTGCCGTAGTCGAAGACCTCGGCGCCGGCGTCCATGAAGCCGACCATCGCCTCGACGTGCCGGGCCATGGACTCGCGGGCACGCGTGGTGAACCCGGCCGGGTCCTTCGCGGCGTAGGAGGCCATGTCCTCGAAGTCGACGCCGACGGGGAGGTACGCCAGCGGGTCGTGCGCGGAGGTCTGGTCGGTGACGATGTCGATCGGGGCGCCCATGGCGAGCAGCCGCGGGAGCAGTTCCGCCGCGTTGCCGAGGACGCCGATGGAGAGCGGGCGGCGGGCGTCGCGGGCCTCGGTGGCGAGCTGGAGGGCGTGCTCCAGGCTGTCGGCCTTCACATCGAGGTACTTGTGCTCGATGCGGCGCTCGATGGCCCGGGGGTCGACGTCGATACAGATGGCGACGCCGTCGTTCATGGTGACGGCGAGCGGCTGGGCGCCCCCCATGCCGCCGAGCCCTGCGGTCAGGGTGATGGTGCCCGCGAGCGTGCCGCCGAACTTCTTCGCGGCGACGGCGGCGAAGGTCTCGTAGGTGCCCTGGAGGATGCCCTGGGTGCCGATGTAGATCCAGGATCCCGCGGTCATCTGGCCGTACATGGTGAGGCCGAGGGCCTCCAGGCGGCGGAACTCCTCCCAGTTGGCCCAGTCGCCGACGAGGTTGGAGTTGGCGATGAGGACGCGCGGGGCCCACTCGTGGGTCTGCATGACGCCGACCGGGCGGCCGGACTGGACGAGCATGGTCTCGTCCTGCTTGAGGGTGCGCAGCGTGCGGACCATGGCGTCGAAGGAGCGCCAGTCGCGGGCGGCCTTGCCGGTGCCGCCGTAGACGACGAGCTTGTCGGGGTGCTCGGCGACCTCGGGGTCGAGGTTGTTCTGGAGCATCCGCAGGGCGGCCTCCTGCTGCCAGCCCAGCGCGCTCAGTTCCGTGCCGCGCGGCGCTCGTACTCCACCAGGGGGCGGCCCGTAGGGCCTCGTTTGAGGGTGGTGGCGGGAGACGGGCGGGAGAGGTCCTGACATCTTCGTCCTCCTGTAGCTACGGCTATTCACATCCTCCAGTCGTGAATAGGGCTAGTCAATAGCGTGGGGCGGCCACGTCCGCGCGTCGCGGATGTTTGGCTGGAAGCGACGACAGAAGCGAGGACGGCAGGAGGGGCACCCCGTGACGCACGGCATCGAGCACGGCACCGAGCAGGACCTCCCAAAACACATCCACCCCGAGAACGACAGCGCACAGACCCGCGCCGCCCGCCGCGACACCGCCGTCCGCGCCGCCGTGGCGCAGGGCCTGCTCGGCCCGGACACCCCGCTCGTCGCCCTCCTGGACGTCACCGGCATCCGCGCCTCGGCCGCCGCCCTGCGCGCCGCGTTCGACGCCGTACTGCCGCCGGGCACCCCCGTGCTGCACGCCTTCGCCGTGAAGGCCGCCCCGCTGGTGCCGGTGCTGAGCCTGCTGGCGGCGGAGGGCCTGGGCGCCGAGGCGGCGAGCCCCGGCGAGCTGGCGCTGGCCCGCGCGGCCGGAATCCCCGCGTCCCGCACGGTGCTGGACTCCCCCGCCAAGACCACCGGCGAGCTGCGCGAGGCGCTGGCGCTCGGTGTCGCCGTGAACGCGGACAGCCCGCAGGAACTGGACCGCCTGGACGCGCTGACGCGCACCGCGCCGACCCGTTCCCCGCTCGGCATCCGGGTCAATCCGCAGCTCGGCGCGGGTTCCATCGGGGCGACCTCGACGGCGACGGCGACCTCCAAGTTCGGGGTGGGGCTGCGCGACGCGGGGGCCAGGGAATGGGTGGTCCGGGCGTTCCTGGACCGGCCGTGGCTGACCCGGCTGCACACGCACACCGGCTCGCAGGGCATCCCGCTGCCGCTGCTGGCGCGGGGCGTGGCGGAGACGTACGCGCTCGCGGAGGAGATCAACGCGCGGGCCGGGCGGCGACAGATCGACACCGTCGACATCGGCGGCGGGCTGTCGGTGGACTTCGCCTCGGAGGCGGCGGGTCCGGGGCACGCGCGCTACGCGCGGCTGCTGGCCGAGGAGGTGCCGGGGCTGTTCGACGGGCGGTACGGCCTGGTGACCGAGTTCGGCCGCTCGCTGCTGGCCAAGCACGGCACGGTGGTGGCCCGGGTGGAGTACGCCAAGAGCACGGGCGGCCGGCGGATCGCGGTCACGCACGCGGGGGTCCAGGTGGCGACGCGGACCGTGTACGCGCCGGAGCTGTGGCCGCTCAGGGTCGCGGCGTACGACGCCGAGGGGCGGCCGAAATCGGGGCCCGAGGTGGTGCAGGACGTGGCGGGTCCGGCCTGTTTCGCGGGCGACCTGCTGGCCGAGGGACGCTCGCTGCCCGCGCTGGAACAGGGGGACTTCGCGGCGGTGCTGGACACGGGCGCGTACGCGTTCGCCCACCACTACCCCTACAACTCCCTTGCCCGGCCCGGGATTTACGGCTTCGTGCCGGACGGTGCGGGCGGCGTGGCGTTCGCGACCGTACGGGCTCCGCAGACGGTGGCGGAGATCGTGGCCGAGTCCGGAGGGGCGCACGCGGCCGCCCTCACCACCCTGGGCGCACCCGGCAGCCGTTGACGTGGACCACCCGGCCCAGGGACAAAGGGACCAACTTCCGTGAAACGCGGTCCAATCGACCCACGTTAGCGCGCCGGGCGCACGTTCCAACGGAAAATGCCAAAGCCCTCACCCGCCACGCACACGATGCGTAGTGTCGTTGTCACTCAACCGGAGTCACAGGCGGGAGGGGAGCCACGGTGCCCGGAATCGACGAGTGCTTACTGGAAGCCATGCGGCTGCCCGGCGCCCGGGGGGCGGCGCTGGTGGACTGGACGAGCGGACTGGCCCTCGGCACCGTCGGGGAGGCACCCGGCGGCGACCATGAGACCACGGCCGCCGAGGCCGCCGAACTGGCCCGGATGACCGCCGAGCACGGCGCGTTCGCCGCCGTCGGGCCGGACGAGGGGCGGCCGCCGGTCGAGGACGTGATCGTCAGCAACCACGACAGCTACCACCTGCTGAGATTCGTGGACACGTCCTTCGACAGCAGCGTGTTCCTGCATCTGTGGCTCGGCCGCGAGGAGGGCAACCTCGCCCTCGCCCGCATCCGGCTCGGCGAGATGGCCTCCCGGCTGGTGCTGGGATGACCGTGGTCGAGATACCTCCGCCGCTGCCGGTGCGGGCCCGAACGAGCCCGCACGAGAGAGCCGCGGGCGCGGTGTCCCCGATGCTGCGGCGCCTGGCCGAGGAGGAGGCCACCGGCGTCCTGGTCCGCGAGCACGGCACGCTGTATCTGGTGCGGGGGCGTGTGGTGCACGCCGAGAGCCCTTTCGCCCCCGGCCTTGACGTGCTGCTGACGGCTCACGGCACCCTCGCCGCCACCGCCTGGCAGCGGGCGGCCGAGCGGACGGCGAGCGTCCCGGAGGCCGCCCGGCTGCTGCTCGACTCCGGGCTGCTGCCCGAGGGCGCGCTGGAGCTGTGCCACCTGGACGCGCTGTACGACGCCGGGTACTTCGCGCTCGCCCCGAGCAGCACCCCGGGCCGCTTCCGCTACGACGGCACGCCCGCCGCGGGTCCGCTGCCCTCGGTGCCGGTGGTGGCGCTGGAGCGCGAGACGCTGCGCCGCCGGCTGCTGCTGCACCGGCTGTGGCCCGACCCGGCGACCGACAGCGCCCCGCTGACCCGGGCCGCGCCGGTGGCGGGGGCACCGGTCACCGCCCGCCGCAGGGCGGTCCTGGAGCGGGCCGACGGCATCCGTACGGCCACCCTGATCGCCCGGGAGCTGGGCCGGCAGGCGTTCCACACGCTGGTGGACGTCCGCCGGCTGGCGGCCGCCGGGCACCTCGCCCCGGTGCGCAGCGCGCCCGACCCGCCGCCGCTCCCGCCGACTCCCCCCCTGCTGACGGTCACCGACCCCGACATCGCGCTGCTGAAGAGGCTCAGGGATGCGCTGGAGGCCCTTTGAACGGCACCGCCCCGCCGAGAGGACAGAGCTGATGCTGCGTGAACAGGACCTGGAAGCCGTCCTGGACGAGCTGCGGCGGCTGCGCACCCGGGTGCCCCAGCTCACCGGCGCGCTGGCGGCCGGGGTGGACGGCCTGGTCGTCGCCCACGACACCCCCGGCGTCGACCCCGACGGCCTCGCCGCGCTGACCGCGGCCGCGCTCGGCGTCTCCGTACGGGTCGCCGAGGCCACCGGCAACGGCGGCTTCCGCGAGCTGCTGGTGCGCGGCGAGCGGGGCTACGTCGCGACCTACGCGGCCGGGCGCACCGCCGTGCTGACCCTGCTCGCGCAGGACCGGGTCAACGTCGGCCGGCTGCACCTGGAGGGCCGCCGCTCCGGCGCCCGGGTCGGCGAACTCCTCGACGCCGCCGAGGCGGAGGCGCGTTCCCGTCCCGTCGAGCGGCCCGCCCGCGCGGTGCCCCCGCGCACCCGCACCCCGCGCGTCCTGCGCACACCGACCACCGAGACACCTACCGCAACCGACAGTTGAACCGCGAAAGGACCCCACCATGGCGAACACCGAGACGGCGCTGAAAGAAGCGCTCACGACCATCGAGGGCGCCACGGGCGTCGCGCTCGTCGACTACACCAGCGGCATGGCGCTGGGCACGATGGGCGGCAGCAAGACCTTCGACCTGAACGTCGCCGCCGCGGGCAACACCGACGTGATCCGCGCCAAGATGCGCACCATGGAGCACCTGGGTCTCAACGCCGAGATCGAGGACATCCTGATCACGCTGTCCGACCAGTACCACCTGATCCGGCTGCTCACCGGGCGCGGCGGCAACGGCCTCTTCCTGTACCTGGTGCTGGAGTCGGGCCGGGCCAACCTGGCGATGGCCCGGCACCAGCTGAAGCGGATCGAGGCGGAGCTGGAGGTCTGATCAGACGGCGGCCGGAGTACGGCGGCGGGCCCCGCCCGGGGCCGCGTCGCCGGCCGCGACGCCGGTGGCGCGCAGCGCCTTGACGGTCTTACCGACGGGCGCGCCGCCCCGCCCGTCGAGCCAGTCCACCCGCACCCACAGCAGGGCGTCCAGGGCGCGTTCGCGCCGCCCGATCCAGGCCGCCTTCAGCCGCAGTCCGAGACCGGCCCCGGCGAGCAGCAGGCCCCCGGCCACGGGCACCGCGAAGGCGCTTCCGAGGGCGGCGGCGAAGGCCAGGAGCAACCACCAGCGGTGTCCCCGGCGCCAGTTGCGCACCGACACGCGGCGGTCCTGGAGTACGTCGTGCCGTCCCGCGCGGGCCGCGCCGCGCGCGAGTGCCAGGTACCGTTTCCGCCGGGTCAGCGCCACCACGGCGGCGGCTCCGGCGAAGAGCACCACTCCGGCCGCGATGCCGGGCGTTCGGCCCGTCAGTCCCGACGGCACCGCGCCGATGCCGGCCGCGAACACCCCGAGCCAGGCCAGCGGGGCGGCTCCGGCCCGTACGAGGACGGCCACCCGGGCCAGTCCGTGTCCGCCGCGTCCCTCGCGCCCACCGCGTCCTTCACGCGCCACGTCACCCTCCCGTGTCACGAATGCGTCGATCACCCGGTCCGCACCGGGGATCACCTGTGTCCGCGCGGCAGGCTAGCGCCGGAACCTGAGACGCGCCTTAAGACAGCGCCGGTTCACTCCACGAACAGCCCACGGGCCGCCGCCCGCGCGTCGAACTCCTCCAACCGGGCCTGCGCGTCCGGGAGTCCGTCGCACATGGCCTCCAGGAGGACCCGGCCGAGCATCATCGGCGCGCACGGGGTGTCGAAGGCGAGCCCGGTGCCGACGGCGGCGGGCAGCAGCAGGTCGGAGTGCTGGGCGACCGGCGCGAACACGGAGTCCGCGACGGTGACGACGGTCAGCCCGGCCTCCTTGGCGTACGCGAGGGCGTCGAGGACCTCGCGCGGATGCCGGGGCAGCGCGAAGCAGAGCAGCACGGAGGCGCCGGCCCGTACGGCGGCCTCGATGCGGTCCTGCACCATGGAGCCGCCCTCGTCGAGCAGCCGTACGTCCGGGTGGACCTTGGCGGCGAAGTAGGCGAAGCCGAAGGCCTGCGGCGCGGCGGCACGCAGCCCGAGCACCGGCAGCGGCCGGGAGGCGGCGAGCAGCAGCCCCGCCCGCTGCACCGGGGCCGGGTCGGCGAGCAGGTCGGCCAGATGGCGCAGGTTCTCGATCTCGGCCTCGACGGCCTGCTGGTACTCGTTGAACGAGCCCGTCTCGGCCGCCGGTTCGACGGGGACCACCTCGCGCAGATGGCGCCGCAGCGCGGGATAGCCGTCGAAGCCGAGGGCGACCGCGAAGCGGGTCACCGACGGCTGACTGACCCCGGCGAGGTCCGCCAGCTCCACGCTGGACAGAAACGGCACGTCGGCGGCCCGCCGCACCATGCTGTGCGCGATACGGCGCTGCGTCGGTGTGAGCCGGCGCCCCTCGAAGAGCACCTGCAACCGCTGCGCAGGACTGTCGCCCACACCCATCCCTCTCACCGGCCCCACCGCTATTCACGCCGAACGCGCCCTGCATACCGTTATACAGGGAGGGCGTGCGCGATGCCCCGGGTATGGCGGACGAGGGCGCAGAAAGAGACGGCACGCGGGCCGGGAAAAGACCGCGCGGGCCGGGAAGGGAAGGCGCGAGCGCGCGGAAGGCGGCTTGCGCGGGGACCGCCGCACCCCCGTCACCGGGGGGCGGGACGACGGCGGTCCCCGCGGGGGACGCGCGCCGGGTCAGGCCTGGCGGGCGCGTCCTTGGCGTCCATGGAGGTCCGGGAGCCGCTCCGGAGGTTCCTGGGACGCCGTACGGTACCGGCACGGGCGGGGAGCCGCTCCCGCCCTGCCGGTACCCACTACTGTGCGGGACCCGTGTTAAGCACGTACTGCGCGCACGTGACACTCAGATGCCGTGTGCGCCACGGGCCGGCGAGCGCGCGCCGAGGATCGGCGCAAGCGCCCGGAACGCCTCAGCTCTTGCCGCCCTTGGCCAGGAAGGACAGCAGGTCCTGGCGGCTGACGACACCGGTCGGCTTGCCCTCGACCAGCACCATCGCGGCGTCCGCCGAGCCGAGCACCTGCATCAGGTCCGCGACCGGCTCGCCGGAGCCGACCTGGGGCAGCGGAGCGCACATGTGCTTCTCCAGCGGGTCGCCCAGCGAGGCCCGCTGCGAGAACAGCGCGTCCAGCAGCTCGCGCTCGACGACCGAGCCGACGACCTCGGCGGCCATCACGTCGGGGTGACCGGCGCCCGGCTTGACGACCGGCATCTGCGAGACGCCGTACTCGCGCAGGACCTCGATGGCCTGGCCGACGGTCTCCTCCGGGTGCATGTGCACCAGGGAGGGGATGGAGCCGTGCTCCTTGTCGTTGAGGACGTCGGCGACGCGGGCGCTGGGGCCCTCGTCCTCCAGGAAGCCGTAGTCGGCCATCCACTCGTCGTTGAAGATCTTCGACAGGTAGCCGCGGCCGCTGTCCGGAAGCAGGACGACGACCACGTCGTCCGGGCCGAGCCGCTCGGCCACGCGCAGCGCGGCGACGACCGCCATGCCGCAGGAGCCGCCGACGAGCAGGCCCTCCTCCTTGGCGAGGCGGCGGGTCATCTGGAAGGCGTCCTTGTCGGACACCGGCACGATCTCGTCGGCCACGGTGCGGTCGTAGGCGGTGGGCCAGAAGTCCTCGCCGACGCCCTCGATCAGGTACGGACGGCCGGAGCCGCCGGAGTAGACCGAGCCCTCCGGGTCGGCGCCGATGACCTGGACCTTGCCGTCGCTGGCGTCCTTCAGATAGCGGCCGGTGCCGGAGATGGTGCCGCCGGTGCCCACGCCCGCCACGAAGTGCGTGACCTTGCCCTCGGTCTGCTCCCACAGCTCGGGGCCGGTCGAGTGATAGTGCGAGAGCGGGTTGTTGGGGTTGGAGTACTGGTCCGGCTTCCAGGCGCCCGGCGTCTCACGCACCAGCCGGTCGGAGACGTTGTAGTAGGAGTCCGGGTGCTCGGGGTCCACGGCGGTCGGGCAGACCACGACCTCGGCGCCGTACGCGCGCAGCACGTTGATCTTGTCGGTGCTCACCTTGTCGGGGCACACGAAGATGCACTTGTAGCCCTTCTGCTGGGCCACGATGGCAAGGCCGACGCCCGTGTTGCCGCTGGTGGGCTCGACGATCGTGCCGCCCGGCTTCAGCTCGCCGCTCGCTTCCGCCGCCTCGATCATGCGCAGGGCGATGCGGTCCTTCACGGAACCGCCGGGGTTGAAGTACTCCACCTTGGCCAGGACGGTGGCCTGGATGCCCTCGGTCACGTTGTTGAGCTTCACCAGCGGGGTGTTGCCGACGAGGCTGATCATCGAGTCGTGGAATTGCACCGTTGTCTCCGGTTGCTTGCAAAAACAGTGGTCGTAGTTGTTTCCGCCAGCCTACGGCCCCCGGGTGACGCCCAGCGGACCTTCACTCCCCGTGGAGATTGGCACACGTGCCGTACGGGGCAAGGAGTGGGTGTACGGCTAGGAGGAGGTGGCGGCGTCGCATGGCGAACCTGTCGAGGGCGAGAGTGGCCCGGCGCATCGCGGCCGGGGCGGCGTACGGCGGCGGCGGAGCCGGGCTGATCGGGGTGGCCGCGGTCGGCCTGGTGCTGGCGGAGATGCGGCTGGCGCGGCGCCAGGTGAACAACGGGGCGACCGGCGGCCGGGTGCCGCAGGCCGACGGGGTGTACGGCGCCGGGTTCGAGGAGCCCGGTGAGCCGCCGCTCCGGCTGGCCCTGCTCGGCGACTCCACGGCGGCCGGGCAGGGTGTGCACCGGGCGGGGCAGACCCCGGGCGCGCTGCTGGCCTCGGGGCTCGCGGCGGTCGCGGAGCGCCCGGTGGTGCTCAGGAACGTGGCGCTGCCGGGGGCCCAGTCCGACGACCTGGAGCGCCAGGTGGCCCTGGTCCTCGCGTCCCCGCTGCCGGTCCCCGACGTCTGCGTGATCATGGTCGGCGCGAACGACGTGACCCACCGGATGCCCCCGACCCGCTCGGTGCGGTATCTGTCGGCGGCGGTACGGCGGCTGCGCACGGCCGGCGCCGAGGTGGTCGTCGGCACCTGCCCCGACCTCGGCACCATCGAGCCGGTGCAGCAGCCGCTGCGCTGGCTGGCCCGGCGCGCGTCCCGGCAGCTCGCGGCGGCGCAGACCATCGGCACCGTGGAACAGGGCGGCCGCACGGTCTCGCTCGGCGATCTGCTGGGCCCGGAGTTCGCGGCCAACCCCCGGGAGCTGTTCGGCCCGGACAGCTACCACCCCTCGGCGGAGGGGTACGCCACGGCCGCCATGGCGGTGCTGCCGACGGTGTGCGCGGCCCTCGGCCTGTGGCCGGCCGAGGAGGAGGGGCCGGACGTGGCACGCCGCGAGGGTTTCCTGCCGGTGGCCCGGGCGGCGGCCGAGGCCGCGGCGGAGGCGGGCACGGAGGTCACGGCCGCGATGCCCTCGGGGCCGCGCGGTCCGTGGGCGCTGCTGAAGCGGCGGCGCAGGCGCGGGGTGCCGGAGACGGAACCGGCGGCGCCGTCGTCGTAGCGCGCGGCCGGCGTGCGGGAACGGCGAGCCGAGCGGAGCGGAGCGAGCGGAGGCGAACCAAGCAAGCGCTTAGACAATTGCGGCCAGCGTCACACCCGCACCCGGGTGACCCAGGCCATACGTACGGGTAACTTCCGAGTGGGCCTTGCCCTTTCTTCCCTACGCCACTGGAGCCGTGATGCCCGAAGCCGTCATCGTGTCGACCGCCCGCTCCCCCATCGGCCGCGCCTTCAAGGGCTCCCTGAAGGACCTTCGCCCGGACGACCTGACAGCCACGATCATCCAGGCGGCACTCGCCAAGGTCCCCGAACTGGACCCCAGGGACATCGACGACCTCATGCTCGGCTGCGGCCTGCCCGGCGGCGAGCAGGGCAACAACCTGGGCCGGATCGTGGCCGTGCAGATGGGCATGGACCACCTGCCGGGCTGCACGATCACCCGTTACTGTTCCTCCTCGCTCCAGACCTCCCGCATGGCACTGCACGCCATCAAGGCCGGCGAGGGCGACGTCTTCATCTCGGCCGGTGTCGAGACGGTCTCCCGCTTCGCCAAGGGCAACTCCGACAGCCTGCCCGACACGCGCAACCCCTTCTTCGCCGAGGCCGAGGCCCGTACCGCCGAGGTCGCCCTCCAGGAGGGCACCACCTGGCACGACCCGCGCGAGGACGGCCTGGTCCCCGACGCGTACATCGCGATGGGCCAGACCGCCGAGAACCTGGCGCGGCTCAAGGGCATCACCCGCCGCGAGATGGACGAGTTCGGCGTCCGCTCGCAGAACCTCGCCGAGGAAGCCATCAAGAACGGCTTCTGGGAGCGCGAGATCACCCCCGTCACGCTGCCCGACGGCACCGTGGTCGCCAAGGACGACGGCCCGCGCGCGGGCGTCACCCTGGAGGGCGTCGAGGGCCTCAAGCCGGTCTTCCGCCCCGACGGCCTGGTCACGGCGGGCAACTGCTGCCCGCTCAACGACGGCGCCGCCGCGCTCGTCATCATGAGCGACACCAAGGCCCGCGAGCTGGGCCTGACCCCGCTCGCCCGCATCGTCTCCACCGGTGTCTCCGGCCTCTCCCCCGAGATCATGGGCCTCGGCCCGGTCGAGGCGAGCAAGCAGGCGCTGCGCCGCGCCGGTCTCTCCGTCGGCGACATCGACCTGGTCGAGATCAACGAGGCCTTCGCCGCCCAGGTGATCCCCTCCTACCAGGAGCTGGGCATCGACCTGGACAAGCTGAACGTCAACGGCGGCGCCATCGCGGTCGGCCACCCCTTCGGCATGACCGGCGCCCGCATCACCGGCACGCTGATCAACTCCCTCCAGTTCCACGACAAGCAGTTCGGTCTGGAGACCATGTGCGTCGGCGGCGGCCAGGGCATGGCGATGGTCATCGAGCGCCTGAGCTGACCGCGCCCGCGCCCGCGCCCGCGCCGAGGAGCTGACCGCATCCGCGCCGGCGAGCCGATCGACCCTCGGTGACCGCTCGGGCACCGAGGGTCCGAAAAGGCCCGGAACCCGGGAAACCCCCCGGGCGCTGGGCCTTTTTGTGATCCAATCTCCCTCAGGGTGTGACCTATCTCGCTCGATGGGGGATCGACGCAGGTCAGTGCCGTGGGCCGGGAGGCGCCACGCGCCGCCGCGACAGAAGCGCCGTCCGTTTCGTGACGTTACGCACTGACAGCCGGACAGTCCGCCCTTCAAGCTGTTGTAGGAAGTCGGGGGTCGACTTTGAACCTGGGAGTACGTCAGTGAGCGCCATGCCCATCGCCCTGCTGCTCACCACGGTCGCCACAGGCGCCGTGGGCGTCGCCGTCCTGTGCACCGTGCTGCGGCTGCGCCGTCAGCTCGCCGAGCTGCAGGCCCAGCTCGCGGACAACCAGGCGGCCACCCTGCGCACCCTGCTGCCCGCCGCCCGCACCACCGCCGACGCCGAGGAGATACGCGCGGCCGTGGCCGAGGCGCTCGCCGAGGAGCGCGAGCGGGAGCTGGCCGAGGCCCGCGCGTTCTGGGCCGCGCAGGAGACCCGCGACACCTCCGACACCCCCTCGCTGCACGGCCTGGCCGACATCGAGCCCTTCCTGCCCCGGCAGGCGGACTTCGCGGGCCTGGAGCCGGTGGCCGAGCCGGCCGCCGAGGCCGAGGAGCAGACCGGGGAGTCCCCGGAGCTGGCCGCAGCGCGCCGCCGCCACCCCTCGCACCCCGATTTCGTCCCCGTCCAGGCGACCGCCGGACACGAGGACGAGCGCGCCGCCACCACCCTGGAGCAGCTGGCCACCCAGCAGGTCGCGCTCAGCGACGTACGCCCCGGCCCGCTCGGCACCCTCGACGTCTACGTCTTCGCCGACGGCACCACCCTGTGCATGACCCCGGGCCACCGCGAGACGGCGGAGCGGCTCGCGGCCGCGCTGCGCTCGGGCGAGGCGCCGTATCTGCTCGGCGGCTCGGGCATCTCCGGCGCCTACACCCTGACCTTCGCCTGTGGCGAGGAGACGGTGTACGTCCTGGCGGACCGCGTCATCGCGTCCCTGTAAGCGCCAGGGCCCCTCACACCCCGGCCCGCTTGCGGGCCTCCTCCACCAGCGCGACCGCCTCGGCGACCTGCTCCTCGGTGTCCAGCACCAGCGCGAAATCGTGCCCGGCGACGGTGATCTGGTCGGCCGCCGCGAACATCCCGGCGTCCGGCATCTCGCGGGGCTCGGTCCCGGGCTCCTCCACCGCCTGTGTGCGCCGGGCCATCTCCCGTGCCAGGCCCAGGGCCTCCGCGGCGGCGCCGCGTTGCAGCCGGCTCTGCGGGGCCGCCCGCAGCCGGTCGGCGAAGTGTTCCACTGCTTTGGTCAGGGGCGTCGTATCCAGCACCGACCGAGCGTAACGCGGGCACTGTTGCCAAGTGGCGCTCGCTCCGGCACGGTGACGGGGAGGACCGGCCTGTATCCCCTTTGCGTTCGGAGGCGCCGATGTCCCAAGTCTTCTCCGAAGAGACCCATCGCAACATGCTTGCCCGCATTCCCCACTGCACCGGCCGCCCCGTCTCCGACTGGCTGCGCGCGGTGGAGGAGGGACCCGCTCTCACCCGCTTCGAGGAGAAGGTCAGCTGGCTGCGGCACGAGCACAACCTGGCCTACGGCCACGCCAAGGCGATCATCCATGAGTACGACCTGAGGAGGGCGGCGCGCAAGCTGCGCTAGCGGCCGCGTCCCCCGGGCACACGCGAAGGGCCCCCGGTACGGAACCGGGGGCCCTTCGCGCGCGCTGCGGGTGTCCGCTAGTCGTTGTTGCTGAAGATCGCGACCAGGCGGAGCATCTCGATGTAGATCCACACCAGGGTCATGGTGAGACCGAACGCGGCGAGCCAGGACTCGTCACGCGGGGCGCCGTAGGAGATGCCGTCCTGGATCTGCTTGAAGTCCAGGGTCAGGAAGAACGCGCCGAGCAGGATCGCGATGATGCCGACGATCGCGCCCAGCGGGCCCATGCTGCGCAGTCCGCCGTCCTCGGCGACGCCGAAGGCGACCAGCAGCAGGTTGACCGCCATGACGACCACGAAGGCGATCGCGATGGCCATGCCGATCCGGGCGTACCGCGCGGTGACGCGGATCCAGCCGGCCTTGTAGACCAGCAGGGTGGCGCCGGTGACCGCCATGGTGCCCAGCACCGCCTGGAAGGGGGCACCGCTCCAGCGGCTGTTGAACATCTCGCTGATCACGCCGAGGAAGACGCCCTCGAAGGCCGCGTAGCCCAGGATCAGCGCGGGGGACGGCGTGCGCTTGAAGCTCTGCACCATCGCCAGGACGAAGGCGATGATCGCGGAACCGATCGCCAGGCCGTAGCTGGTCGTGGTGACCGGCAGCAGCGTCCAGGCGAGGACGGCGCCGACGACGACCGTGCCGAGCGTGAAGGCCGAACGGGTGATGACGTCGTCCATCGTCATCCGGCCGGCGGCGGGCGGGGCCTGCGGCGGGGCACCGTGCGCCAGGTCGCCCTGGGCGTACGGATTCTGCGCGTACGGGTTCTGCGCGTAGGGGCTGCCCTGTGCGTACCCGGCCTGCGGTGCGGTGTTGAAACCGGCGTAGCCGTTGTCGCGGCTGAACCCCCGTCGCGAGAAGACCGGGTTGCTGCTCCTCATTTCACTCCTCCACGGCCGCCGTGCGCGACCTCGGCCTCAAGAGTAATGGATTGGCAAAGGAAGGACCGTAATCCCTGAGGAGGATCTTTCCCCCGCCACGTTGCCGAACACGTTATGCCGAACCGGTGTTCCCGGCCATGGAGCAGTGATGCCCGAGGGACGTACGGGCGCCGTAAGGAAGAGGACGTACCGGTACGGAAAAGGGGCCGGCCGCCGGTCCCGCGGGTACGCGGGGGAGTACGAACGCGTCCTCACCACCCGGATCGCGGGTGTCCGGCTGCGCGCGCCCATGCTCGACATCCACACCGTGGCCGCCGGCGG
>NZ_JBEXEQ010000031.1:0-63565 GCF_040703155.1 Streptomyces sp. NPDC005435
GATGCTCCGCATCGACTCCCTCCTCCGCCTTGCGACGCACGGCACCAGACGCCGCTCCCTGATCCGGCCTGATCGACGAGACACCCCCTAGCCCCTCTGATAACGTCGTTTTGAAACAGCGTTCGGAAACTCCGGGGGGTCCGTCATGTCCGCGTTCGCTTTACGTCTCTTCCGCTCAACCATCTTCCTGGCCAAGGTGGTTGGCGCAGCCGTGGCGCTGGTCGCCGTCTTTCTCCTGCTGATCGTCCTCACCGGCGGAGCGGGCTGTGGGCTCGCCGCCTGGTGCGTCACCGTGGGGACCGCCGTCGCCGTCGCGCTCCGGCGGGGCAGGGGCCGTACCCGCGCGGCCCGCGCTGTACTGTTCCTGCCCGTGGTCCTCGCGGCGGCGCTCACGGCGTCGGTCTGTGTGCCCACGGTGCCTACCACTCGCCGCTATCTGCCCGCGCTGCCCTCCGTGGAGGTGCGGCACTGGTCCCTGTCGACCGGCAGCCGGGTCGCGGTGTACCACTATCCGCCGACCGGCTCCGCACCCCGCTCGGCCGTCCCGCTCCTCTACCTCAACGGCGGTCCCGTACGCGGGATTTCCCTGCTCGACCACCGCTTTCTGCGGCTGCTGGCGAGTCAGGGGCGCGATGTGTACGCCTACGAACCGGCGGGCGCGGGACGCAGCGAGCTGCTCCCCATGGACCAGTACTCGATATCCCGCTCGGTCCGCGATCTCGGCGCCGTCCTCGACCACCTGGGCGCGGCGAAAGACCAGGGCGCCGCGAAGGACCGGAGTGCCGCGAAAGACCGGGGCACCGCCACCGCCGACATCCTCGGCTTCTCCTCCGGCGCCGTCGTCCTCACCCGCGCCCTCGCCACCCCCATGGTCGCCGCCCACATACATCGCGCGATCATCGCGGAGCCCGGCCCCATGGACGGCCCCACCGCACGCCTCGACGGACAGCGCGGCCGGCCCTCCGCACGCGGACTCGCCCCCGCCCCGACCGGCCCCCGCTCGACCCGCATCCCCCGGTACGCGGTGGCGTTCGGCCTCATGCGCCTCGGGCTCCTCGCCCCGGACACCGGGCTGATCGGACAGGCCGAGGGGGACAACGCGTTCACCGCCGCCGACCTCGGCAGCGACACCGCGTCCGCCTACTGCGCCCGTGACGCGCACCGCATCCCCGCCGAGGACACCGCCCGGAACTTCTCCTTCAGCCCCGCCGCGAGCCTCCGCGTGCAGCGGACGGTGAAGGACTCGCCGTCCCTCGCCCCGCGCCTGAAGCGCTCCCGCGTCCCGGCCATGCTGATGATCGCCGAGTGCTCCTCCCAGGTCCGCCGGTGGGCCACCGCCGTCCTGGCCGCCGACCCCGGCATCCGGCGCACGCAGTACCTGCCCGGCGTCGGCCACCACCTGTGGAACGGCCTGGACGACAACAACCGCCGCGCCGCAGCCGTGATCACCGCGTTCTTGCGGAACAAGCCGGCGCCCCTGCCCGACTATCCGAAGCGCGAGGACATCCCCGCCTTCCTCCGCGCCCACAAGTGAGGCCGCGCGGCCGCCCGTTCAGTCGCGGCCGACGAACTTCCGCGCCAGCCGTTCGCCCAGTTCCACCGCGGCCTCGTGGCTCTCGATGGGAGCGACCTTGGTGCCGTCGCCCGTGAAGAGGATGTACGTCACGCCCGACTCCGCGCCGCCCGTCGCCGGGTCGGGGTCGATGCCCAGGCCCTCGGCGGCGGCGTAGGAGGCCTCGCCGATGATGCGGGAGGGGCCGGTGTCGCCGACGACCGCGTACTCGACCTTGCCGCCGTGGACGACGGCCACCACACCGCCGCCCTTCACGCCGGACTTGGTGTAGTCCCACAGGCCGCTGGAGCCGGGGACCACGATGTAGGGCAGGGCGTCGGCGCGCAGGGGCTTGCCGTCGGACTGGTGGAAGGCGGTGTCGTCCTGGTACCAGGGGTCGCGCTCCTTGTTGCACTTCTCGGTGCGCAGGCCGTCGCAGTCGACGTCCATGTCCGCCTTCCAGAACACCGCGCCCTTGGTGCCGCACACGGGGACGGTGGCCGGCTTCTCCTCGTCGGTGCGGTACAGCCCGTCGGAGATCCGCTCGCAGGACGTCACCTTGGCCAGCAGGTCGGACGCGGACACCGAGCCCTCGCGGGCCGAGCCGGTGGAGCGGTCCATGACGACGTAGAGCGTCGCCGAGGCGAGCAGGACGACGCCGGCCGCGGTGGCCAGGCCCAGGGGGCGGGGGCGCATGGGGCGGGGGCGCATGGGGTGACCCTTCAAGTCGGAAAGGAGAAGGCGGAGTCGGGATCGCCGCGCGCACAAAACCGTCCGCCCCGGCGATGACGGGACGGACGGCCTTGTGGCGTACGGGAGTTCAGGTCACGCTCTGGACCGCAGGCCTCAGACCACGTCGAACTCGGCCGGGTTGGGGCCGAGCCGCTTGTCCTCGTTCAGCGCGCTGATCGCCGCGAGGTCCTCGTCGTCCAGGCTGAAGTCGAACACCTCGATGTTCTCCCTGATCCGCGACGGCGTCACGGACTTGGGGATCACGATGTTGCCGAGCTGGACGTGCCAGCGCAGCACGACCTGCGCGGGCGTACGGCCGTGCTTCTGCGCGATCGCGACGATGGCCGGCACATCGAGGAGGCCCTTGCCCTGGCCGAGCGGCGACCACGCCTCGGTCGCGATGCCCTGCTCGGCGTTGAACTCCCGCGCGGCGCGCTGCTGGAGGTGCGGGTGCAGCTCGATCTGGTCGACCGCCGGGACGATGGAGGTCTCCGAGATCAGCCGCTGAAGGTGCTCGGGAAGGAAGTTGGACACACCGATCGCCCGGATGCGGCCGTCGGAGTACAGCTTCTCGAACGCCTTGTAGGAATCGACGTAGTTGTCCCTGGCCGGCACCGGCCAGTGGATCAGATACAGGTCGAGATAGTCGAGGCCCAGCTTCTCCAGGGACGCGTCGAACGCGCGCAGCGTCGCGTCGTACCCGTGGTCGCTGTTCCAGAGCTTGGTGGTGACGAAAATGTCCTCGCGGGGCAGACCGGAGGCCGCGATGGCCTTGCCGGTGCCGGTTTCGTTGCCGTAGATCGCCGCTGTGTCGATGCTGCGGTACCCGGCCTCCAGCGCCGTGCTGACCGCGTGCTCGGCCTCGCCGTCCGGCACCTGCCAGACACCGAACCCCAGCTGGGGCATCTCGACACCGTTGTTGAGGACGATCGGGGGGACCTTGCTGCTCACGAGCTCTTGATCCTTCGGTTGTGGACAGGGTCGTACACCATCGTCAACGATCACGCGCCCGAATGCATTCCTGACCGGGCGGTCCGTCCGGCCCCGCCCGGGCGGACAGGCCGGCATCAGCCCTGGTAGAGCGCGTCGATCTCCCGCTCGTACGCCTTCTCGATCGCCTTCCGCTTCAGCTTCAGCGACGGCGTCAGCAGCCCGTGCTCCTCGGTGAACGGCTGCACCAGGACCCGGAACGTACGGATCGACTCCGCCTGCGAGACCAGCGTGTTGGCGGCCACCACCGCCCGCCGCACCTCCGTCTCCAGCGCCGGGTCGCGCACCAGCCGGGAGATGTCCGGGCGGGGCTTGCCCTGCATCTGGAGCCAGTGCTCGACCGCCTCCTGGTCGAGGGTGATCAGCGCGGCGACGTACGGGCGGTCGTTGCCGACGACGATGCACTGGTGGACCAGCGGATGGTCGCGCACCCGCTCCTCCAGGACACCGGGGGAGACGCTCTTGCCGCCGGAGGTCACCAGGATCTCCTTCTTGCGGCCGGTGATGGTCAGATAACCGTCCTCGTCCAGCGTGCCCAGGTCACCGGTGGCCAGCCAGCCCTCGTGCAGGGACTCGTCGGTCGCCTTGGGGTTGTTGAGGTAGCCCTGGAAGACGTTCCCGCCGCGCAGCCAGACCTCGCCGTCCTCGGCGACATGCACCGAGACCCCGGGAACGGCCTGGCCGACCGTGCCGTAGCGCGTGCGGTCGGGCGGGTTCGCGGTCGCGGCGGCCGTCGACTCGGTCAGGCCGTAGCCCTCGTAGATCTGCACGCCCGCGCCCGCGAAGAACAGGCCCAGGCGGCGGTCCATCGCCGAGCCGCCGGACATCGCGTTGCGGATGCGGCCGCCCATCGCCGCGCGCACCTTGGAGTACACCAGCTTGTCGAACAGCTGGTGCTGCATCCGCAGCGCCGGGGACGGGCCGGGTCCGGTGCCCCACGCCTTCGCCTCCAGCGCGTCCGCGTAGCGCACCGCCACGTCGACCGCCTTCTGGAACGGGCCCTCCTTGCCGTCCTTCTCCGCCTTGCGGCGGGCCGCCGCGTACATCTTCTCGAAGATGTACGGCACGGCGGTGATGAACGTCGGCCGGAACGCGGCCAGGTCCGGCAGCAGCGCCGAGGCGTGCAGCTCCGGCTGGTGCCCGAAGCGGACCCGGCCCCGGAACGCGGCGACCTCCACCATCCGCCCGAAGACGTGCGCCAGCGGCAGGAACAGCAGCGTGGACGCCTCGTCGCCCTTCTTGGAGTGGAACACCCGCTCCCAGCGGTCGATGATCGCGTCCGCCTCGAACATGAAGTTCCCGTGGGTGAGGACACAGCCCTTGGGTCTGCCCGTGGTGCCCGAGGTGTAGATGATCGTGGCGGTGGCCTCGGGGGTGACCGCGCGGCGGTGCCGGTGCACCAGCTCGTCGTCCAGGTGCGCGCCTGCGTCGTACAACTCCCGTACGCAGCCGTCGTCCAGCTGCCACAGGCGGCCGAGCCGGGGGAGGCGGTCGATGACGGTGGCGATCGTCATCGCGTGGTCCTCGTGCTCGACGACGGCCGCGGTCACCTCCGCGTCGTACAGCATCCAGAAGCACTGTTCGGCCGAGGAGGTCGGGTAGACGGGCACCACCTGGGCGCCGATCGTCCACAGCGCGAAGTCGAACAGCGTCCACTCGTAGCGGGTACGGGACATGATCGCGACGCGGTCGCCGAAGCGGATCCCGTTCGCGAGCAGCCCCTTGGCCAGCGCGAGCACCTCGTCACGGAACTCGGCGGCGGTCACGTCCCGCCACTGGCCCGACGCGTCCTTGCGGCCGAGCGCGATGTGCTGCGGGTCCGTCCGGGCGTACTCGAAGACCGTGTCGGCCAGCCCGCCGGCCGGCGCCGGTGCCGACGTCGTTGTCGTCGGAGGATTGGTGAAGCCCTGCAAGTTTCCGCCCTCCGTTCCTCACAGCGCCGTGACGCTACCCCACCCGTTGGCCGGATGGGAGCCGTCCCGAATCCGGGCAACCCGGGCATTCGTGCCCGCCGTTGCCCGGGAAATGCCCGCACAAGGGGAAGGTACGGACACGACGGGGGCGACCGCTCAGCCGAACCCACCCCAATCTCCACCGAATCTGTACGGGCTGGTCACGGCTTGCCGTCCGGCGGTCCGACGGAGTGCGGGGCTGCTGGGGGCGGGGTTCGGGTGTGCTCGTGGGGTGGTCGGGTGGTGGGCCGAGGTGTGTCGGTGGGGTGTCCGGCGGTGGGGGTTCAGGTGTGCCGGTGGACGGTCGGTGGGGTGGCGGGGCGCGGGGGATCGGGCCTGCTGGTGGGGTGGTCGGGTGGTGGGGGCTCGGGTGGTGCGGGTGGCGTGATGCGGCAGCGGCAGCGGCGGTGTCGGGATGGCGGGGTGCGGGGGCGGCGGGCGCCGGGTGGCGTCCGCCGGGGCGCCCCCGTCGTGCGCACCAGGCGAGTCCGCCCCCGTCCGCACCGGACGGGTCCGCCCTGGCACACGACGGGTCCGCCCTGGCGCGACGGGGGCGCCCCGGCACACGACGGATCCGCCTCGGCACACAGACGGGGGCGGCCCGGCCGGACAGGCCCGAGCCGCCCCTTGCTCGCCGGTGGCGCCCTCCGCAGGGCGCCACCGGCCCGGCATCTACCGCCGTCCGGGCACCGGCGACTCCACCGGCGCCCCGCCCGCCGTCGGCCGCTCCGCGGCGGGGCGCGGGGTGCGGACCACGGCCAGGACCAGGGCGCCCGCCGCCAGACCGGCGATGCCCGCCGTCAGGAGGGCGCGGTTCAGGCCGGAGGCGAAGGCCGCGTGCAGGACCTCGTCCGGGAAGCTCGCCCGCAGCGCGCCCGCCGCGCCGCCCGCCAGGGCGTGGGCCGCTCCGTGGGGGAGCGTGGACTCCATGCGCGAGGTGAGGATCGTGCCGAAGACGGCGACCCCGAGGGCGTAGCCCAGCTGCCGCACGGTGTTGACCGCGCCGCCCGCCATGCCGGCCCGGTGCGGCTGGACCGAGGCGAGCGCGGCCCCGGCGACGGTCGGCGAGACCAGGCCCGTACCCGCGCCCACCAGCACGAACCCGGGGATCAGTGCCGTCCAGTCGGACCCGGCCGACAGCACCGCCTGGCACAGGCACCCCGCGCCGATCAGCAGCAGCCCGCCGCCGATGGTCAGCCGGGACGGCGCCCCGTGCAGCAGCCGCCCCACCAGCACCGCGACGATCATCGCCGCGACCGTCATCGGCAGCAGCGTCAGCCCGCTGCGCACCGGGCTCATGCCCAGCAGCGTCTGCATCCACAGCGAGAGATACGGCGTCACCCCGAACGCCACCGCGTTGAAGGCGAAGGCCCCCGCCATCACGCCCACGAACGTACGGTTGCGCAGCAGCGACAGGTCCAGCAGCGGATGCGCCACCCGCCGCTCCACCAGCACGAACACCACCAGCGCCAGCAGCGCGCAGCCGAACGCCGTGAGCGTCACGGGCGCACTCCAGCCGTCCTCACCGGCCCGTACGACGGCGTACGTCAGCCCGCCCGCGAACGCCGCGAAGGCCGCCGTACCCGCCCAGTCCACCCGCTGCCAGGCGCTCCCCGAGCCGCCGCCCCGCGACTCCGGCACCACGCGCAGGGTCAGCCACACCGCCGCCACGCTCACCGGCAGGTTCACGAAGAAGATCCACCGCCAGCCGGGACCCTCGGCCAGCAGGCCGCCCAGCACCGGTCCGACCGCCGCCGCGCCGCCGCTCACCGCGCCCCACACACCGAGCGCCACCGACCGCTGCTTTCCCTGGTACACCGAGCCGAGCAGCGGCAGCGTCGTCGCGAACATCGCCGCCGCGCCCACGCCCTGCACCACCCGCGCCGCCACCAGCATCCCGGGCCCGGCCGCGAGCCCGCACAGCAGCGAGGCCGCCGCGAACAGCACCACGCCCGCGACGTACGTACGCCGCCGCCCCAGCACGTCCGCCGCCGCGCCCGCGCCGAGCAGCAGCGCGGCGAGCGCGAGCGCGTAACCGTCCACCACCCACTGGAGGTCGCCCAGCGACGCGCCCAGCGCGTGGCTCATGTCCGGCAGCGCCACCACCACGATCGTCACATCCAGCAGCAGCATGAATGTGCCCAGGCACACCGCCGTGAGCGTCCCCCAGGTCCGCATGACCCGCCTCCCGCCATTTCCTTCTCCGTACACCGTGACGCGCGACCGCGCCCTCGCCCGTACGATGCGCGGGACCGGGCCGGACACCCCGGCCACGGCCCTCGGGCCGGTGGAAACCGACGGGGAAGCCCATGCAGACGACGAAACCCGACACGTTCGACCCGCTGGACGTGCTGATCCTCTCCGCCCTGGAGGTCGACGCCCGCGCCTCCTTCGCCCGCATCGGGCAGGTCCTCGGCGTCTCCGACCAGACCGTCGCCCGCCGCTACCGCCGCCTCACCGCCGAGGCCGGCCTGCGGGTCGTCGCCCGGCGCGACGCGTTCGTCCTCGGCCAGGACCAGTGGATGCTGCGGCTGCGCTGCGCCCCCGACAGCACCCCCGTCATCGCCGACGCCCTCGCCAAACGCCCCGACACCTCCTGGATCGGGCTGGCCTCCGGCGGCACCGAGATCGTCTGCATGACCCACCCGCGCAGCCCCGGCGACCACGACGACCTCCTGCTCGGCAAACTCCCGCGCACCCCCAGCGTGATGGAGGTCCACGCCCAGCAACTGCTGCACCGCTTCGACGGCGGCCCGAGCGGCTGGATCGTCAAGTCCGGCGCCCTCGACGCGGAACAGGCCGCCGCGCTACGGCCCCGCCACCCCGCCCGCCCGGCGGCCGAGGCCCGCATCGAACCCGAGGACGAACCCCTGCTCGCCGTCCTCCGGCGCGACGGCCGCGCCGGACACCAGGAACTCGCGCGCGCCACCGGCCGCTCCGAGTCGGCCGTCAAGCGCCGCCTCGCCGCGCTGCTCGCCTCGGGGGCGATCTACATCGACATCGAGTACGACTACGAACTCTCCGGGCAGGCCCGTACCGCCGCGCTGTGGATCACCACCGAGCCCGCCGCCCTGCACTCCGTCGGCGAGGCCCTCTCCGGCCACGCCGAGGTCGCCTTCGCCGCGGCCACCACCGGCCCCTCCCACCTCGTCGCCACCGTCGTCGTCCGCGACACCGCCAGCCTGTACGCCTACCTCAGCGGACCGCTCGGGCGGCTGGCGGGGGTACGGCATGTGGAGACGACGCCGTTCTTGCGGCGGGTGAAGCAGTTGACGTATCGCGGGGGGCGGTGACGCGGGCGCTGGCCTGGGGTCGCTGTGCGGGGGGCTCGACTGGGGGTCGCTGTCTGGGGGGTGCTGATGGGGGCGGCTGGATCTAAGGGGCGTTGCTTGGGGTGGTCGGCGGGGGCTGCCCGACCCCGGAGTCGCTGCCGGAGGCTGCTCGACTGGGAGTGGCTGTCCGGGGCTGCTGGTGGGGGCGGCTCGGCTGGGAGCCGCTGGCCGAGGTTGCTGATGGGGCTGCTTGACCGGGGGCGGTGCCTGGGGTTGCCGGCGGGGGCTGCTTGACCCGGAGTCGCTGCCCGAGGCTGCTCGGCTGGGAGCGGTTGTCCGGGGCTGCTGGTGTGGGGAGGCTCGGCTGGGAGCCGCTGGCCGAGGTTGCTGATGGGGGCGGCTGGACCGAGGGGGCGTTGCTTGGGGTTGTCGGCGGGGGCTGCCCGACCCCGGAGTCGCTGCCGGAGGCTGCTCGACTGGGAGCGGCTGTCCGGGGCTGCTGGTGGGGGCGGCTCGGCTGGGAGCCGCTGGCCGAGGTTGCTGATGGGGGCTGCTTGACCGGGGGCGGTGCCTGGGGTTGCCGGCGGGGGCTGCTTGCCCCGGAGTCGCTGCCCGAGGCTGCTCGACTGGGAGCGGTTGTCCGGGGCTGCTGGGGTGGGGGAGGCTCGGCTGGGAGCCGCTGTCCGGGGTTGCTGATGGGGGCAGCTCGACCCGGAGCCGCTGCCCGGAGCCGGCTGCCCGGAGCCGGCTGTCCGAGGCCGCTGACCTGGCGCTGCTGTCGGGCCCCCCGGATCGCCGGTCCGGACAGGGGGCATGATGGAAGCCGGTCCGCCGCCCCTGCCGTCCAGCACCCGGAGCACCGTGAAACGCCCGCATCTGCCCCGTCGGCTGCCCGTCGACCCGTACATCCTGCTGCTGCTCGCGACGGTGGGCGTCGCGGCGCTGTTCCCGGCGGGCGGCACCGGCGCGGCCGTGGCCTCCGGCGCCTCCACGGCGGCCATCGCCTTCCTCTTCTTCCTCTACGGCGCCCGCCTCTCCACCCGCGAGGCGCTCGACGGACTGCGCCACTGGCGGCTCCACCTCACCGTGCTGGCCTGCACCTTCCTCCTCTTCCCGGTGCTCGGCCTGGCCGCGCGGGGCCTGGTGCCGTACGTCCTGACCCAGCCGCTCTACCAGGGCCTGCTCTTCCTCACCCTGGTCCCCTCCACCATCCAGTCGTCCATCGCCTTCACCTCGATCGCGCGCGGGAACGTGCCCGCCGCCATCTGCGCGGGCTCCTTCTCCTCGCTCGTCGGCATCGTCCTCACCCCGCTGCTCGCGGCCGCGCTGCTCGGCGGCAGCGGGGGCTTCTCCGCCGACTCCCTTCTGAAGATCGTGCTCCAGCTGCTGGTGCCGTTCCTCGCCGGGCAGTTGCTGCGGCGCTGGATCGGCGGGTTCGTCACGCGTCACAAGAAGGTGCTCGGCCTCGTCGACCGGGGCTCGATCCTGCTCGTCGTCTACACCGCCTTCAGCGAGGGCATGGCCCAGGGCATCTGGCACCAGGTGAGCCCGCTGCGGCTCGGCGCGCTGCTCGGGGTGGAGGCGGTGCTGCTTGCCGCGATGCTGTGCCTGAGCTGGTACGGCGCCCGGGCGCTCGGTTTCGGCCGCGCGGACCGCGTCGCGATCCAGTTCGCGGGCTCGAAGAAGTCCCTCGCCTCGGGACTGCCCATGGCGAGCGTGCTGTTCGGAGCGCACGCCTCGCTGGCGGTGCTGCCGCTGATGCTGTTCCACCAGATGCAGCTGATGGTGTGCGCGGTGATCGCGAAGCGGCGGGCGGCGGACGGGCCGGAGTCTCCCGCCGTCCCCCGCACACCGCCGAACGCGTTCAATTCACCGGCCCGTTGACCGGGATTGACGCCACGGACCGAAGGCGACGGCTAACGTTCCGTCATGACCGCAGCCCCCGTACTAGACCCGCAGCGCACCGCCCTCGTCCTCGTCGACCTGATGGAACGTATCGTCGCGCTGCCCCTGGAACCCCGTAAGGGCGTCGAAGTCCTGTCCGCCGCCGAGGAGTTGGCGTCCGTCTTCCGGTCCGCCGGCGCCCCGGTCGTCCTCGTCCGGGTCGAGCGGCCCGCCGTCGCCGAGCAGCCGCCGGGCAGCGGGCTCGTCGCCGGGCTGCGGCGCGCGGGCGACGTCGAGGTGGTCAAGCGGACCATCGGCGCCTTCCAGGACACCGACCTCGACGCGCGGCTGCGCGAGCGCGGCATCACCACCCTCGTCTTCGGCGGCATCACCACCAACCTCGGCGTCGAATCCACCGCCCGCGCAGCCGCCGACCTCGGCTACGCCCTCGTCTTCGCCGAGGACGCGATGGCAGCGTTCACAGCCGCGGAACACGAGGCATCGGTACGACTCGACTTCCCCCGACTGGGCACGGTGGTACGGGCGGCGGAGGTGCGGTTCGGGGCGGGGGAGTGAGGGCGCGCTGCCGCTGGGCCTGGGGGTGTTGATGTTGAGGCTGAGTGGGGGGCGGTACTGAGGACGAGGGGGCGGGCGGAATCCGGGGCGGGGCCGCCGGCGAAGCTGAGCGGGCCGACGCGGGGGCTGGGCGGAGCCGACGCGGAGGCCGGCCGGGACCGACACCAAGGCCAGGACCAGCCCCGTACCGACCGCTGGACGCACAACCCCTACCGCTCACCGCATCCCGTCGCCCCGCCACCTTCTCAACTCCCGTGCCCCGTCCTACCGTCCGGCCCCATGAGCAGCCCCCCTGTCGCATCCGCGGGGTGGAGCCGGTGGCTGGTCCCGCCCGCCGCCCTCTCCGTCCATCTGTCCATCGGCCAGGCCTACGCCTGGAGCGTGTTCAAGCCGCCCCTGGAATCCGCCCTGCATCTGGACGGCACGCAGAGCGCGCTGCCGTTCCAGCTGGCGATCGTGATGCTCGGCCTGTCCGCCGCGTTCGGCGGCACGCTCGTCGAGCGCAACGGCCCGCGCTGGGCGATGACCGTCGCCCTGGTCTGCTTCTCCTCCGGGTTCCTGATCTCCGCGCTCGGCGCGCAGACCGAGCAGTACTGGCTGATCGTCCTCGGCTACGGCTTCATCGGCGGCATCGGCCTCGGCATCGGCTACATCTCGCCCGTCTCCACCCTCATGAAGTGGTTCCCGGACCGGCCCGGCATGGCCACCGGCATCGCCATCATGGGCTTCGGCGGCGGCGCGCTGATCGCCTCGCCGTGGTCGGCGCAGATGCTGGAGTCCTTCGGCACCGGTCCGCACGGGATCGCGCTGGCGTTCCTCGTCCACGGACTGTCGTACGCGGTGTTCATGTCCCTCGGCGTGCTGCTGATCCGCGTCCCGCGCGCGCCCGAGCGGACGACTACGGGCGGGACGGTTGCCGCCGCACCCCTCGGTGTCCAGGTCTCCGCCCGCAGCGCCGTGCGCACCCCCCAGTTCTGGTGCCTGTGGGTCGTCCTGTGCACGAACGTCACGGCGGGCATCGGCATCCTGGAGAAGGCCGCCCCGATGATCACGGACTTCTTCGCGGACAGCTCCGCCCCGGTGTCCGCGTCGGCCGCGGCCGGCTTCGTCGCGCTCCTCTCGGCGGCGAACATGGCGGGCCGCATCGGCTGGTCCTCCGCCTCCGACCTGATCGGCCGGAAGAACATCTACCGCGTCTACCTGGGCGTCGGCGCGCTGATGTACCTTCTGATCGCCCTGTTCGGCGACACCACGAAGCCCCTCTTCGTCCTCTGCGCCCTGGTGATCCTCTCCTTCTACGGCGGCGGCTTCGCCACGATCCCGGCGTACCTGAAGGACCTGTTCGGCACGTACCAGGTCGGCGCCATCCACGGCCGCCTGCTCACCGCCTGGTCCACCGCGGGCGTCCTCGGCCCGCTGATCGTCAACTGGATCGCCGACCGCCAGGAGGACGCGGGCAAGCACGGCCCCGCCTTGTACGGGCTCTCCTTCGCCATCATGATCGGCCTGCTCGTCGTCGGCTTCGCCGCCAACGAACTCGTCCGCCCCGTCCACGCCCGCCACCATGTGCCCGACCCGAAGGAGGCCGCCGATGGCCGGCGAGAGCAGCCCGCGTGACCCCGAGAGCGGCCCGCGTGCCCCCGAGGGCCGCCCGCGTGATCTGAGGGGCCTGATCGCCTTCTCCTGGCTGTGGGTGTCGGCGCCGCTGGCGTACGGGGTGTACGAACTCGTACGGAAGGCGACACAGCTGTTCACCGGGTGAGGGCCCCCTGTCGCGGAGCGTGGGCCTGAGCCCGGCGCCCCCGGAAACGCTGCGTGTTCGGACGTCCGAGGGTCTGCGGGAAGCCGACAACTCGGATGCCCGTTTCCTGTGGCTTCACGTGCCCGCGTACCCGTGAGTCACTGATCAGACTGGACGGTCCCGTGACTTACGGCGACAAGGGGACCCTCGACATGACCGGCACGCGCATCACCGCGATCGGGCACTACCAGCCCGCCAAGGTGCTCACCAACGAGGACCTGGCGGGCATGGTCGACACCAGCGACGAATGGATCACCAGCCGGGTCGGCATCCGTACGCGGCACATCGCGGGCCCCGACGAGCCGGTGGACGAGCTGGCGGCGCACGCGGCGGCCAAGGCCCTCGCGACGGCGGGCCTGGCGCCCGAGGACATCGACCTGGTCCTGGTCGCCACCTCCACGGCCGTCGACCGCTCCCCGAACACCGCCGCCCGCGTCGCGGCCCGCCTCGGCATCCCGCAGCCGGCCGCCATGGACGTGAACGTGGTCTGCGCCGGGTTCACCCACGCCCTGGCGACCGCCGACCACACGGTACGGGCGGGCGCCGCGACCCGTGCGCTGGTCATCGGCGCGGACAAGATGTCCGAGGTCACGGACTGGTCCGACCGTACGACGTGCGTCCTGGTCGGCGACGGGGCGGGCGCGGCCGTGGTCGAGGCGGGTACGGCGGGTCAGGAGCCCGGGATCGGCCCGGTGCTGTGGGGCTCGGTGCCGGAGATGGGCAACGCCGTCCGCATCGAGGGCATGCCGCCGAGGTTCGCCCAGGAGGGGCAGAGCGTGTACCGCTGGGCCACCACCCAGCTGCCCCCCATCGCCCGCCGGGCCTGCGAGAAGTCCGGCATCGAGCCCGCCGACCTCGCCGCCGTCGTCCTCCACCAGGCCAACCTGCGCATCATCGAGCCGCTGGCCCACAAGATCGGCGCCGTGAACGCCGTCGTCGCCCGCGACGTCACCGAGTCCGGCAACACCTCCGCCGCCAGCATCCCCCTCGCCCTCTCCAAGCTCATCGAACAGGGCGCCGTCCGCACCGGCGACCCCATCCTCCTCTTCGGCTTCGGCGGCAACCTCTCGTACGCGGGCCAGGTGATCCGCTGCCCGTGAGGGCCCCGCTCACTCGGGGTTACCTATTTGTGGCTCTCCGTACCGCCAGGCCCACCCCCCTCCCATGGCACGAATACGCAGGTGAAACCCACTCCGAAACCTTGGTATTGTTGTCCATGTCGCCGAGGGGAACACACCCCGAAGGCGACAGACACCTAGTCCGGGTGGCGGAATGGCAGACGCGCTAGCTTGAGGTGCTAGTGCCCTTTATCGGGCGTGGGGGTTCAAGTCCCCCCTCGGACACCAGCAAAAACCCCAGTTGATCTGGGGTTTTTCTGTTTTTCCGGGCCGTGTGGCCGACGGCGAGGGGCTCTTCCCCGGCTGAGCCAGGGGAGCGGGCCCCGGCCCGGGGGCCTAGCTCTCCCAGCGCACCGGCAGACTCCGCGGCCCCCTGATCAGCATTCCGTCGCGCCAGGTGAGGGCGGCGGGGTGGGTGTCGAGGGTGAGGGTGGGGAAGCGGGTGAGGAGGGAGGTGAGGGCGAGGCGGGCTTCCAGGCGGGCGAGGGGGGCGCCGAGGCAGTAGTGGATGCCGTGGCCGAAGGCGACGTGGCCGCCGGCGGGGCGGCGGATGTCGAAGTCGTCGGGGGCGGGGAAGCGGGCGGGGTCGTGGTTGGCGTCGGCCAGGGCCACCAGGACCAGTTGGCCGTCGCCGGGGATCGGGGTGCCGCCGATCTCGATCGGTTCGGTGGTGAACCGGAAGGTCGGGGTCTCCACCGGGCCGTCGTAACGGAGCATCTCCTCCACCGCGTTGGGCATGAGCGTCATGTCCGCGCGCAGGGCGGCCAGTTGGTCGGGGTGGGTGAGCAGGGCCAGGACACCGTTGGAGATCAGGTTGACCGTGGTCTCGTGGCCGGCGACCAGCAACAGCCAGGCGGTGCCGAGCAGTTCGTCGTGGGAGAGGCGGTCGCCGTCCTCGTCGGTGGTGCGGACGAGGTCGCTCATCAGGTCCTGGCCGGGAGACTTGCGCTTGCGCTCCATCAACTCGGCCAGATACGCCGCCGTTTCGCGCGTCGCCGCCTGCCGTGTCGCCGGGTCGGCGCTGGAGAGGACCGTGTTCGTCCAGTCGCGGAAGGCGGCCCGGTCCAGGGTCGGTACGCCGAGCAGTTCACAGATGACCGAGATCGGCAGCGGGAACGAGAGCGCCTCGACCAGGTCGGCCCGGCCCTCCGGCAGCGCGGTCATCGCGTCGAGCAGCTCGTCGGTGATCTGCTGGACGCGCGGGGCGAGTTGTTCGATGCGGCGCGGGGTGAACTCCCGTACCACCAGCTTGCGCAGCCGTCCGTGGTCCGGCGGGTCCTGGTTGAGCATGTGGGGTCCCGCGGCCGGACTGGCGATCGGGAACGAGGGCGAGGCGTTGTCCCACCGCTTCGACAGCCGCGGGTCCGTGAGCGCCGCCCGCCCGGCCTCGTACCCGACGACGAGCCATGCCTCGGCCCCCTCCGGAATCCGCACCCGGTGCACGGGGCCGCGCTCGCGCAGTGCCGCGTACACCGGATAGGGGTCGCGGACGAAGTCCTCGCCCATCGCCACCAGGTCGATCAGTTCGCTCGTGGTCACCGTCTGCCCCCGTTCGTCGGCTCGCCCCGACGCTAGCAGCGGGCACCGGCGGGACGAAGGCCGAAATCGGCGCATGATCGTCTGGCTGAAACCGGTGGGGTGCGAAAGGGATTGTGGAGTCGGCGGCCGCTTGTTATCGTCACTTCGACGTTAACGGGAGGGGTGGGAACGGCATGACTGTTCCGGACATGCTCGGCGGCCTGATCGCGCCGCTGAACCAGCAGGTGTTCCAGCTGGGCCAGGACGCGGTCACCTGGTCCGAACTGCTCGGCTTCGCCACCGGCGCGGTGTGCGTGTGGCTGTGCGTGCGGACCAGCGTGTGGAACTTCCCCGTCGGCATCGCCAACAACCTGTTCTTCCTCGCCCTGTTCTGGAGCGCCCGCCTGTACGCGGACGCCTCGCTCCAGGTCGTCTACCTCGTACTCGCCGCCCACGGCTGGCTGTTCTGGCTGCGCGGCGGCGAACGGCGCTCCCGGCGGCGCGTGGGCCACGCGTCCGGTACCACCCTGCTCGTCCTGCTCGCGCTGCTGGTCCCCGTCACCTGGGGGCTGACCGTCCTGCTGACCCGCGCACACGACGTCGCGCCCTTCTGGGACGCGCTGACCACGGCACTCTCGCTGGCCGCGCAGTGGCTGCTCAACACCAAGCGGATCGAGAACTGGTACTTCTGGATCGCCGCCGACCTCGTCTACATCCCGCTGTACTTCAGCAAGGGACTCGATCTCACCGGCATCGTCTACGTGCTGTTCCTGGGCCTGTGCCTGCTGGGATGGCGGTCCTGGCGGGGCGAGTCGACGGCGGCCCGGTCCGTGGCGGAAGCGGGCGACGGGACCGGCACCGGCGGCCCGGGGGACACCGGCGCCACCGACCGGACGGTGACCGCGTGAGCACGACACCCTTCGCCCACGGCCTGGTCATCGGCAAGTTCTACCCGCCCCACTCCGGCCACCACTTCCTGATCCGCTCCGCCGCCGACTCCTGCGCGCGGGTCACGGTCGTCGTCATGGCGGCCGGGCACGAGTCGATCCCGCTCGCCGAACGCGTCGCCTGGATACGCGAACACTGGGCCGGACGGCCCGAGGTGGCGGTCGTCGGCATCGTCGACGACCTGCCCGTCGACTACGACAGCGCGGAACTCTGGGACGGACACGTCGCGTTGATGCGTCAGGCGGTGACCGCCGGCCCCCACGACACCGACGTGGACGCGGTGTTCAGCTCCGAGCCCTACGGCACGGAACTCGCCCGACGCTTCGGCGCCGCACCGGTGTTGCTGGACCCCGCCCGTACGACCTTCGCCGTATCCGGCACCAAGGTGCGCGCCGACCCCGTCGCCCACTGGGACGAGATCGAACCGCCGGTGCGCGCCTGGTTCGCCCGCCGGGTCGTCGTCCTCGGCGCGGAGTCCACCGGAACCACCACGCTCTCCCGCGACCTCGCCACCGCCCTGCGCGCCCGGGGCGGCGCCCACGCCCTCACCCGCTGGGTGCCGGAGTACGGCCGCGAACTGACCGTCCTCAAACTCGCCCGTGCCCGTGCCCTCGCCGCCCCGGACCGCCCGGTCCCGACCGTCGCCGAACTCGACTGGGACGACGGCGACTTCGAGACGGTCGCCCACCGCCAGAACGGCATCGAGCAGAACGCCGCCCGCACCGGCGGACCCGTACTCGTCTGCGACACCGACGCGTTGGCCACCACCGTCTGGCAGGAACGCTACCGGGGCCGCACCACCGCCTCGGTCCACGCCCTCGCCGCCACCATGCCGCCCCGTGCCCTCTACCTGCTCACCTCCCACCAGGACGTCCCCTTCGACGACGACGGCCTCCGCGACGGCGAGCACCTCCGCCCCTGGATGACCGACCGCTTCCGCGAGGTCCTCACCGGCTCCGGCGTGGAGTGGCTCGAGGTCTCGGGGGACCGGCAGGCGCGGCTTGGGCGTGCGCTTGCCGCCGTGGACCGGGTTCTGGGGGAGGGGTGGGGGCTGGCGGATCCGTTGGGGTGAGGGGGCGCCGGGGGCGGGGCCGCCGCCGGGGAGGGAACGGCACCGCGGTTCCGGCCCGCCGGACGGCCAAGACGGCGGATTTCCGCCCGTAACCCCCGTATGAGCACGTCCGCGAAGTGCCATGCCGGGCCCCGGCTCGGTGCGGGACACTCGGTACCCCCGATGGTCGGACCGTCTGATGGACCAGCTCGACGTCTTCGCGGTCAGGAGGTCCAAGGCGAAGACGGTGCCGGCTCTGGTGCTGGTAAGGCAGTTCGGCGGAGACCCCCAGGCGCCGGCGTTCATGGTCCAGGAATACAGGAAGCGACTGTCGCGACAGCATCGGACGTCCCGCCCCGTGCCCCATGCCGTGATCAACGACGCCGCGTTGGACGCCCTGTACATCGCTCTGCGGAAACGGCGGACATGGCTGAACGGTGCCGCCAAGGTCGCGGAACTCGTCACCGACCACCCCGTGATCTCGTGGCTGAAGGGGATCGTGACGGCGCCGGCCGTCGGAATCCCCAGAATCTGCTACCGGTTCTACCTGCGGCACTGGGGCCTGCGCCGGGCTGTCAAGGATTCCCAGTGGCACCCGTTCCTGGACGCCGCTGTCGCGCGCTTCTCGGAGAACGGTGAGCCGGACCCGGAGAGCTCGGAAGTGTGGCGCATCCTGTTGCTCGCGCTCCTCACGGACCTGCGCAAGGCCACCCGCAGGCGAACCTGGGCGAGCCATTCATGGGCGCGGCGACGGTGGTCCTTCGTCGTGCTGATTCCCGAGATCGACCGTCTGAACGGCCCCGGTCCCGCGTTCCTCGGCGTGTTCCAGGAACTCGCCGGTGACCGAGGCCAGTCCACCCAGCCGCTCCTCGTGCTCGCCGCCTGCGCCGGAACGCCGCCGGACCACGCCGTTCCGCTGGGCGCCGACCTGTCCGAGCGGAGCGCCGTCGCCGACAAGGTCCGCACCAGGACTATGCCGCCGACTGGCTCCGGCCGGCCGTACTGCCGGCCCTGGCCGCGGCGGTCGCCGGTCTCGTCCCCCAGTACGTGACGACCGTGCCACCGGAGCGGCCTTCCTGCGTGACGGTCGGTACCGGTGAGGGCGTGGGTGTCACCGACGGCGCCGAGTGCGAGCTCGCGGTGCGGGGGAAGGTGTCTCGCAGTACCCCGGGGCCTCCGGTGTGCTCCAGCTGGACGGGCGGAACAAGTACCCGCCCGACAAGGCTGTCTTCATCCGCCGGCTCATGTGGCCGAAGAGCGCCACCACACTGCTCGGCTGCGGAATCCTTCCCAACCAGCACAAGGCGACCAAGTGGGGTGTGCCGCCCGGCACTTACCCGTGTCCGCAGGACAGCCCCTGACCCTTCGGGGGGCCGCCGCCCTTCTCGGGGCTATCGCACCCCGTCCCACAACAGCCGTTCCTCCGCCCGCAGATCCTTCCCGGGCGCCGATTCCTCCGCGAAGACCATTGTCGTGCGGGTGGTCTCGTCGTAGGCGGGCCAGCCCGGGTCGCCTGTGCGGGCGAACGACACCCAGGCCGTGTGCATCGTGTCGGCGAGGGGCTGGGGTGGGGTGGGGCCGAGGAGAGGGGCGTAGGACGGGTCGGTGAGGCGGTCGAAGACGAAGGGGAGTTCGAGGGCGTGGCAGGCGCCGAGGCGGCCGTCGAACCGGGGGGAGCGCCAGGCGAATTCGTAGAGGTGGGAGCCGGGGACGGATTCGGCGAGGCGGATGGCGGGGACGCGGTAGAACCAGTCCGTGGCCACCGCGTCGAGGAGTTCGCCGGGGGTGGCGGTGGGGCGGGCGGCGCGGTAGACGGGGAGGGCCTTGTCGGGGTCGAGGCCGTAGGCCGCCGTCATCGTGCGCAAGCGGGACTCGGGGAAGGCGTCCAGGCGGTGGGTGGGGGCCAGGAAGAGGCGGTACTCCTCGCGGTTGGTGCCGATGAGGAGGTCGATCCCGCAGTCCGGGCCGGGGAGCGCGAGGCTGGGCAGCACCGGCTCGAAGGGCATCATGTTGAGTGCCGCCTCGCCCCAAACGGCGGGATCGGGACGGGCGTTGAGCTCGGCGCGCAGGTCTGCCTGGGCTGTGAGGAGGGCGTCCAGAGGGACCGTGGCGAGTGACTCGGGGGTCGGTTCCACGCCGAGCTTCGCCGCCAGATGGGCCGCGATCCGGTCCGCCGAGTCGGGACGCAGGAAGTAGTGGCACGAGCCGCTCTGGAGGATCGCGCGGCGCACCAGGCCGCGCAGCTCGCCCGTCGCCAGCAGCGCGCCGATGCTCATGGCGCCGGCCGATTCGCCGAACACCGTCACCTGGCCCGGATCACCGCCGAAAGAGGCGATGTTGGCCCGCACCCAGCGCAGCGCGGCCAGCTGGTCCAGCAGTCCGCGGTTGTCGGGCACGCCGGGAAGGCGGAGGAAACCGTCCGCGCCCAGACGGTAGTTGAGGGTCACGCAGACCACACCGTCGCGCGCGAAGGCGCTGCCGTCGTAACCCGGCGCCGAACCGGAGCCGTTGGAGAACGCGCCCCCGTGCAGCCACACCATCACCGGCAGCCGGGCACCCGAACCGGGCGCGGACGTCCAGATGTTGAGGTTCAGGCACTCCTCGCCCGGGATGCTGTCCTCGGGGATCAGGGCGTCGAAGGGCGGGGCGTACGGGGCGTGGGGTGCGGTCGGGCCGTAGGCGGTGGCGTCGCGTACGCCGGCCCAAGGCTGCGGCGGCGCGGGGGCTTTGAAGCGGAGGGGGCCGAACGGCGGTGCCGCGTACGGGATTCCCAGGAAGGACACCACGCCGTCCGCGCCGGTACGGCCCCGGACCGCGCCTTGCTCCGTCGTGCACACCGTCATACCGACAGGACCTCCCGCAGTGCCGTCACGAACCCCTCGGGCCTCTCCAGGCGCGCCGTGTGTCCCGCGTGGGCACGGCGGCCTCCCGTACCGTACCGCCGTGCGGGGGTGGCGAAACGGGCGCTCCTCGCCGCTGGCCCTGCTCGGCAGCGTGTGGCAGCATGCCACCCGTTCACGAAAACGATCACGCCGGGCCCTGTGGGGCCGGGCGCGGATCTCCCTGCCGGGTGCGTAAGGGGGTCCTCTCTTCACGG
Organism: Streptomyces sp. NPDC005435; assembly: GCF_040703155.1. Taxonomy (NCBI): domain Bacteria; kingdom Bacillati; phylum Actinomycetota; class Actinomycetes; order Kitasatosporales; family Streptomycetaceae; genus Streptomyces; species Streptomyces sp. NPDC005435. The sequence continues at coordinate 20,492 of NZ_JBEXEQ010000031.1, forward strand.
AGGAGGGCTCATGCACGGGCGATGGGCTGACTACAGGCAGGCCGTGGTGGACATCAGGGTCGGCGAGCGGAACACCGTACGGGTGACGCCCTGCGCCGCGGGCGTGACCGAGGGGGCGTTCCCGGAGCCGTCCGGCCGGACCGTTCACATCATCACGGCCGCCAACCCCCGTGGGCGCGTCGTCGCCCCCGAGGACAACACATGGGCCCACGCACTGTTGTTGGACGAGCTGGCCTGTGGTGGACACACATGGTGGCCCGCCACAGGGGGCAGCCCCTGCGGCACCCACACCGAGGAGAGCGTGGCCGTCACCGGACTGACCGACGCGGAGGCTCGCGCCTTGGGGCGCCGGTTCGGGCAGGACGCGGTGTTCGCGTGGAGCCGGGAGGCGTGGCGCCTGCTGGCGTGCTTCGGGGAGCGGAGCGCGGTGGCGGGGTGGCGGACGGTTCCGGCCCCGCCGTGCCCCACACGCCGATCGCGCCGACCGTGCGCACCGACCCTCCCACGCCCGCCGCGCCCCGCACCCCCGTGCCCTACGACAACTCCGCTCAGCGATAGTCCTCCGGATGCGACTGCATCCACTTGTTGATCCTGTCCCGGGTGCCGAGCAGCAACTTCTGGTGCTTGTCGAGGTTGGGGAAGGAGGTGTCCTGCCCCAGCGCCCCACGCAACGCGTCCATCCACGCGAGCGGCGCGGTGAAGTGCCCCTTGCCCTTCGGGTCGGCCTTCATCGCGGCGTCGAGCGCGTCGAGGTTGTCGTGCACGCGGGTGAGGAAGTACTCGCAGTCCGCGGGGTCCGGACAGCCCGCCTTGTACGTCGGACCGTCCTGGTACGTCGCCTGGAGCACGGCGAACGCGTCCCGGACCTCGGGCTGGGTGACGGCCCGCCGCGTCGGCGCGGACGCGGAAGCCGGTGCGGACGCAGAAGCTGGCGTGGACGCGGACGCGGACGGGGAAGGGTCCGCCGAGGCGGTGTCGTGTCCGGCCGAGCAGCCGGTCAGCAGGATGCCGGCCAGCAGCACGGGCAGTGCGCGGCGCGAGGCGGTGGTTGAAGGCATGGGCGTCCCCCCGTTCGAGCGGCCCTCCGGGCCGGCTGGGCGCCGATCATCGCAGAGCCCGGTCTCGGGATGATCACCGGCCGGTGGCCCCGGCCCCGGTGCGTCTCGTGGCCCCGGCCCCGGCGCACCGCCGCCCCCCGCTGCAAAACCCGCCCGATCCCTTGACTCCGCCCCTTACGAGGGTTTAACTCACGTCCTAAATTAAGCCATGAGGAGCCTTCGGGGGTCGAACGGGGTGTCGGCTGTCGTGAGCGGTCCTCGGGGTCTCGACTCCCGGAAAGGGACTTCTGGAGCCATGCGCAGCATCCGAGCCGCGGCCACCGGCGCCGTCGTCATGTCTCTCGCCCTCGCGGCCACCGCGTGCGGGGGAGGTACGTCCGGCGGGGACGACGCCAACGGGTCGTCCAAGACGCTGACTTACTGGGCCTCCAACCAGGGCGCGAGCATCGCCGTGGACAAGAAGGTCCTCCAGCCGGAGCTGGACAAGTTCGAGAAGCGGACCGGCATCAAGGTCAAGGTCGAGGTCGTGCCCTGGTCCGATCTGCTCAACCGTATTCTGACCGCGGCCACTTCGGGCCAGGGCCCCGACGTGCTCAACATCGGCAACACCTGGAGCGCCTCTCTCCAGGCGACCGGCGCGCTGCTGCCCTGGGACGCGAAGAACTTCGCGAAGATCGGCGGCCGCGACCGGTTCGTGGACTCCGCGCTCGGCTCCACCGGCGCCGAGGGCAAGGACCCGGCGGCCGTACCGCTGTACTCGATGGCGTACGCCCTCTACTACAACAAGCAGATCTTCGCCGACGCGGGCATCTCCAAGCCCCCGGTCACCTGGGACGAGCTGATCGCGGACGGCAAGAAGATCCGGGCGAAGGGCAAGTCCCCGCTGGGCGCGGAGGGTTCGAACGTCTCCGAGAACATCCACCACGTCTTCGTCTTCGCCAAGCAGCACGGTGCCGACTTCTTCGGCAGCGACGGCAAGCCCGACTTCACCGACCCGAAGGTGGTCGACGCGGTCAAGCAGTACGTCGACCTGATGGCCAAGGACAAGGTCATCCCGGCCGGCAACGCCGAGTACGCGCAGAACCAGTCGGTCAGCGACTTCGCCAAGGGCAAGCAGGCGATGCTCCTTTGGCAGTCCGCCGCCGCCAACCTCACGTCGCAGGGCATGAGCGACGACGCCTACGGAATCGCCCCCGTGCCCGTCCAGTCGGGCAAGCCCGGCACCGGCGCCCAGGTCAACTCCATGGTCGCGGGCATCAACCTCGCCGTCTTCAAGGACAGCCACAACGTCGACGGCGCCACGCAGTTCGTGAAGTTCATGACCAGCGACGACGAGCAGAAGATCCTGAACAAGGCCTACAGCTCCATCCCGCCGGTCAAGGCCGCCCAGCAGGACCCCGCGTTCAGCGCGCCCGCGACGGCCGTCCTCAAGGACACCCTCGCCACCAGCGCGACCGCGCTGCCCCAGGTCGCCGACGAGTCGCAGTTCGAGACCGCGGTCGGCACGGCCGTCAAGGACCTGTTCGCCGACGCGGCGGCGGGACGCGCCGTCACCACCGCCTCCGTCAAGGCCAAGCTGGAGAAGGCCCAGCAGCAGATGCCGGCGGCCTGACGACCATGACCACCACCGTTCTCAAGGAACCGGTGCGCGGCGACGCGCCCGGTGCCGCGCGCAGCCCGCGCCGCACCGGGCGCGTCCGGCGCGTGACCCTCCCGTATCTGCTCCTGCTGCCCGCCCTCGTCCTCGAACTCCTCGTCCATCTCGTGCCGATGGTCATGGGCGCGCTGATGAGCTTCCGGGAACTCACCCGGTTCCACATCCGCGACTGGTCCACCGCGCCCTGGACCCGGCTGAGCAACTACCGCGTGTCCGTGGACTTCGACGCCCCCATCGGCAAGGCGCTGCTCCACTCGTTCGCCGTCACCGTCGGGTTCACCCTGCTGTCCGTCGCCCTGTGCTGGCTGATCGGCACGGCCGCCGCCGTCTTCATGCAGGACACCTTCCGGGGCCGCGGCCTGCTGCGCGCCCTGTTCCTGGTGCCGTACGCGCTGCCCGTCTACGCGGCCGTCATCACCTGGGTGTTCATGTTCCAGCACGACAACGGCCTGGTGAACCACGTCCTGCACGACCAGCTCCACCTGACCGACCAGCGGTCGTTCTGGCTGCTCGGCGGCAACAGCTTCTACGCCCTGCTCACCGTCTCGGTGTGGAAGGGCTGGCCGTTCGCCTTCCTCATCGTGATGGCCGGGCTCCAGAACATCCCGAACGAGCTGTACGAGGCGGCGGCGTTGGACGGTGCCGGCATGTGGAAGCAGATCCGGCACATCACGCTGCCCGCGCTGCGCCCCGTCAACCAGGTACTCGTGCTGGTGCTGTTCCTCTGGACGTTCAACGACTTCAACACGCCCTTCGTGCTGTTCGGCCGGAGCGCCCCCGAGGCGGCGGACCTCATCTCGGTGCACATCTACCAAACCACCTTCCTTACCTGGGACTTCGGCACCGGATCCGCCATGTCCGTCCTGCTGCTGCTCTTCCTGCTGGTCGTCACCGGCGGCTATCTGCTGGTCACCTCGCGCGGACGGAGGGGCGCCGATGTCTGAGCCGCTGACCGTGTCCCAGGCGAAGCCGATGTCCAAGGCGAAGTCGACACCCAAGGTCAAGCCGACGCCCAAGTCCCCCCTGACCCGCCCCCGTTCGTTCCAGTGGTCCCGGCGGATCTTCCTCACCCTGCTCACCGGCTTCGTGCTGCTGCCCGTCTACGTGATGGTCTCCAGCTCGCTGAAGCCGCTCGCCGACGTGACCGGCGAATTCCACTGGCTGCCCAGCGAGTTGACGATCCGCCCGTACATCGACATCTGGTCCACCATCCCGCTCGCCCGCTACTTCGTGAACTCGCTGATCGTCGCGGGCGCGGCCACCGTCTGCTCGGTCGTCATCGCCGTGTTCGCCGCCTACGCCGTCAGCCGCTACGACTTCCGCGGCAAGCGCGTCTTCACGGTGACCGTGCTGTCCACCCAGATGTTCCCCGGCATCCTCTTCCTGCTCCCGCTGTTCCTGCTCTACGTCAACATCGGGAACGCCACCGGGATCGCCCTGTTCGGCTCGCGCGGCGGACTGATCCTCACGTATCTGACCTTCTCGCTGCCGTTCTCCATCTGGATGCTGATCGGGTACTTCGACTCCGTGCCCCGCGACCTCGACGAAGCCGCGCTGGTGGACGGCTGCGGGCCGCTCGGCGCGCTGCTGCGGATCGTCGTGCCCGCCGCCGTGCCCGGCATCGTCGCGGTCGCCGTCTACGCCTTCATGACCGCCTGGGGCGAGGTCCTCTTCGCCTCCGTCATGACCGACGACACCACCCGCACCCTCGCCGTCGGCCTCCAGGGCTACTCCACCCTCTACAACGTCTACTGGAACCAGATCATGGCGGCCTCCCTGGTGGTGAGCGTGCCCGTGGTCGCGGGCTTCCTGCTGCTCCAGCGCTACCTCGTCGCCGGACTGACCGCGGGCGCCGTCAAGTGATCAACACCCCCCACCGCGAAGGGACTTCCGTGTCCGAACCCATCGACCTCGCCGCCCTGCCGAACGACTTCCTCTGGGGCACCGCCACGGCGGCGTACCAGATCGAGGGCGCCGTCGCCGAGGACGGCCGCTCACCGTCGATCTGGGACACCTTCTCCCACACACCCGGCAAGACGGCGGGCGGCGACACCGGCGACATCGCCTGCGACCACTACCACCGCTGGCCCGAGGACCTCGCGCTGATGCGTCAACTCGGCGTCAACGCCTACCGGTTGTCCGTCGCCTGGCCGCGCGTCGTGCCCGGCGGCGACGGTGCGGTCAACGCCAAGGGGCTCGCCTTCTACGACCGCCTGGTCGACGCCCTCCTCGAAGCGGGCATCACGCCCTCGGTCACCCTCTACCACTGGGACCTGCCGCAGGCCCTCCAGGACCGGGGCGGCTGGCCCGAGCGCGACACCGCGCACGCCCTCGCCGAGTACGCCTCCGTCGTCGCCGAACGCCTCGGTGACCGCGTGAAGTTGTGGGCCACTCTCAACGAGCCGCTGTGCTCCGCCTGGATCGGCCATCTGGAGGGCACTATGGCCCCCGGCCTGACCGACCTGACGGCCGCCGTCCGCGCCTCCTACCACCTGCTCCTCGGCCACGGCCTCGCCGCCCAGGCCGTACGCGCCGCCGCACCCGGCGCCGAGGTCGGCATCGTCAACAACCTCTCCACCGTCCACCCCGCCACCGACAGCCCCGAGGACGCGGCCGCCGCCCGCCGCCAGGACGGCCACGTCAACCGCTGGTGGCTCGACCCCGTGCACGGCCGGGGCTTCCCCGCCGACATGCGCGAGCTCTACGGCGTCGAACTCCCCGAGAAGCCTGGCGACTTGGACACCATCGCCGCGCCCCTCGACTGGATCGGCCTCAACTACTACTTCCCGGCGTACGTCATCGACGACCCCCAGGGACCCGTCCCGCACGCCCGCGCCGTACGCCGCGAGGGCGTCGCCCGTACCGGCATGGACTGGGAGATCGAACCCAAGGGCATCGAGAGCCTGTTGCTGCGCCTCACCGAGGACTACGGCGCCCGCAGGATCTTCGTCACCGAGAACGGCTCCTCCTTCCCCGACACGGTCGGCCCGGACGGCACCGTCCACGACCCCGAGCGCCGGGCCTACCTGGAGTCCCACCTCGCCGCCTGCGCCTCCGCCGCCCGCAAGGGTGCCCCGCTCGCCGGCTACTTCGCCTGGTCCCTCCTCGACAACTTCGAGTGGGCCTACGGCTACGCCAAGCGGTTCGGGCTCGTCCACGTGGACTACGAGACTCAGCGGCGGACGGTGAAGAGCAGCGGACGGCGGTACGCGGAGATCGTGGACGCGCACCGCAAGCTCGCCGCCGGCTGAGACGGGGCGGGGCCGGATCCGAGGTGCGTCGGACCCGGCCCCGGGCCGTCAGGTGCGGGCGAGCGCCGGGCCCGCCGCGCCCGTCAGGTGTGCGCGAGCAGGGACTCCCAGGCCGCCGCCGTGGCCGGGTGGCGCGCGGCCGGCGCCGTCGGTCCGGTCGCCTCCGGGGGAGCCGAGGCCCAGCCGTCGTCGCAGCCCAGCAGCTCCGCCACGGCATCGCACGACGCCGGATGCGCGGCCAGCAGCGCGACACCCCGCACCACCGGGGCATCGGGAGCCGCCCACCCCTCCCCGCAGCCCAGCAGCTCCGCGAGCGCGTCGCAGGTCGCGGGGTGTGCCGGGAGCAGGGCCGCGCCGCGCGGCGCCCGCGGTTCGGGGCGGTGCACCACGGCCCGCGTCTCGGCCCGCCACGGCGGTGTCCACGCGTCCAGCGCCGCCAGCCGGGCCGGGAAGATCCGGGCGGCCTCCCGGATCAGCAGCGGCGCGAGGTCGCCCGCCTGGGCGCGCAGCGTGGTGATCAGCAGCGGCAGCCACGGCAGCAGCACCGTGTCCGGCAGCCGGCCGAAGGCGTTGGAGACCGCCTCCACCACCACGTCCGCGAGCCCGGGCACCGGCTCCAGGGCGTGCACGAAGCCACTCAGGTAGCGCGGGTAGGCGGACACCACCAGCGGGTTGTCCAGCAACTCGACGCACCGCGCCCGCAGTTCCGCGCGGGACAGCGTGCCGAGCTGCACCTGCGCCGCCCACAGCAGCGCCGTCTTCGCCGGATCCTCGGGGTGCGACTGGGCCACCGCCAGCTCCAGCTGGGCCCGGTCACAGCCCAGCGACAGCGCCAGGCTCTCCATGCCGAAGAGGAACCCGAGCATCGCCGCGACCTGCCCGGCCGTCGCGTCCTCGTCGCGGAACGCCGTCGGCAGCAGGGTGCAGTAGTGCGCGTAGCCCGCCTTCGTGAAGGACTCGATCCACGGCGGCAGCACCGGAGCGTGGGTGCGGTAGTACGACAGCAGCCTCCGCACCCGGCGCAGCACCTCAGGCGCCCCGTCCACCGTGCGTTCGGTGGCCAGCACCTTCAGCGCGTGGGTGCCGAGTTCGTCGGCGAGACGCCCGCCGCCCAGATACAGCGTCGCGTCCTCGACCGCCGCCAGCACGGCCGCCGCCGTCGCCTGCGGGGCGTACGCCTCGCGCCGCAGCCGCTGCTCCAGGACCTGTTCGAGGCTGACGCCCTCGTACCCCAGCTCGATCAGGGCCCGTTGATGGGTGCCGATCGCGAGGTCCCAGGACTCCTGGAGGGAACGCTCGCCGAGCTTGCGCTCACCCATGATCGGGCGGGCCGCGCCCTGCGGGAGCAGGCGGCGCAGCATCCACAGCACGTCCGAACAGGCCGCCAGCCCGGGCTGCGAGACGATGTCGAGCAACGCCCGCTGCACACCCCGCTGTTGGAGCTTGAGCCCCAGTGGCGCCAGCCGGTCGTGCACGTCCCGCGCCAGCGGTGGCAGGGCGTCGTAGCCGACCTGGCCGATGCGGTCGCCGCCCATCATGATCTCGACCAGCCGCCGCACGTCCCGCCGGCCGGGTACGGCGTCCTTCTCGATGCAGGTGACCGCCGCGTCCTGGAAGTCGTACGGCGTGGGCTTCGCGCGGTCGCGCATCCCGGCCAGCAGGATCGACGTCTCGAAGACGGCGATGGCGTCGGCGGTGGAGGCCAGATAGCCGTTGCGGCGGGCCGCGCGGACGATGTCCACGGACCAGCCGAGCAGTTCCGCCTCGTCCAACGTGTCCAGCGCGGGCGGCCGTTGGAGGAAGCCGGTGAGGCGGTCCGGTGCCGGTCCCGTCGATGGCGTGACAGCCTTCGCCGCGCTCTTCTTCAGGGCACCCTTCTGCCCCGCCAGCCGGTACGGCCGCACCCGTGAGCGCTTCAGGCCCTTCGCCCACTCCGTCGCGGCGATCGACACCGAACCCGCGGCGAGGCCGAACTGCGCCTCGATGGCCGCGTTGCTGGACGGGATCAGGCCGTACTGCCAAGTCGTCGCCGTACGCGGGGAGATGGTGAACGTGTCGGCGCCCTCGACACCGAACTCCGCCACCCGGCTGGCCGCGTGGAACGCCCCGCACACGTACAGGCAGTCCGCCGGGTCGGCGCCGGACGCCGCCAGGTGCTCGCGCATCCGGGTCCACATGTACCGCTCGCGGTCCTCGTCCACCCGCACCCGGCCCTCGTCACCGGGGGCGAGCCGCCGGAAGAGGCTGCCGATGAGGAACATGGCCTGGCGGTAGGTGTCGTGGTCGCTGCCCGCGAGCGGGACCTCGACGTACTGGTGCCACCACTCCGACCAGTGCCGCACCCGGCCGTGCCGCAGCAGATGCTCCTCCAGCTCGGCGAAGCGCGGGCGCAGGTCGCCGATCTCCACGCCGACCGCCTCGCCGTGGAGTTGAGCCTCCTCGGGCGCCTCGTCCTCGGAGTCGGGCTCCCGCGTCGTACGGCTCGTGTCCCACTGGTACACATGGTCGGCCGACCGGTCCACCAGGACCAGTTCCACCCCCGGAGTGTCCAGGGCGTACGCGATGGCCTGGTACTCCGCGGACGCCTCGGTGACCGGCGCGACCACCGACAGCGGCGCCCACTCGGCCGGGAAGCCGTCGGTCCTGCCCGCGAACGCCTGCACCGCCACCGGGAGACGGCAGTTGCGCAGCTCGGTCAGCAGCGGGGCCATGTCCTCGCACAGCTCCAGGTACACCACCTTGGGCTGCTTCTCGCGCAACCGTCTGGCCATGGCGAGCGCCGAGGCGGGGGAGTGGTGGCAGACGGGGAAGATCTCCAGCGGCTCGCGGACCGCGCGGTCCACGTCGTCCACCATGCCGAGGAGGATGCCCTCCAGAGCGTCGGGGCCGCCCGCGAACTCGGCCGCCGCCTGCTGGAGTTGCCCGCGCAGCGCGCCGAACGCGCCCTCGGGGGTGCCGTGCACCACGGCGTGCTCCGCGCTCACGACAGGGTGGCGATCGCGTCGCGGCCGCCTTCGAGGAACTCCGGCCAGGAGCCGCCCTCTTCCTTGCTGCGCGGCTCGACCACGCCGTGCAGATACTTGTTGAGGATGGCGAGGTCCTCCGGCTCGCGCCGGGTGAGGGAGCCGACCAGCGAGGAGGCGAGCGTACGGGCGGTGAGGGTCTGCTCCCCGAAGAAGTTGCCGTGCAGCACGGCGTCCTCCAGCACGCCGATCTGCTCGGCCGTCGAGAGCGCCGACTCCAGCTTCTCGTCGTCGCTGCCTGCCGAGGCGGACGACGCGCGCAGGTCCGCGAAGCTCTGGAGCAGCACATCGAGCAGGGTCGGCGGCACGTCCAGGTCGATCGAGTGCCGCCGCAGCAGCTCCTCGGTGCGGAAGCGGACGATCTCCGCCTCGCTCTTCTTGTTGGTCACCACCGGAATCCGTACGAAGTTGAAGCGGCGCTTCAGCGCGGACGAGAGGTCGTTGACGCCCCGGTCGCGGCTGTTGGCCGTGGCGATGATCGAGAAGCCGGGCTTGGCGAAGACGATGTTGTCGCTCTCCAGCTCGGGCACCGATATGTACTTCTCCGACAGGATCGAGATCAGCGCGTCCTGCACATCGCTGGTCGAGCGGGTCAGCTCTTCGAAGCGGCCGATCGCGCCGCCCTCCATCGCCGTCATGATCGGGGAGGGGATCATCGACTCCCGGGACTGGCCCTTGGCGATCACCATGGACACGTTCCAGGAGTACTTGATGTGGTCCTCGGTGGTGCCGGCCGTACCCTGCACCACCAGCGTCGAGTTGCGGCTGATCGCCGCCGACAGCAGCTCCGCCAGCCAGCTCTTGCCGGTGCCCGGGTCACCGATGAGCAGCAGGCCCCGGTCGGAGGCGAGGGTGACGATGGACCGCTCCACGAAGCTGCGGTCGCCGAACCACTTCTGCGAGATCTCCCGGTCGAGCCCGTCCGCCCGCTCGGAGCCCAGGATGAACAGCCGGACCATCTTGGGCGACAGGCGCCACGAGAACGGCTTGGGGCTGTCGTCGACGGATTCGAGCCAGTCGAGTTCCTCGGCGTACTTGATCTCGGCGGGGGCGCGCAGGAGGTCGGACATGATGAAGTGCCTTTCGGTACGGGGGAGATCACGGGGAAGGGGCGTCGGTCGCCGCACAGGCCCGCTGATCAGGTCAGGAACGTCTTGAGTTCGTGCACGAGTTTCTTGATGTGGCCGGAGATCACCGGTGTGCCCAGGTCCTTGAACCGCTCCCGGAACCACGGGTTGACGCTGCCGCGCCCGGAGCTGGTCACCGAGCCGACCGGGATGAACTTGGCGCCCGAGCGGTGCACGGCGGCGAAGCTGTCGAACAGCTCCTGGGTCCGCCACTCGTAGAAGTCGGATATCCAGACCACGACGGTGTTGCGCGGCTCCGCGATCTTCGGCTGGGCGAGCGCCATGGCGACCGTACCGTCCGTGCCGCCGCCGAGCTTGGTGCGCAGCAGCGTCTCGAACGGGTCGTGCGCCCACGGTGTGAGGTCCAGCGCCTGCGTGTCGTAGGCGATCAGATGGACGTCGACCTTCGGGAGCCCGGCGAAGATGGACGCCAGGATGGTGCAGTTGACCATCGAGTCGACCATGGAGCCCGACTGGTCCACCACGACGATCAGCCGCTGGGGCGTCGTCTTGCGGCTGGTGTGCCGGTAGTAGAGGCGGTCGACGTAGAGCCGCTCCTCCTCCGGGCTCCAGTTGGTGAGGTTCTTCCAGATGGTGCGGTCGAGATCGAGGTTGCGGAAGACCCGCTTGGGCGGCACGGAGCGGTCCAGCTCACCGACCGTGGCCTTCTCCACCTGGGTGCGCAGCACCTGCGCGACCTCGTCCACATACCGCTTGATCAGCGACTTCGCGTTCGCCAGGGCCACCCCGGAGAGGTTGTCCTTGTCGCGCAGCAGCTGCTCGACCAGGGACATGCTCGGGGTCAGCCGGGCCGCCAGCTGCGGGTCGGCCAGCACCTCGCGCAGCCGCATCCGCTGGACGAGCCCGGCCTCGATGGCGCCGAGTTCGGGGCCGATCTCGGGGACGAGCCGGCTCAGGTCGGGGGCGGGCGCGCCGTAGCCGGTGCCGTTGCCCGCCGCCGTGCGGCCCCCGCTTCCGCCGCCGCGCAGCTCGCCCGGCTTGCACCCGAGGGCCCGCTCCAGCCAGTCGGCGTCGGCCTGCCAGCGGGCCAGCTGTCCGGCGGTGACCTCGCCGGGGCGGGAGGCGAACACGTTCAGCAGCAGCTTGGAGGCGAGCGCGGCGCGGCGTACCTCGGCGGTGCGGTCGCGGGCGCCGTCCGGGTCCGGCTCGGGCGTCATCAGGCCGTCGAGTTCGGCGGCCAGCTCAGGGTGGCGCTGGACGACGGAGTCCACGGAGGCGTCCGGGTCGAGCAGTGCGGGCGGCAGCCCGATGTCCTCGACCACGGCGAGGGACGCGGACTCCAGCCCCGCCTGCTCCTCGGGGTCGAAGAGCCGGGCGAGGAGACGCCAGTAGAGGACCTGGCGGCGGTTCTCCTGGGGATCGGGAGCGGTGTTGACGGGGGTGCCCCGGCCGGTGCCGGGGGTGATGTCCTGCGAGGTGTCCTGGGTCATTTGCGCAGCAGCCTCCCCGCCCGCTCGCGCAGCACGGTCACCGCGTCCGTGGCCGCCTTCTCCGCCCGTATCCCCGCCTTGTCGGTCGTACCGCCGGCCCAGGCACCCGCGTGCACCGCGACCGCCTTCTTCCGCACCGTCCGCTCCACCGCGAGCGGCTGGAGCAGGAACTCCCCGTCGTCCCAGCGCAGCAGCCCCAGGCACGCGGACGACGCGGCGACGGCCTCCGGCGTGAGCGGCCCGGCGGCCGGGACGCGGTCGGCGTCGACCCGCAGCCGGCACCCGGCGAGGTCGAGGGCGACGCCGTCGGTCTCGTCCACCGCGTACCCCTCCACCAGGACCGGCACCGCGATCCGCGCCGGATGCCGGTCGAGCGGCGCGGCCGGGAAGGCGAGGGCGGTGGGCAGGGCCACCCGGGCCGTGGTGAACGGCCCGGCGGACTCACCGGCGCGGGCCCGCGCGTCGTCCCACAGCAGGTCGCCCTCGCCGGTGACCGGCATGGCGTCCAGGTCCATCGCCCGGCCCTCGCCCAGTGCCGCGAGCAGCGACATGTGCGGGCGCAGCAGCTGCCACAGACCGGCGCCGACGATCGAATCGGGCTTCGGCGCGGACACCGAGGCCCGCACCAGCCGGGCCGTACCGCCGTCGGCGGGCTCGAACACCGCGTGCACCTGGGCCTGTACGGCGGTGGCGTGCTCCTGCACGTCCACGCCGAGCGGCAGCAGCCGGCCGGTCACCCCGGTCACGGCCGGGGTGCCGAGCGCGCCCGGCACGGTCAGCAGCAGCGCCCGTGACCACAGGTCGGCCCAGCGCCGTTCCGGTATCCGCTCCAGGGTCGCGCCCGGGCAGGAGGCGGCGAGCTCGGCGGCGAAACCGTCGAGCAGCGCGGCGAGCCGGCGCAGCGCCGGGTCGGGCAGCATCGCGGACACCACGGGCGCGGCTCCGCCGACGAGTTCGTGGTCGATGCCCTGCCAGCCGGCCCGCGCCAGCTCGCACAGCCAACTGCGGGCGGCGAGAAGGAGGTTGACGGGCTGCTGCTCGGCGCCGGCCATGGCGCGTTCGTCGTCGCACGCGCGCCCCACCGCCTCCCGCACCCGCTCGGTCAGCGCGTCGTGCGCCGAGCCGAGCAGGGCGGTGCGGGCGGCGGCGAGGGCGACGAAGTGGTCCTCGCCCGCGGCCCCGGCGGCCGCCTTCTCGGCCGCCTCCGCGACCCGCGCGGCCAGCGGCGATCCGGCGACGGCGGCGGCGAGCCCGGCCAGCCCCTCCGCCTGCCCGGGCTGCGGGCGCAGCAGCCCGCCGGTGAGGGCCTGGTCGAAACCGTCCACGGCGGCGAGGACTTCCGCCAGCCCCTCGACGGGATCGGTGAGCAGGTCGACGCGCATCAGGCCACCGCCTTCATGGTCGGGAACCACTGCATCTCCGGCAACGGCGCGGTGGTGGCGGGCAGTTCGAGATAGGCGAGGTGGCGCAGGAAGCGGCTGAAGACCTGGGCCGCGGCCGAACTCCCGTCCTGCGCCGGGCGCGTGCCCGTCATGGCGGCGGTGAGCGCGCCCGCGTCGGTGCCGTCGGCCTCCGCCTTCAGATACCGGGCCACCCGCTCGCCGCCGTACTGCAGCACGGCCTCGCCGATCAGCGCCCGTATGTGGTTGCAGAACGTGCCGCGCGCCCCGCCGCACGGGCGGTTGTTGTTGGTGCTGCACGCGAACGCGTAGGACCCCGCGGCGACCGAGGAGACGTACACCCGCTCGATGTCCGACCCACTGGACACCACCCCCTGCAACCGCCCGTCGGCCAGCTCGACGAACGGCACCTTGGCCAGCTTCCGCGGCCGCGCCGGCGGCACCACCCGCGCCGCGCTCGACCTCTCCCACCCGGACAACACACCACTCCCATGCACACGAAAAGGGACGCTCACGCCAGAGCGGCGGAACGTGAAACGAATCTAAGGGGAGCCACTGACAACGGGGCTGAGCTGGGGTTTTAACGGAACGTCAGCGAAAGCCGGGGCCGCCGCGAAAGAAGCGCGCCCTCGCCGGACCGACTGTCGGCGGCTACGACTACGCTGGCGCCGCCGACCTGCTGCGTGCGTGCCGTCCGTCGACGGCCCCACGCCCGGCCGGATGCTCGGTTACTCGTGTTCTCACGTATGGAGGAGTGTCCCGTGACCGCCGGCGTACCCGCCCCTCGTATCGACACCAGCAAACCCCACCCCGCGCGCGTCTACGACTGGCTGCTGGGCGGGAAGGACAACTACCCCGTGGACCAGCAGGTCGGTGAGACGCTGCCCGAGGAGTCGCGGCGCAGTGCGGCCCGCAACCGGGAGTTCATGCACCGGGCCTCCGCGTGGCTGGCCCACCAGGGGATCGACCAGTTCCTCGACATCGGCACCGGTATCCCCACCGAGCCCAACCTGCACCAGATAGCGCAGGCGATCACGCCGGGCGCGCAGATCGTCTACGTCGACAACGACCCGATCGTCCTGCGGCACGCGGAGGCGCTGCTGATCAGCACGCCCGAGGGCGCCACCGACTACATCCACGCCGATGTCCGCCGCCCCGAGGAGATCCTCGAACACGCCCGCCGGCGGCTGGACTTCACCCGTCCGATCGCCCTGTCCCTGATCGCGCTCATGCACTTCCTGCCCGACGACCAGGACCCCTACGGCCTCACCCGCACCCTGGTCGACGCCCTCCCCCCGGGCAGCTACGTCGTCCTCTCCCACGGCACCGCCGACCAGCACCCCGAGCTGAAGGACCGGGTCGAGGACACGTACAAGAAGGGCGCGATCCCCCTCCGCATGCGCACCCGCGCCGAGGTCGAGCCCTTCTTCGAGGGCCTCGAACTCGTCGACCCCGGGCTCGTGTTCGCGACCGAGTGGTACCAGGAGGAGCCTGCTCCGGAGCAGGAGCGGTGCGGGTTCTATGTGGGGGTGGCGCGGGTGCCGTAGGGCGGCACGGACAGGCCCGACGAGCGCGGCCGCACGCGTGTACCGGTGCGGCCGCGCCGCTGTCAGCCGGCGACGAGCTCCGGCGTCTTCGCGGGCACGGCCGGGATCTCCTCCGCCGGCACGGCCACCTGCCGCGCGTTCCGCCAAAGCCACACCACATCCCGTCCGAACGACCACACCAGTGACCCCAGCGCCAGCAGGACCACGGCGAGCTCCGCCGTGTACGGGAGGAGGCCGGAGCCTGCTGTCAGGAGGCAGATGCCCTGGAGGGCGGCGACTGTTTTGCGGGCGAAGGACGGGGGGAGGGGGGCGTTGAGCCAGGGGGCGAAGCGGGCGGCGGCGACGAAGGCGTAGCGCATGGAGCCGATCAGGAGGACCCAGGGGCCCAGGTCCATGGCGACGTAGACGCTCAGGACCAGGATGAGGAACGCGTCCACCTCCATGTCGAAGCGGGCGCCGAGCGCGCTGGAGGTGCCGGTGCGGCGGGCGACCTTGCCGTCGACGCCGTCCAGGAGGAGCGCGATGGCCGTCAGGCCCACCAGGAGGGTGACCGGGGGCGCGCTCTCGAAGGAGTCGGCGACCAGGGCCGTCACCCCGCCGACCAGGGTGGCCCGGCCGAGGGTGACCCGGTTGGCCGGGCCGAAGGAGCGCAGCGCCGAGCGGTGCAGGGCGCGGGAGAGGACGGCCCAGGTGGCGAACGCGAAGGCGAGCCCCGTCAGCCAGCCGGCCACCCCCATGCCGATGGCCGTGCCGAGCAGGGCCAGCAGCAGAAGCTGAACGCCCGCTCCCACGGCCGTCTCCTGCTGAAGCCTCGCGTCATACGTGTTGTTCAGGGCCACCGCACATCCTCCGGCCGAGTGACAGAGTCGATCATCGCCGCGTACTGTGCGCGGCCTGTGCCCTTCTCGGTACGTGAGCAAGTTCCCGATCGTTCAGGAGGATGCCGATGAACCCCGCCGCCCGCGCGTTCTGGCTCAGTTCACCCGGCCACGGCGAGCTGCGTGACGTCACCCTCCCGGAACCCGCCGAGGGCGAGGTGCTGGTCCGCTCCCTGTACTCCGGCGTCAGCCGGGGCACCGAGACCCTGGTCTTCCGGGGCGGGGTGCCGGAGAGCCAACACGACGCGATGCGCGCGCCGTTCCAGGAGGGCGGCTTCCCGGCCCCGGTGAAGTACGGCTACCTGAACGTCGGCGTGGTCGAGCAGGGCCCCGCTGAGCTGATCGGCCGTACCGTCTTCTGTCTGTATCCGCACCAGAGCCGTTACGTCGTTCCGGTGAGCGCGGTCACCGTCGTACCCGAGCGCGTGCCCGCCGCGCGCGCCGTGCTCGCCGGGACCGTGGAGACCGCCGTCAACGCCCTGTGGGACGCGGCTCCCCTCGTCGGCGACCGGATCGCGGTGGTGGGCGGCGGCATGGTCGGCTGCTCGGTCGCGGCCCTGCTCGCCCGCTTCCCCGGCGTACGGCTCCAGCTCGTGGACGCCGACCCGGCCCGCGCCAAGACCGCCGACGCGCTCGGCGTCGAATTCGCCACGCCCGACGAGGCCCTGGACGGCTGCGACCTCGTCGTCCACGCCAGCGCCACCGAACAGGGCCTCGGCCGCGCCCTGGAACTCCTCGCGCCCGAGGGCACGGTGATCGAGCTGAGCTGGTACGGCGACCGGCGCGTCACCCTGCCGCTGGGCGAGGCCTTCCACTCGCGCCGGCTCACCGTGCGCGCCAGCCAGGTCGGCACCGTCTCCCCGGCCGCCCGGCCCGGCCGGGGTTACGCCGAACGGATGGCCCTCGCGCTCGGCCTTCTGACGGATCCCGCGCTGGACGCGCTCGTCACCGGGGAGAGTGCCTTCGAGGAACTGCCCGAGGTCATGCCCCGCCTGGCCTCCGGCGAGCTGCCCGCGCTGTGCCACCGCATCAGGTACGACGCGGCCGGCTGAGCGGGAGAACGGGTGCCACGCCCGTCCCGGATGTGAAAGGCAATCAGTCCCCGCGACCGCCTGACCTGAGAAAAGAGTGAGAGACGGCTGAACGCGAGCAAGCGGGCAGCCGTACTAGTCGGCAACCCCCGGCGGGAACCGCGGGGGGCACCAGACGCGCCGCACCTGGAGGGTCGTCCGTTGTTCAGCATCACCGTCCGCGATCACCTGATGATCGCCCACAGCTTCCGCGGCGAGGTCTTCGGACCGGCGCAGCGCCTGCACGGGGCCACGTTCCTCGTGGACGCCACCTTCCGGCGCGAGCAGCTGGACGAGGACAACATCGTCGTCGACATCGGCCTGGCCACGAAGGAACTGGGCACCGTGGTCGGCGAGCTGAACTACCGCAACCTCGACGACGAACCCGAGTTCGCGGGGGTCAACACCTCCACCGAGTTCCTCGCCAAGGTCATCGCAGACCGGCTCGCCGAGCGCATCCACAAGGGCGCCCTCGGCGAAGGAGCGCGGGGCCTGGCGAACCTCTCGGTGACCCTGCACGAATCGCACATCGCCTGGGCGAGTTACGAGCGTGACCTGTGAGCGATCTGACCGTGGACCGCGCGACGGCCACCCCCGAGCGTGCCAAGGCCACCCCCGAGCGTGCCAAGGCCAACCCCGACCGCGCCAAGGCCGGCCCCGACCGCGCGGCGGCTCCCGACCGCGCGAAGGTCGCTCCCGACCACGCGAAGGCCGCCTCCCTCGCCTACGTCCCCCCGCAGCCCACCGCCCCCCAGAACGTCGGGATCATCCCCATGTCCCTGCGCACCGTGCACTTCGTCATGCCGGGCGGCGTCGACGACCTCGCCGCCCCCAGCGGCGGCAACGCCTACGACCGCCGTGTCTGCCTCGACCTGCCCGGCTTCGGCTGGCAGGTCGTCCGGCACGCCGCGCCCGGCGCCTGGCCCGACCCGGACAGCACTGCCCGCGAGGGCCTCGCCCGCACCCTGCGCGAGCTGCCCGACGACACCGTGGTCCTCCTGGACGGCCTGGTCGCCTGCGGGGTGCCCGAGATCGTCGTCCCCGAGGCCGAACGGCTGCGCCTCGCCGTCCTCGTGCACCTCCCGCTCGGCGACGAGACCGGCCTGGACCCCGCCGTCGCCGCCGACCTGGACGCCCGCGAGCGCGCCGTGCTGCGCGCGGTGCCCGCCGTCATCGCCACCAGCGACTGGGCCGTACGCCGGCTGGTCTCCCACCACGGCCTCGCCCCCGACCGCGTCCACCTGGCCGCACCCGGCGCCGACATCGCCCCCCTCGCGCCCGGCACCGACGGCGTCTCGCACCTGGTGTGCGTCGCCGCCGTCACCCCGCGCAAGGGCCAGCACCGGCTGGTCGAGGCGCTCGCCGCCGTACGCGACCTGCCCTGGACCTGCTCGCTGGTCGGCGGTCTCGGCCACGACCCCGAGTACGTCGACGGGCTGCGCGCCCAGATCGAGGGGTACGGCCTCGCCGACCGGCTGCACCTGACCGGGCCGCGCTCGGGCGCCGACCTCGACGCCAGCTACGCCGCCGCCGACCTGATGGTCCTCACCTCGTACGCCGAGACCTACGGCATGGCCGTCACCGAGGCGCTGGCCCGGGGCATCCCGGTCCTCGCCACCGACGTCGGCGGACTGCCCGAGGCCGTCGGCCGCGCCCCCGACGGCGGCGTGCCCGGCATCCTCGTCCCGCCGGAGGACCCCGGCGCCATCGCCGCCGAGCTGCGCGGCTGGTTCAACGAGGCTGACGTGCGCCGCCGCCTCAAGGCCGCCGCCCGGGGCCGCCGCTCCGCGCTGGCGGGCTGGGCCGCGACCGCCCGCAGCCTGGCCGGAGTGCTCGGCCGGCTCCCCGACGCGCCGAGGAGGGCCGCATGAGCGAGACGACCACGGTCGCCGGGCCGCAGCCCGGCGACTCCACGCCCTCCGAGGAGCACCCGGTGAACACCGACGACGTCATCGCGGGCGCCGGACCCGTGACCCGCCCCGGCGAGCGGCCCACCGTACGGCTGCGCGAGGGCGACGCCGAGGAGGCACCCCGGTACGCGCCCGAGTGGCTGCAGCTGCGCGAGGCCGCCGACGCCGACGCCCGCGCCGAGGTCCTGCTGGAGCCGCTGCGCACCCGGATGGCCGAACGGCCCGGGGAGAACGGCGGGATCGTCGTGCACGACCTGGGCTGCGGCACCGGCTCCATGGGCCGCTGGCTGGCGGCCCGCCTGGACGGCGCCCAGCACTGGGTCCTGCACGACCTCGACCCCTACCTGCTGCACTTCGCCGCCGTCGCCTCCCCGCGCGCCGGTGCCGACGGCGCCCAGGTCACCGTCGAGACCCGGCGCGGCGACGTCGCCCGGCTCACCCCGGACGCGCTGACCGGCGCCGACCTGGTCACCGCCTCCGCGCTGCTCGACGTGCTCAGCCGCGAGGAGGTCGAGACCCTGGCCGCCGCCTGCGCCGGGGCGGGCTGCCCGGCGCTGCTCACCCTGTCCGTCGCCGGGCGGGTGGAACTGGAGCCCGCCGACCCGCTGGACGCGCAGCTCGCCGAGGCGTTCAACGACCACCAGCGCCGCACCGGGATGCTCGGCCCCGACGCGGTCGCCGTCGCCTGCCAGGCGTTCGCCGACCACGGGGCGACCGTACGGGTGCACCCGAGCCCGTGGCGGCTCGGCCCCGAGCACGCCGCGCTGACCGCGCAGTGGCTGCGCGGCTGGGTGGGCGCGGCGGTCGAGCAGCGGCCCGAGCTGCGCGAGCGCGCCGCGGCCTACCTCACCGACCGGCTGGCCGCGCTCGACGCGGGCGAGCTGCGCGTCGTCGTGCACCACAGCGATCTGCTCGCCCTGCCGCGCCCGGCGGGAGGCGTGGGGTGAACGCGCCAACGGGGGACACCGCCACGGAGGTTCGCGTACGGGAGACACGTCCGGCCGCACCGGACGAGACCGTGCCCGTGGCGGAGAGCGGCGCACGGAGGCGATTCAACTCCCGTGCGCTGCGCACCCACTTCGGCACGGTCGCCGGCGTCGCGATCCTCGGCGGACTGCTGTGGCGGCTCGGCACGGGCCCGCTGATGGACGGCCTGCGCCGGATCGACACGCCAACCGTGCTGATCGCGCTCGGCGTCGGTCTCCTGACCACCGTGTTCAGCGCCTGGCGCTGGCAGTTGACGGCACGCGGGCTCGGCATCCGGCTGCCGCTGGGTGCCGCCGTGGCGGACTACTACCGCGCGCTCTTCCTCAACGCGGCCCTGCCGGGCGGGGTGTTGGGCGATGTGCACCGCGCG
The DNA here is from genome assembly GCF_040703155.1 of Streptomyces sp. NPDC005435. Lineage (NCBI taxonomy): Bacteria > Bacillati > Actinomycetota > Actinomycetes > Kitasatosporales > Streptomycetaceae > Streptomyces > Streptomyces sp. NPDC005435. The sequence goes on from NZ_JBEXEQ010000031.1 coordinate 40,221, forward strand.
GTACGGCACGGGCAGAGCGCCGGGGACGTGCGGCGCGCGGTGAAGGCCGTCGTGCTGGAGCGGGTCGCCGGACAGATCGCGCTCGCCGTCGCCGGCACCGCGCTGCTGCTGACGCTGCCCTCGCCGGTACGGGACGACGTGCGCACCGTCGCCGCGCCGGCCGCCCTCGCGGTGGCGGGAGCCGTCGCGGTCGCGGTCGCCGTACGGCTGAACCGGGGTGCCGCCGGGCCCCGGCGCGCCGGTGTCCTCGCCGACGCGCGCCGGGGGCTGCTGTCCCGCGAGAGCGGGCCCGGGGTCGCGCTGTCCTCGGCGGTCGTGCTCGCCGGACACCTCGGGATGTTCGTCGTCGCCGCCCGGGTCGCCGGGAGCGGTGCCTCCGTCGCGGTGCTGCTCCCGCTCGCGGTGCTCGCGCTGGTCGCGATGGGCCTGCCGCTGAACGTCGGCGGCTTCGGCCCCCGCGAGGGCGTCACCGCCTGGGCGTTCGCGGCGGCCGGGCTCGGCGCGAGCAGCGGGGTCGCCGTGGCGGTCGTCTACGGCGTGCTCAGCTTCGTGGCGAGCCTGCCCGGCGCGGTCGTCCTCGTCGCCCGCTGGTACGCCGGGCTGCGGGGCTACCCGCGTACAGCGCCCGGAAGCTCGCCGGAGACGGGCGCCTCGCGGGCCGCGAGCTCACCCGGGGCCGCGAGTTCTCCCGAGGCCGCGAGTTCTCCCGAGGCCGGGAGCTCGCCGGAGGTCAGCAGCTCGAAGTACGGCGCGAAATCCTCCACCAGGCTCGCCAGCAGACTCTTGCCCTTTTCCGCCGTGGCCAGGGACGGCCGGCCGATGACGCCCGATTCGGTGTAGGCGGACATTCCCGTGGTGAGCAGATGACGGCGGTCGTCGGCGGTGAAATCGGCGGTCTCATGACCAGGGCGGAGGAATTCGGGATGAGCGTGCAGCAGAATGGACGTCTCGATTTCCCCGGCGTGCATGTCGGTGAGCAGCGAGGTGACCACTCCCGCGCGCTCACGGGCCGCCTCCCAGTCCTCGGCGGCCGGGAAGAGCGCCATGCGCTCACCGCGCGCGGAGGCCTCCTGCACGACGTTGCCCAGGACGTAGTTCCCGCCGTGGCCGTTGACCACCACGAGGGCCTCGACACCCGAACGGCGCAACGAATCCGCCATGTCCCGCACGATGGCGTGGAGGGTGGTGGAGGAGATACTGACGGTTCCCGGCCAGGCCGCGTGTTCGTGGGAGCAGGAGACCGTCACCGGGGGAAGGAGGTGTACCGGGTACGCGGCGGCTATCTCCCGCGCCACCGCGCACGCCACGAGCGTGTCGGTCGCCAGCGGCAGGTACGCGCCGTGCTGTTCGAAGCTGCCTACGGGAAGGACGGCGACCTGCGTTGAGACACCCGCCCCCCGCTTCCGTACGTCCTCCGTGGTGTCCGCCGGCAGCACCCCGTGTGCCGCCGCCGCACGCGCGCCCGAACCACTCATCTTTTTCACGGCCTTTCGTCTCTGCTTAGGAATCAGATCATGACAGAAAACCTCGGCGTCCTCGGCAAGAAGTCCCCGCGGCGTTCGGGCGCGGAACGCGTCGTGAATACCCCGCTGCCCACCGCGTACGGGAAATTCCAGGCGATCGGGTACCTGGACCACGACCGGGGTGACGAACACGTCGCCCTGGTCTTCGGCGAGATAGGCGAGGAGAGCGTGCTGACCCGGCTGCACTCCGAATGCCTGACCGGGGACGCGTTCGGCTCGCAGCACTGCGAGTGCGGTGAGCAGCTGTCCTCCGCGCTGCGCGCGGTCGCCGCCGAGGGCAGCGGGATCGTCGTCTACCTGCGGGGCCACGAGGGCCGTGGCATCGGTCTGCTGGCCAAGCTGCGCGCGATGGCGCTCCAGGCGGAGGGGCTGGACACGGTCGAGGCCAACCTCGCCCTCGGTCTCCCGGTGGACGCCCGGGACTACCGGGTCGCCGCCGAGATCCTGCACGACCTCGGCGTCCGCTCGGTCCGCCTCATGTCCAACAACCCCCGCAAGCGCGAGGCGCTGACCCGCCACGGCATCGAGGTCGCGGAGACGGTCCCCCTCCTGATCGAGCCCAGCGAGAACAACATCACCTACCTCCGCACCAAGCGCGAACGCCTGGACCACGACCTTCCGCACCTGGACGCGGTGGGCCACGGCTCCTGACCCCGGCACGACGGGATCATCCGACGAGTCCGGCCGGACCCCGGCCGGACTCGCGCCGCGTCCGGACGTCTCAGCCCGTCACCGCCTCGTGCACCAGGCGGCGCAGCTCCGGGAACACCTTCAGGGTCTTCGGGCGGAGCTGGGTCATGAACTGGACCGTGAGGTCGTGGGCCGGGGCGACCCAGAAGGCGGTCGTGGCGACACCGGTCCAGCCGTAGGTGCCGGGCGCCGAGGGGGCCAGGGTGCGGGCGGGGTCGGTGACGACGGAGACGTTGAAGCCGAAGCCGAGGCCGTCGTTGGCGCGTTCCCGGTGGGCGGGGGCGCCGAAGGCGCGCAGGACGGCGTCGCCGGGGAGCTGGTTGCGGGTCATCCGGGCCAGGGTCTCCGGGCGGAGCAGCCGGACGCCGTCCAACTCCCCGCCCCGGCGCAGGAATTCCATGAAGCGGTGGTAGTCGTGGGCCGTCGAGGCCAGGCCGCCGCTGGCCGACAGGAAGCGCGGGCGGCCGCGCAGGGGCAGACCGGCGACGGGTTCGATGCCGCCGTCCTCGGTCTCGCCGTACAACTCGGCCAGTCTGGGCAGCTGTTCGGGCGTCAGATGGAAGCCCGTGTCGGTCATGCCGAGCGGGCCGAGGATCCGCTCGGCGAAGAACGTGTCCAGCGGGCGCCCCGAGACCACCTCGATGAGGCGGCCCAGCACGTTGGAGGCGACCGAGTAGTTCCACTGGGTGCCGGGTTCGAACTGGAGCGGCAGGCGGGCGTATACGGCCACCGTCTCCGCCAGGTCCGCGCCGGGCGGCACGGAGGACTCCAGGCCCGCTTCGCGGTAGAGGGCGTCCACCGGGTGGCCGTGGTAGAAGGCGAACGTCAGCCCCGCGGTGTGGGTGAGGAGATGACGGACGAGGATCGGGCCGGCGGCCGGCCGGGTGCGTACGTCCGCTCCCGAACCCCCGTCGTACACGCGCGGGTTGGCGAACTCCGGCAACCAGCGGTCGATCGGGTCGTCCAGGGACAGCAGGCCCTCCTCCACCAGCGTCAGCACCGCGACGGCGGTGACGGGCTTGGTCATGGAGTAGATCCGCCACAGCGTGTCGGGCTCCACCGGCAGCCCCGCCGCGCGGTCGCGGTGACCGTGCACGGTGAGATGCGCGACGCGGCCGCCCCGGGCCACCGACACCAGGAAGCCGGGCAGCCGACCCTCGTCCACGTAATGGGCGAAGTGCTGGTCCAGACGGTCCAGTGCCTTCGCGTCCAGCCCCGCCTCTTCCGGGTCGGCTTCCTGTCGCAGCTGTGCCATCGCTCGCTCTCCTACGGTCGCGTCGTACGCCGTGCGGTCCGGCTCGGTCACCGGGACGACCTGTTGTTTCTCATGGTCGCGCAGGATCGCCGGGAAGGACCCGTACGGCGGCTTCCCGCGCGTCGGCGTCCAACGCACCGCCCGCGACGGCTCGTTGAGGCAGTGCGCGGGCCACCGGTACGGCCGCCGCCGCGAGCGCCGCGAACACGTACAGCGCGGTACGCGGCCCCGCGTCCATCAGCGCGGTCGCCGCCGCCACCCCCACCACCGGACCGATGTTGAGCGCGGTCTGCTGAAGCCCGCCCGCGACCCCGGCCGCCGTCGACTCCACCTGGCGTACGACGACATGGGTGGCCGCGACCATCACCGTGCCGAACCCCGTGCCCAGCAGGGCGAATCCGAGGCCGAGGGCGAGCGTTCCCGTGGCCCGGGACAGGGTCAGCGCGCCGAGCGCGAGCAGCACCGTGGCCGCACCGGTCGTCCACCGGGCGCCCCAGCGGCGCAGCAGCGCGGGACAGCAGGGCGCCGAGGCGATCATCATCACCGCGAGCGGCACACTGCGCACCGCGCTCTCGAACGGGTCGAGTCCCAGGCCGCGTTGGAGCACGTACGTCTCCGCGAACAGCGTTCCGAACATCGCGGCCGACAGGGCGACCAGAATGCCGAGCGCCGCCCCCACGGGCCCCGCGCCGATCACCCCGGGCGGCAACAGCGGGCGCGCTGTGCGCCGTTCGTGCCGTACGAACACCGCGCCCGCCACCGCCGAGACGGCGAGCACGGGCAGGGCCGTCGCACCGGGCGCGGACAGCGCGTGCACCAGCGACGCCAAGGTCACCGCGAGCAGCAGCGCGCCCGGGAGATCGAGGCCGGCGGTGGTGGCCCTCGGCGCCTCCCTGCCCAGCGCGGCCAGTCCGAAAGCCAGTGCCGGGAGCACCCCGAGGAGGAACACCGCCCGCCAGCCCAGCCAGGTCGCCAGCGCGCCGCCCACCAGCGGCCCCGTCGCCGCCGCGAGCCCGATCGCGCTCGTCCGCACCGCGAGCGGCATCGCCAGCCGGTCCGGCGGATACGCGGCCCGCAGCATCCCGAGCGTGGCGGGCTGGAGCAGCGCCGCGAACACCCCCTGGACGACCCGGAGTCCGATCACCCAGCCGATGCCGGGCGCGAACCCGACGGCCGCCGACGCCGCCCCGAACCCGAGCATCCCCAGCGCGAACATCCGCCGCTGCCCGTAGCGGTCCCCGAGCCGCCCCGCGAACACCAACAGGCTGGCCACGACCAGGAGATACGCGGTACTGGTCCACTGCACCCCGGTGAACGACGCGTGCAACGACCTCTGCAGGGACGGCTGGGCGACCATGAGGACCGTACCGTCCAGGGCGACCAGCACCGCACCGGCCACACTGCACGCCAGCGTCAGCCGCCGGTTCACCGGCCCGCCTCCGGGCCGAGGTGCGCGGCCAGGAAGGCCCGCAGCAGCGGCTCGAAGTCCGCGTCCCCGGTGACCAGTTGGAGGCTGCCCCAGCGCCACAGCTGGGCCAGCCCGTGCAGGTTCGCCCACAGGGCCCCCGCGACCTGGCGGGCGTCCGCCTCCGGCCGTACCCGGCCCACCAGCTCCACGAGCACGCCGAACAGCGGCAGGCTGGTGTCCCGCAGTCCCAAATGGCCGCTCTCCAGCAGATCGTGACGGAACATCAGTTCGTACATCCCGGGGTTCTCCAGCGCGAAGCGCAGATACGTCCGCGCCAGAGCCTCGGTGCGCTCGCGCGGGTCGTCGGTGCGGGAGCCGAGCGTGGCCCGCACCGAGACGCCCAGCTCCTCGAAGCCGCGCCGCGCGATGGCGGACAGCAGCTCCAGATGCGTGGGGAAGTACCGGCGGGGTGCCCCGTGCGAGACCCCCGCGCGCCGGGCGATCTCCCGCAGGCTCAGCGCCCGCACCCCCTCGGCGGCCAGCAGGGCCACCCCGGCGTCGACCAGCCGGGACCGGAGCCCCGGGTCGGACTCGTTCTTCGGCGACTCACTCATAGACAGTGTCTACCAGGGGACAGTAGACAGTGTCTACGGCGTCGGGGAACGCCCGTCGGGGAATGCTGCGCCCGCCACCGCCCGTTGACCCGGATATGACTGACGACGCGACGACGCAGGACGCCCTGCTCACGCTGCTCTCCGAGGGGCACGGCGGTGTGCTGGTCACGCTCAAGAGGGACGGCCGCCCCCAGCTGTCCAACGTGAGCCACGCCTACGACCCGGCCGAGCGGATCATCCGCGTCTCGGTCACCGACGACCGCGCCAAGACCCGCAATCTGCGCCGCGAACCCCGCGCCTCCTACTACGTCACCAGCGACGACCGCTGGGCGTACACGGTCGCCGAGGGCACGGTGGAGCTGACCCCCGTCGCCGAGGACCCGTACGACGAGACCGTGGAGGAGCTGATCCGGCTCTACCGGGAGGTGCTGGGCGAGCACCCGGACTGGGACGACTACCGCGCCGCGATGGTCCGCGACCGGCGGCTGGTGGTGAAGCTGCGCGTCGACCGTGTCTACGGGGTGCCCCGGAAGTGAGAACTCCGCGGACACGACGAGGCCCGGACCACACACGGTGGTCCGGGCCTCGTCCGGTCACGTCACGCGAACCCCGGCGCTGTCAGGGCTGCCGGTTCCACTCCACGATCACGGGCCGCCCGTGCTCCGTGGAGAGCCGGCTCACCGTCCCCGTGGCCAGCTGGAACAGCCGGCCGTCGGCGGCCGGCAGGCCGAGTCGGCGCGCGGTCAGCACCCGCAGGAAGTGCGCGTGCGCGACCAGGATCACGTCCTCGCCCTCCGCTTCGAGCGCCTTGTCCACCCGGGCCAGGACCCGGTCGGCGCGCGCCCCGATCTGCCCGGGGGACTCGCCGGGATGACCCTCGGGACCGGGGATCACCCCGTCGGTCCACAGGTTCCAGGAGGGCCGGGTCTCATGGATGTCGACGGTCTTGACGCCCTCGTAGCCGCCGTAGTCCCACTCGACCAGGTCGGGGTCGGACTCGGCGCCGGTCAGACCGGCCAGCCGGGCGGTGTCCCGGGCCCGGCCCATCGGGCTGGTCAGGACGACGGCGAAGCCGCGCCCGGCGAGCAGGGGAGCGAGGGACCTGGCCTGCTCCTCACCGCGTGCGGTGAGCGGCAGGTCGGTCCAGCTGGTGTGCTGTCCCGACAGGCTCCACTCCGTCTCGCCGTGGCGGACGAGCAGGAGGTCCCCCACGACCTCAGCCCTTCTTCTCGACCGCGTGGCCGCCGAACTGGTTGCGCAGCGCGGCGATCATCTTCATCTGCGGCGAGTCGTCCTGGCGGGACGCGAAGCGGGCGAACAGCGACGCGGTGATGGCCGGGAGCGGCACCGAGTTGTCGATGGCGGCCTCGACGGTCCACCGGCCCTCGCCGGAGTCCTCGGCGTAGCCGCGCAGCTCGTCCAGGTGCTCGTCGTCGTCCAGGGCGTTGACCGCGAGGTCGAGCAGCCAGGAGCGGATGACCGTGCCCTCCTGCCAGGAGCGGAAGATCTCGCGGACGTTGTCCACGGAGTTCGCCTTCTCCAGCAGCTCCCAGCCCTCGGCGTACGCCTGCATCATGGCGTACTCGATGCCGTTGTGGACCATCTTGGCGAAGTGACCGGCGCCGACGCGGCCTGCGTGCACGTAGCCGTAGGGACCCTCGGGCTTGAGCGCGTCGAAGATGGGCTTCAGACGGTCGACGTTCTCCTTGTCGCCGCCGACCATCAGCGCGTAGCCGTTCTCCAGGCCCCAGACGCCGCCGGAGACGCCCGCGTCCACGAAGCCGATGCCCTTGATGGCCAGCTCGGCGGCGTGCTTCTCGTCGTCCGTCCAGCGGGAGTTGCCGCCGTCCACGACGACGTCACCGGGGGAGAGCAGGTCCTTCAGCTCGTCGACGACGACCTGGGTGGCGGTGCCGGCCGGGACCATCACCCAGATGGTGCGCGGCGCGTCGAGCTTCTCGACCAGCTCGGCGAGGTCCTTGACGTCGGTCAGTTCCGGGTTGCGGTCGTAGCCGATGACCTGGTGGCCCGCGCGGCGGATGCGCTCGCGCATGTTGCCGCCCATCTTGCCGAGACCGATGAGTCCGAGCTGCATGTCAGTTCACTTCCTTGAGGGAACGGTAGGCGGCGACGAGGGCCGTGGTGGACGGGTCGAGGCCGGGGACCTCGGCGCCCTCGGTGAGGGCGGGCTCGATCCGCTTGGCGAGGACCTTGCCGAGTTCGACGCCCCACTGGTCGAAGGAGTCGATGTTCCAGACCGCGCCCTGGACGAACACCTTGTGCTCGTAGAGGGCGATGAGCTGGCCGAGCACGGAGGGGGTCAGCTCGGGGGCCAGGACGGTCGTGGTGGGGTGGTTGCCGCGGAAGGTGCGCGCGGTGACCTGCTCCTCGGCCACGCCCTCGGCGCGGACCTCGTCGGCCGTCTTGCCGAAGGCGAGGGCCTGGGTCTGGGCGAAGAAGTTGGCCATCAGCAGGTCGTGCTGGCCCTTGAGCGCGTCGCTCAACTCCTCGGCCGGGCGCGCGAATCCGATGAAGTCCGCCGGGATCAGCTTCGTGCCCTGGTGGATCAACTGGTAGTACGCGTGCTGCCCGTTGGTGCCCGGCGTACCCCACACCACGGGACCGGTCTGCCACTCCACCGGCGCGCCGTCCCGCTGCACCGACTTGCCGTTGGACTCCATGTCCAGCTGCTGCAAGTACGCGGTGAACTTGGACAGATAGTGGCTGTACGGCAGGACCGCCAGCGACTGCGCGTCGAAGAAGTTGTTGTACCAGATCCCCAACAGGCCCAGCAGCAAAGGCGCGTTGGCCTCCGCCGGAGCCGTGCGGAAGTGCTCGTCCACGATCCGGAAGCCGTCCAGCAGCTCACGGAACCGCTCCGGACCGATCGCGATCATCAGCGACAGGCCGATGGCGGAGTCGAACGAGTACCGCCCGCCGACCCAGTCCCAGAACTCGAACATGTTGTCCACGTCGATCCCGAACCCGGAGACCTTCTCCGCGTTCGTGGACAACGCCACGAAGTGCCGCGCCACAGCCTTCTCGTCACCCAGCGACTCAAGAAGCCACTGCCGCGCGGACGTCGCGTTCGTGATGGTCTCGATCGTCGTGAACGTCTTCGACGCCACGATGAACAGCGTCTCCGCCGGATCCAGATCCCGGATCGCCTCATGCAGGTCCGCGCCGTCCACGTTGGACACGAACCGCACGGTCAGCTCGCGGTCCGTGAACGCCCGCAACGCCTCGTACGCCATGGCGGGACCCAGGTCGGAGCCGCCGATACCGATGTTCACGACGTTCTTGATGCGCTTGCCGGTGTGGCCGGTCCACTCGCCCGAGCGGACGCGGTCGGCGAAGCCGGCCATCTTGTCGAGCACGGCGTGCACGGCCGGGACGACGTTCTCGCCGTCGACCTCGACGACCGCCTCGCGCGGCGCCCGCAGCGCGGTGTGCAGGACCGCCCGGTCCTCGGTCACGTTGATGCGGTCGCCGCGGAACATGGCGTCCCGCAGCCCGAACACGCCGGTGGCGGTGGCGAGTTCCTGGAGCAGGGCCAGGGTCTCGTCCGTGACCAGGTTCTTGCTGTAGTCGATGTGCAGGTCGCCCACCCGGACGACGTACCGCTGGGCGCGGGACGGGTCCGCCGCGAACAGCTCGCGCAGGTGCGGCTGGGGCGTGGCACGGTGGTCGGCGAGCGCCGTCCACTCGGGCCTGCGGGTGAGCTTGGGGGTGTCTGACGGTGCGTCGGACATGTCAGGAGTTCTCCTTGGTGGCCTCGCCCTTGAGGGCGATGGCGTACATCTCGTCTGCGTCGAGCCGGCGCAGCTCCTCGGCGATCAGCTCCGAGGTCGGGCGGACCTTCAGCGCCAGGGTGCGCGGCGGCTGGCCCGGCAGGGTCAGCGTGGCCAGCGGGCCCTCGGGCCGGTCGATGACGATCTCGCCCTCGTCGGTGCCGAGCCGTACGGCGGTGACGACCGGGCCGCCGCTGACGACACGGTCCACCTTCACGTTCAGGCGGGCCTCCAGCCAGCGCGCGAGCAGCTCGGCGCTGGGGTTGTCCGCCTCGGCCTCGACGGCGGCCGACGTCACCTTGATCCGCGCCTGGTCGAGCGCGGCGGCGAGCATCGAGCGCCACGGGGTGAGCCGGGTCCAGGCGAGGTCGGTGTCGCCGGGCGCGTAGGTGCGGGCCCGGGTCTCCAGGACCTCCAGGGGCCGCTCGACCGCGTACAGGTCGGTGATCCGGCGCTGGGCGAGCGCGCCCAGGGAGTCCTTGGAGGGCGCCTCCGGGGCCTCCACCGGCCACCAGACGACCACGGGGGCGTCGGGGAGCAGCAGCGGCAGCACGACGGACCCGGCGTGGTCGGAGACCTCGCCGTAGGTGCGCAGTACGACGGTCTCGCCGGCGCCGGCCTCGGAGCCGACGCGGACCTCGGCGTCGAGCCGGGAGTTGGTCCGGTCGCGCAGGGTGCGCGGGTGGCGCTTGATGACGACCAGGGTGCGCGAGGGGTGCTCGTGCGAGGCTTCCTCGGCGGCCTTGATCGCGTCGTAGGCGTTCTCCTCGTCCGTGACGATGACCATCGTCAGGACCATGCCCACGGCCGGGGTGCCGATCGCTCGGCGGCCCTCCACCAGTGCCTTGTTGATCTTGCTTGCCGTGGTGTCGGTCAGGTCGATCTTCATGGCCTGCGCCAGCTCCGTCCGTCTCGTGCGAGCATCTCGTCTGCTTCCCGCGGTCCCCAGCTGCCGGAGTCGTACTGCGCCGGCTTGCCGTGGGTGTCCCAGTACTCCTCGATCGGGTCGAGGATCTTCCAGGACTCTTCCACTTCCTGGGTGCGCGGGAACAGGTTGGCGTCGCCGAGGAGCACGTCCAGGATGAGCCGCTCGTACGCCTCGGGGCTGGACTCGGTGAAGGACTCGCCGTAGGCGAAGTCCATCGAGACGTCCCGGATCTCCATGGAGGTGCCGGGCACCTTGGAGCCGAAGCGCACGGTCATGCCCTCGTCCGGCTGGACGCGGATGACGATCGCGTTCTCGCCCAGCTCCTCCGTGGCGGTGGAGTCGAAGGGGGAGTGCGGGGCGCGCTTGAAGACGATCGCGATCTCGGTGACGCGACGGCCCAGCCGCTTGCCGGTGCGCAGGTAGAACGGCACGCCCGCCCAGCGGCGGTTGTCGATCTCCAGCTTCACGGCCGCGTAGGTGTCGGTGGTCGACTCGGGGTTGATCCCGTCCTCTTCGAGGTAGCCGACGACCTTCTCGCCGCCCTGCCAGCCCGAGGCGTACTGGCCGCGCACGGTGTGCTCGCCCAGCTCGTCGGGGAGGCGGACCGACTTCAGGACCTTCAGCTTCTCGGTGAGCAGCGAGTCCGCGTCGAACGCGATCGGCTCCTCCATGGCGGTGAGCGCCATGAGCTGGAGCAGGTGGTTCTGGATGACGTCACGGGCGGCGCCGATGCCGTCGTAGTAGCCCGCGCGGCCGCCGATGCCGATGTCCTCGGCCATGGTGATCTGGACGTGGTCGACGTACGACCGGTTCCAGATGGGCTCGTACATCTGGTTGGCGAAGCGGAGCGCCAGGATGTTCTGGACGGTCTCCTTGCCGAGGTAGTGGTCGATCCGGAACACCTGGTCCGGCTCGAACACCTCGTGCACGATCGCGTTCAGCTCGTGCGCGCTGGCCAGGTCGTGGCCGAACGGCTTCTCGATGACCGCGCGACGCCAGGAGCCCTCGGGGGCATCGGCCAGGCCGTGCTTCTTGAGCTGCTGGACGACCTTGGGGAAGAACTTCGGCGGAACCGAGAGGTAGTACGCGAAGTTGCCGCCGGTGCCCCGGGAGGCGTCCAGCTCGTCGACGGCCTGCTTGAGCTGGTCGAAGGCGGTGTCGTCGTCGAAGTCGCCGGGGATGAAGCGCATCCCCTCGGCGAGCTGCTGCCACACCTCCTCGCGGAACGGCGTGCGCGCGTGCTCCTTGACGGCGTCGTGGACGACCTGTGCGAAGTCCTGGTCCTCCCAGTCGCGGCGGGCGAAGCCCACCAGGGAGAAGCCCGGCGGCAGCAGACCGCGGTTGGCGAGGTCGTAGACCGCCGGCATCAGCTTCTTGCGGGAGAGGTCACCGGTGACACCGAAGATGACCAGGCCCGACGGACCCGCGATGCGGGGCAGCCGGCGGTCGCGGGCGTCGCGCAGCGGGTTCTCCCAGTCGGCGGCCGGGGCCACCGGGACGCGCACCTGCTCGGCCGCGCGGGCGGCGGCGGGCCGCTCCTTGGCCTTGGCGCGCGTCTTGGTCCCGGCCTCGGCGGGGGCCGCCTTGGCCTCGGCCGGGGCCGGGGCCTGCGCGGCCCCGGCTTCGGCTTCGGCGGGGGCCGGCTTGGCCCCGGCTGACTTGCTTGCCATTACGCGTCCACTCCCTTGCTCTTCAGGGACTCGGTCACGGCGTCCAGCAGCTCGATCCAGGCCGCCTCGAACTTGGCGACGGCCTCGTCCTCCAGCTGCTGGACGACCTCGTCGTAGGAGATGCCCAGCTTCTCCACGGCGGCGAGGTCGGCGCGGGCCTGCTCGTAGCGGCCGGTCACCGTGTCACCGGTGATGTCGCCGTGGTCGGCGGTGGCCTTGAGCGTGCCCTCGGGCATGGTGTTGACGGTGCCGGGGGCGACCAGCTCGTCCACGTACAGGGTGTCCTTGTACGCCGGGTCCTTCACACCGGTGGAGGCCCACAGCGGACGCTGCTTGTGGGCACCCGCGGCGGCCAGCGCCTGCCAGCGGTCGGAGGAGAAGACCTCCTCGTACGCCTCGTAGGCCAGACGGGCGTTGGCGAGGGCCGCGCGGCCCTTGAGGGCCAGGGCCTCGTCGGTGCCCAGCGCGGTCAGGCGCTTGTCGATCTCGGAGTCCACGCGGGACACGAAGAAGGACGCCACGGAGTGGATCCGCGACAGGTCGATGCCGCGCTCCTTGGCCTTCTCCAGGCCGGCCAGGTAGGCGGCCATGACCTCGCGGTAGCGCTCCAGGGAGAAGATCAGGGTCACGTTGACGCTGATGCCCAGGCCGATGACCTCGGTGATGGCCGGCAGGCCCGCCTTGGTGGCCGGGATCTTGATCATCACGTTGGGGCGGTCGACCAGCCAGTTCAGCTGCTTGGCCTCGGCCACGGTGGCGACGGTGTGGTGGGCCAGACGGGGGTCGACCTCGATGGAGACCCGGCCGTCGCGGCCCTCGGTGGCGTCGTACACGCCGCGCAGGATGTCGGAGGCGTCGCGCACGTCGGCGGTCGTCATCATGCGGACGGCCTCGTCGACGGTCAGGCCGCGCACGGCCAGGTCGGTGAGCTGCTCCTCGTACCCCTCGCCCGAGCCGATGGCGGCCTGGAAGATGGAGGGGTTGGTGGTGACGCCGACGACGCCGCCGTCCGTCACCAGGGAGGCGAGGCTGCCCGAGGTGATCCGCTTGCGCGACAGGTCGTCCAGCCAGACCGAGACGCCCTCGTCGGCGAGGCGCTTGAGGGAACCGGGGGTGCTGATTGCTTCGGTCACAGTGCTCATTCTTTCTTCGTCGCGTGGATCAGGCGCGCGCGGCGGCCAGCGATTCGCGGGCCACGGCGGCGACGTTCTCGGGGGTGAAGCCGTACTCGGCGAACAGGGTCTTGGCGTCGGCGGAGGCGCCGAAGTGCTCCAGGGAGACGATGCGGCCCGCGTCACCCACATAGCGGTACCAGGTCAGGCCGATGCCGGCCTCGACGGCCACCCGGGCCTTGACGGCGGGCGGCAGGACGCTCTCGCGGTAGGCGCGGTCCTGCTGCTCGAACCACTCCACGGACGGCATGGACACCACGCGCGTACCGGTGCCCTCGGCCTCCAGGGCCTCACGGGCGGCCACGGCGAGGTGGACCTCGGAGCCGGTCGCGATGATGATCACCTCCGGGACCTCGGTCGAGGAGTCACGCAGGACGTAGCCGCCCTTGGCCGCGTCCTCGTTCGGAGCGTACGTCGGGACACCCTGGCGGGTGAGCGCGAGTCCGTGCGGGGCCGGGTCGGTGGCGTGCCTCTTCAGGATCTCGGCCCAGGCGATGGCGGTCTCGTTGGCGTCCGCCGGGCGGACGATGTTGAGGCCCGGGATCGCGCGCAGCGAGGCCAGGTGCTCGACCGGCTGGTGGGTCGGGCCGTCCTCGCCGAGGCCGATGGAGTCGTGCGTCCAGACGTACGTCACCGGCAGCTGCATCAGGGCCGACATACGGACGGCGTTGCGCATGTAGTCGGAGAACACCAGGAAGGTGCCGCCGTAGATGCGGGTGTTGCCGTGCAGGGCGATGCCGTTCATCTCGGCCGCCATGGAGAACTCGCGGATACCGAAGTGGACCGTACGGCCGTACGGGTTCGCCTCGGGCAGCGGGTTGCCCTCCGGGAGGAAGGAGCTGCTCGCGTCGATCGTGGTGTTGTTCGAGCCCGCGAGGTCGGCGGAGCCGCCCCACAGCTCGGGCAGCACGCCGCCGAGCGCCTTCAGGACCTTGCCGGAGGCGGCGCGGGTGGCGACCGAGGTGCCCTCCTCGAAGACCGGCAGGGCGTCCTGCCAGCCCTCGGGCAGCTCGCCCTTGGAGACGCGGTCGAACAGCTCGGCGCGCTCGGGTTGGGCGGTGCGCCACTCGGCGATCTTCTTGTCCCAGGCGGCGTGCGCCTCGGCACCCCGGTCCAGGGCGCGGCGGGCGTGGCGCAGGACCTCGTCGGAGACCTCGAAGGACTGCTCCGGGTCGAAGCCGAGGACGCGCTTGGTGGCCGCGATCTCCTCGGCGCCGAGGGCGGAGCCGTGGGAGGCCTCGGTGTTCTGGGCGGTCGGGGCGGGCCAGGCGATGATCGTGCGCATCGCGATGATGGACGGGCGCCCGGTCTCGGCCTTGGCGGCGGCCAGGGCCGCGTATAGCGCGGGGACGTCCACGTCGCCCTCGGCGGTGGGCTCGATGCGCTGGGTGTGCCAGCCGTAGGCCTCGTACCGCCCCAGGACGTCCTCGGAGAAGGCCGTCTCGGTGTCGCCCTCGATCGAGATGTGGTTGTCGTCGTAGAGGAAGACCAGGTTGCCGAGCTTCTGGTGGCCGGCGAGCGAGGAGGCCTCGGCGGAGACGCCCTCCTCCAGGTCGCCGTCGGAGACGATCGCCCAGATGGTGTGGTCGAAGGGCGAGGTGCCCTCGGGGGCCTCGGGGTCGAACAGGCCGCGCTCGTAGCGGGCGGCCATGGCCATGCCCACCGCGTTGGCGGCGCCCTGGCCGAGCGGTCCGGTCGTCGTCTCCACACCGGCCGTGTGCCCGTACTCCGGGTGTCCAGGCGTCTTCGAGCCCTGGGTGCGGAACGCCTTGAGGTCGTCCAGCTCCAGCTCGTAGCCCGCGAGGAAGAGCTGGGTGTAGAGCGTCAGCGAGGTGTGGCCGGGGGACAGCACGAAGCGGTCACGGCCGGTCCACTCGGGGTCCGCCGGGTCGTGCTTCATCACCTTCTGAAAGATCGTGTACGCGGCAGGCGCGAGGCTCATCGCGGTGCCGGGGTGGCCGTTGCCGACCTTCTGCACGGCGTCGGCCGCGAGAAGCCGGGCCGTGTCGACGGCGCGACGGTCGAGATCGGTCCACTCGAAGCTCTCGGGTGTCTGCGTGCTCATCTTCAAGAAGTCCTCGTTCGAAGCATGGTTTCTGATCAAACGCGTTCAAACTTAAAAGTCTGACTTTTTCTCGGAAAGGTCGGGGTGTGTCAGCCTGTGGTGAATCTGGGACAACGAACGCGTGAGAGGGACGGCGCGAAAAGAACATGGCGGACAGAACCACTCAAGCCGCTCCGGACGGCCGGCACGGCGAGGGCATCGCGACCTTCCCCTTCCCGACCGAGCTGGCGGTGGGCGGCGTCGGGATGCAGGTCGGGGCGATGGGCACCGGCCACACCTGGCACGCCGACGCGCCGCTCGACCGCGTCCACCGCATCGACTTCCACGTGGTCATGCTCTTCACCGAGGGCCCCGTACGGCACATGATCGACTTCGCCGAGTACGAGGCGGGGCCCGGCGACCTCCTGTGGATCCGCCCCGGCCAGCTCCACCGGTTCTCCCGCACGAGCGAGTACCGCGGCACGGTCCTCACCATGCAGCCGGGCTTCCTGCCCCGCGCCACCGTCGAGGCCACCAACCTCTACCGCTACGATCTGCCGCCCCTGCTGCACCCCGAACCCGCCCAGCTCGCCGCGCTCCAGGCCTCCCTGGACCAGCTGCGCCGCGAGTACGAGGACACCACCACCCTTCCGCTCAGCCTGCACACCGCCGTCCTGCGGCACAGCCTGACGGCCTTCCTGCTGCGCCTGGCCCACCTCGCGGCCAGCTCCGCCGAGGCCTCCCGGCGGCAGGCCGACACCACCTTCACGCTCTTCCGGGACGCGGTCGAGAAGGGGTTCCCCACCAACCACAGCGTCAACGCCTACGCGGACGCGCTCGGTTACTCCCGCCGCACCCTGGTCCGCGCCGTCCGCGCCGCCACCGGCCAGACCCCCAAGGGGTTCATCGACCGCCGCGTCATCCTGGAGGCCAAACGCCTCCTCGCCCACACCGACATGCCGATCGGGCGCGTGGGCGCGGCGGTCGGCTTCCCGGACGGCGCCAACTTCTCCAAGTTCTTCCATCTGCACACGGGACAGACGCCGGTGGCTTTTCGGGCGGAGCTGCGCTGAACCGGGGGGCCACGGTCCGGCTTGACCTTCACCCCGGCGTGAAGGCCGAGGCTGCCGGACATGAACCGAACGCCACACCCGTCCCGGGCACTTGCCGTGCTCACCCTCTGCTCGTTCACCCTCGGCACCGGCGAGATCATGATCGCCGGGCTGCTGCCCGCCATCGCCGCCGACGTCTCGGTCCCGCTGTCCACGGCGGGGCTGCTGGTCAGCGCGTTCGCCCTGACCGTCGTCGTCGGCGGCCCGGTCCTCGCGCTCAGCACCGGCCGGGCGCCGCGCCGGGCACTGCTCACCGCCCTGATGGGCTGTTACGTCCTCGGCAACGTGGTCTCCGCGCTGGCACCGGGGTTCGGCCTGCTCGCCGGGGGCCGGGTGCTCGCCGCCCTCGCGCACTCCGCGCTGATGCCGCTGTTCTTCCGCACCGCCGCCGACCTCGTCCCGCCGGAGCGGCGCGGCCGGGCGGTCGCCCGGGTCTCGGCCGGCTTCAGCCTGGCCATGATCGCCGGGCTGCCGCTCGGCACCGCCGTCGGGCAGTGGCTCGGCTGGCGGGCCACCTTCTGGGCCGTCGCCGCGCTCACCGCCGCGGTCACCGTGTGCGTGGCGCCGCTGGTGCCGCGCACCCCGGAACCGGCCGCCCCGGGACGGCGCCTGACGGAACTGCGGGTGCTCGGCGACCGGCGGGTGCGCGCCGTCACGGCCGTCACCGCGCTCAGCGCGGCGGCCGCCTTCACCGCGTACACCTACATCACCCCGCTGCTCACCGGCCCGGCCGGCTTCAGCCCCGCCGCCGCGACCGTGCTCCTGCTGCTGTTCGGCATCGGCGGCACGGTGGGCAGCACGGCCGGCGGACGGCTCACCGACCGCTCGGTCACCGGCGCGATCGGCTGGACCGTGGGCGCGCTCGCCGTCGCCCTGCTGCTCCTGGCCGTGACCACAGGGGCGAAGGTCCCCGCGGTGGCCGCCCTGTTCCTCTTCGGCGCCGCCTACTACGCCGTCATCCCGGCCGTGAACACCCGGCTCCTCGACGTCGCCGCCGGACGGGCCCGCACCCTCGCGCTGACCGTGCAGAGCTCGGCGTTCAACCTCGGTACGGCACTGGGCGGCTGGCTCGGCGGACGGCTGCTCGCGGCCGGGGCCGGGCTGGAGCGGCTGCCGCTCGCGGGTAGCCTGATCGCGCTCGTCGCCCTGGGGTGGGCCCTGCGGGAGGCGGCCGGAGAGCGCCGGGGCGCGGTGCGGGACCGGCCGGGCGAACGCGTCGCCTGACACCCCGGGACAGCGAACGCGTCGCCTGACATCCCGGGAAAGAGAGAAACACCATGCGCATCGGCGAACTGGCCCACGCCACCGGCACCACCACCCGCGCCCTGCGCTACTACGAGGAGCACGGCCTGCTCCGCCCCGGGCGCTCCGCCAACGGCTACCGCTCCTACGGCCCCGACGCCGTACGCGTCGTCGAGAACATCCGCCTGCTCCTGGCCTCCGGACTCACCACCGACGACCTGCTCCTGATCGAGGACTGTCTGCGCGACGAACTCGCGGGCACCCACAGCGGCGCGGAACCCGCCGCCAAGACCGCGCTGCTCGAACAGCGGCTGACCGTGGTCCAGGGGCGGATCGACGAACTGGCGCGGGTGCGGGCCGGGTTGCTCGACCGGCTGACGGAACTGGGCGCGCGGCCCGCGAACGGCTGTCGCCGGGAGGCGGACCCCCTGGCGACAGCCGCCGTACCTGCTCGCTGACAGAACTCGCCGACCGGACCCTCAGTGGGCGAAGCCGAACCAGTTCACGTTCACGAAGTCCGCCGGCTGGCCGCTCGTGAAGGTGAGGTAGACGTCGTGTTTGCCGGTCACCGAGGAGATGTTGGCCGGGACCGTGCGCCAGGTCTGCCAGCCGCCGGTGTTGCCGACGGCGAAGCTGCCGACGGGGGCGTTGCTACGGCTGTCGACGCGGACCTCGACCAGGCCGCTGACGCCGTCGGGGGCGCCGCTCGCGACGCGGGCCTTGAACTGGGTGGCCGGGGTCGAGCCGAAGTCGACGCCCTTGTACAGGGCCCAGTCGCCGTTGGAGACATAGCCGAGGTCCTGGCCGCCGCCGGTGTCCGTGGTGGACTCGGTGGTGGTGCCGGACTGGCTGTCGTAGGACTCGGCCTGGATGGTGCCGTAGGCGTCACGGCTGCCGCCGGAGGGCGGGGGAGTGGTGCCTCCGCCGCCGGCCTGGAGGACCTGGACGTAGTCCACGGTCATCGGGTGCCCCGGCTCGGTGCCGCCGTCGGGGCCGCCGCCGAAGGCGCCCGGGAAGCCGCCGCCCATCGCCACGTTGAGGATGAGGAAGTAACCGTGGCTGGTGGCGTTGGCCCAGGTGGTCGCGTCGACCTGATTCGCCTTCACCGTGTGGAAGTTGACGCCGTCGAGGTAGAAGCGGATCTCCTCGGGGCTGGTGGAGCGGTCCCACTCCATCGCGTAGGTGTGGAAGCCCGCCTGACAGGTGGTGCCGGTGCAGGAGGTCGAACCGCCGATGCCGGTGGTCTCGTTGCACGGGCCGCCCGGGCTGGTGCCGCAGTGCACGGTGGACCAGTCGGTGTTCAGACCCTGGACGTTCTCCATGATGTCCAGCTCGCCGACGCCCGGCCAGTTCCAGTAGTTGCCCCGGAACGGCGCGCCGAGCATCCAGAACGCCGGCCAGTAGCCCTTGGCGGCCGCGCCCGTGACGTTGGGCAGCTGGATACGGGCCTGCACCCGCAACTTGCCGCCCGCCGGGGGCTGGAAGTCGGTGCGCTTGGTCTCGATACGGCCCGAGGTCCAGTTCCCCGAGCCGTCGCGGCGCGGGGTGATCAGCAGATTGCCGTTGCCGTCCAGCGCGACGTTGCTGGTGCTGGAGGTCATCGTCTCGACCTCACCGGTGCCCCACCCCGCCGCTCCGCCCGGGTACGAAGTCCCGGTGTCGTACTGCCAGTCGGAGGTGTTGACGCCGGACCCCGCCGCGCCGTCGAAGTCGTCCAGGAAGACCTGGCTCCAGCCGGCGGACGGCGCGGGCGCGGAGGCGTCGGCGGGGGCGACGCCCGTCGCCGCCGCCACCGCCGCCAGGCCCAGCGTGCCGATGGCCGCGACGAGGGCACGGCGGACCGAGTACCGGCGTCCGCCGACCGCACGGGGCATGCCGGAGGTTTCGCTCATGGGGGTGCCTTCCGGGTACGGGGGGAAAGTGCTGCGGGTGCCCTTGAGAGCGCTCTCACGGTGCGGCCAATGTGCTCCGCGGCCCTGCGGGCGTCAAGACTTGTAACAAGCAAACTCCTTGCCCCGTACGGGAGTTCACCCCCTGAAGCCGCCCTTACCGGAGCAGATCGCGCCGTGCTCGCCCCGTGCGTGCCATGATCCGGGAAGGTGACCGACGGTGGCGCGCGAAGGGTACGGACGTGAGGCTGACGATTCTGGGAGGCGGCGGATTCCGCGTGCCGCTCGTGTACGGCGCGCTGCTCGGCGACCGGGGTGCGGGGCGGGTCACCGACGTCGTGCTGTACGACACGGACGCGGGGCGGCTGCGGGCCGTCACACGGGTGCTGGGGGAGCAGGCGGCGGGAGTGCCGGACGCGCCGGGCGTCATGGCCACCACCGATCTGGACGAGGCGCTGCGCGGGGCCGACTTCGTGTTCTCCGCGATCCGGGTCGGGGGCCTCAGGGGACGCGCCGAGGACGAGCGGGTCGCGCTGGCGGAGGGGGTGCTCGGGCAGGAGACGGTCGGGGCCGGGGGCATTGCGTACGGGCTGCGGACCGTGCCCGTCGCCGTCGACATCGCCCGCCGGATCGCCCGGCTCGCACCGGACGCCTGGGTCATCAACTTCACCAACCCGGCGGGGCTCGTCACCGAGGCCATGTCCCGGCACCTGGGCGACCGTGTCATCGGCATCTGCGACTCCCCGGTCGGCCTCGGCCGCCGCATCGCCCGGGTGCTCGGCGCCGATCCGCGCGAGGCGTTCGTGGACTACGTCGGCCTCAACCACCTCGGCTGGGTACGGGGGTTGCGGGTCGCGGGACGCGACGAACTCCCGCGCCTGCTCGCCGATCCGGCGCTGCTCGGCTCCTTCGAGGAGGGCCGCCTCTTCGGCACCGACTGGCTCCAGTCCCTCGGTGCGATCCCCAACGAGTACCTGCACTACTACTACTTCAACCGCGAGACCGTACGCGCCTACCAGGACGCCGAGTTGACGCGCGGCGCCTTCCTCGGCGAGCAGCAGGCCCGTTTCTACGCCGAGGCCGCCGACCCCGGCGTCTCCGCCCTCGCCGCCTGGGACCGCACCCGCGCCGAGCGCGAGGCGACGTACATGGCGGAGAACCGGGAGAGCGCCGGAGCGGGCGACCGGGAGGAAGAAGATCTGTCCGGCGGCTACGAACAGGTCGCCCTCGCCCTGATGCGGGCCATCTCCCGCGACGAGCGCACCACCCTGATCCTCGACGTCCGCAACCGCACCACCCTTTCGGCGCTGGACGAGGACGCGGTCGTCGAAGTCCCCTGCCTGGTCGGCGCCGACGGCGCCCACCCCCTCACCACCGCCCCCCTGCCCGGCCACGCCACGGGCCTGGTCTGCGCGGTCAAGGCCGTCGAACGCGAGGTCCTGGCCGCCGCCGGCACCGGCTCACGCGCGAGCGCGGTCAAGGCGTTCGCCCTGCACCCGCTGGTCGACTCGGTGAACGTGGCGCGCCGCCTGCTCGACGGCTACACGTCCGTCCATCCGGAACTGGCGTACCTGCGCTAGGGAATGTTCCTCGGATCATGTCCGGAGCCAGATGACGAGGGCTGCGGGTGTGACGGTGCGTTCGGCGGTTGGGGCAGATAGGTGCCGGGAGTCTGGCCGGTGACCCGGCGGAACGCCGCGATGAAGGCGCTGGGTTTGCGGTAGCCGACCGCTCGGGCGACGCCGCCCACCGGTATGCCGTCGGCCAGCAGGGGAATGGCGGCGCGGATGCGGACGTGCGTGCGCCAGGTGGAGAAGGTGAGCCCTGTCTCGGCGCGGAAAAGCCGGGACAGGGTGCGGACGCCGGCGTGGACGTGGTCGGCCCAGCCGACGAGTTCGCGCTGGTCGGCCGGGTGGGCGAGGAGTTGTTCGGCGACCGCGCGGGCTCGGGGGTCGGTGGGCATCGTGATGCGGATGTCATGCGCGGGCAGCGGGGCCAGCAGCTGGAACATGAGCGCCTCGGCGGCCGGACGGCTGCGGTCGTCGGGAGCGGCATCGTGCAGGTGGGTGATGATCTCGCCCAGCAGCGATCCGACGGCGAAGCAGGTGGGCTCTGTCCAGTCGAGCGGACGGCGGTCGGCGGCGAAGGTGATGGTCACCATTTCGCCCGCGTGCAGCACGGCGCCGGAGTGTTCGATGCCGCCGGGCACCCAGAGTCCGTAGCCGGGCGGAATCAGCCAGTCACGGCCGGCGACGGTCCCTGTCAGGGTCGCGGTCGAGCTCCACGTGAGCATCGGCTCCGGGTGCGCGTGCAGGTCCAGCCGTTCGTGAGCATGGGCGGTGTCCGGGTCGATGTTCAAGATCGGCGAGACCGCCGGGCGGCCACCCGTATTGGCCGGTTCGGGGTATCGATTGGCCTCCATGCGCACAACGGCCAGCCTAGCTTGGCAATGGCTGACCTGAGGAGTGTGTGCCCATGAACGATGTAGCAACCGAGGCAGAGTCGACGGAGCGGTTTTCGCCTGTGCTGCGCCGAGCGATCGGGGTGGTGATGATCGGCGCGTCGCTGTCTTTCCTGGACTCGACGATCGTCAACGTCGCCGTGCACCGCCTCTCGGTCGGCTTGCACGCCGGCCTGGGGACTGTGCAGTGGGTGGTGACCGCCTACCTCCTCGCGCTCGCAGCGGTCATCCCCTTCACCGGCTGGGCAGCCCGCCGGTTCGGCGCCACCCGGCTGTACTGCGCCGCACTGGTGGTGTTCACCATCGGATCGGTGCTGTGCGCGTGCTCGACGAGCGTGGGGATGCTGATCGCCTCCCGCGCGTTGCAGGGCATCGGCGGTGGCGCGATCATGCCGGCCGGCACGGTCATCTGGACCGCGCGGTCCTCCAAGGCGCAGATGGGGCGGGTCATGGCCTTCATCGCGATCCCGCTCATCCTCGCCCCGGCGCTCGGGCCCGCCCTCGGCGGCCTGCTCATCCAGGGCATCGGCTGGCAGGCGATCTTCTGGCTCAACGTCCCCATCGGCATCGCCGGTGTCCTGCTCGCCCTGTGGCTCCTGCCCCGGGAGAAGGGAGGCGACGGGGGGCGGCTGGACATCGCCGGGCTGACCCTTGCCTCACTCGGGGTCGTCGGCATCACCTACGGTCTGGCGCGACTCGGTGCCGCGGCCGGGCTCGACACCGCCTCCACCATCGCGCTCCTGGCCGGACCGGCCTCCCTGGCCGGCTTCGTCACGCATGCCCTGCGGGCGAAGCAGCCGCTGCTCGACGTCCGGCTGTACACGAACAGGGCGTTCACCGCCGCGTCCATCGCGACGTTCGCACTCGGCGCCGCGAACTACGGCGGGATGATCCTCATGCCCCTCTACCTCCAGACCGTCCGCGGCGAAGGCGTGATCATCGCCGGGCTCCTGGTCGCACCGACCGCGGTGGGCGCGCTGATCGCCGCGCCCTTCACCGACCGGTATGGCGCCGGGATCACCGCTTTCACAGGCGCCGCCGTCCTGGCGCTCTCGACCATCCCCTTCGTGTTCCTGACCGCCACCACGTCCTACTGGCTGCTCTGTATCGTGATGATCATGCGAGGCGTCGGATTCGGCCTGTCGATCATCCCGGCGATGACCGCCGCCTATCAGGCCCTGCCGGCGCACAAGATCCCCGACGCCACCCCGCAGCTCAACGTCCTCCAGCGCGTCGGCGGCGCGATCGGCACCGCCGTACTCACCGTCGTCCTCACCCGCCGGCTCAGCGACAGTCCCACGCCCGCCGGGCAGGCCGACGGATACGCCACCGCTTTCTGGTGGGTCCTGGCGATCACGATCGCCGCCGCCGTCCCGGCTCTCCTGCTCGCCCACACCGAACAAGCCGATCCGGCGAGAACCGAGGTTCCCGAGACGGCCGGCCCACCGGCTCCCTAGGGGGTGTCTCGTCGATCAGGCCGGGCTCGCGACGCCTGGCACCGCACCTCGCCGCGTTGTCGTCGGTCGCCGATGCTCCGCATCGACTC
>NZ_JBEXEQ010000032.1:0-61655 GCF_040703155.1 Streptomyces sp. NPDC005435
CGCATTTACACTCTTTCCATACCCTACTCTCTTACGATCTCCGCGGAGCGGGTACCATATCGCTGCGCGATATGCAAGGGGCGCGGTCGCTGCGCTCCCTTCGCCCACGCGGAGCGTGGGCGCCTCCCTCCGCTGCGCTCCAGGAGGCAGTGGGGCCGGCCGCTGCGCGCCCGGCTGGCCGCGCATCGCGCGGCCGTGACTGTCGAGGTGTCAGGTGCGGCTAGTTGGGCCTCCAGTAAGGGAGTTGGGGGAGCGCGGGGCACTCCCGGCGGGTCCGCTGCGCTCCCCCGCCTGACGGTCCTTCCGGCTGAGCCTTCAGTCCTGGGGCCCGCTGGCGCGGGCCGGGCTGGCTACTGGGGTGGGGGTCGCTCGTTCGTGTGGGTTCCAGTGTACCGCGTGCATCAGGTTGATGCAGAATGTACCGTTGGCGGAAACACGGGACACCCCCCAACCACCCGGGAACTTCCCCGGAATTCCGAGAGGAACGACCGCAGATGACCGGTCACCACGAATCTACCGGACCCGATCCCGCGCTGAGCAGCGATTCTGTGCGCCGGGTGACGCAGTACCAGACGGCGGGCGTGAACGCCCGGTTGAAGGTGTTCGCGCTCCTGGAGGCGCAGGGCGTACCCGCGAGCGAGGCGGACGACCTGGTGGCCGCGCTGGAGGCCGGTGCGGTCGCCGGGGCGCAGTGCCAGGTGGTGGAGCTGGGCGGCATGGCGCCGCGCTCCCGTGGCCCCGAGTTTGAGGACGGCTGGGACAGCGGCGTGACGGCCGTGAGCGAGGCCCTGGTGGGCATCGCGGACCGGGAGTGGTCCCGGCGGGGCGGCCGGTCGGCCGGTGCCGCTGAACTGGCCGTACACATCGCGGACGTGAGGCAGCGTGAGCGGGCCGACCTGGTGCGGCTGGAGAGGTACGTCCGTGGGGCCGTGCTCCCGGCCACTCACCCGCACACCATGGCGCGCCGCCAGGTCCTGGAGGCGCTGGGCGAGGCCGGCGGTCTGTGCACCGCCCGCACGAGGAACAGCGATGGGGACGTCATCGTCTGCACGCTCGATGCCGGGCACTACGACCCGGGCGACAAGCCGCCGTTCAAGGACGGAAAGCCGGGCGGCTGGCACAAGGCGGATGCGTCGATCTGGAACGACTTGGGTGCGGCCTGCATTCCGCACGCGGCCCTCTGAAAAGACACAGGAATTGACCGCTCGGGGAGGCAAGGAAATGTCAGCGATTCAGCTCAAGGAACACCAGGTCGATCAGCGCTCCGCGTTTCGCAGGTGGGTGGGATTCCCTGCAAGGTCATCTGTGCCCCCGCAGGGTGCCCGGGGCACGATCGTGTCAGCGACCGGCTCGGGCAAGACGATCACGGCCGCTGCGTGTGCGCTGGAGTCGTTCGCGGACGGCCGGATTCTCGTGACCGTGCCGACCCTGGACCTGCTCGCGCAGACCGCCCAGGCGTGGCGGCTGGTGGGCCACCGGGCTCCGATGGTCGCGGTGTGCTCGCTGGAGAACGACGCGGTCCTCAACTCGCTCGGGGTGCGGACCACCACGAACCCGATCCAGCTCGCCCTGTGGGCCGGGCACGGGCCCGTGGTCGTGTTCGCCACGTACGCCTCTCTCGTGGACCGCGAGGACATCGACGCACCCGAGGGCCAGCGGAAGGTTCGCGGGCCGCTGGAGGCCGCCCTGGCGGGCGGAGAGCGGCTCTACGGCCAGCGCATGGACGGCTTCCACCTCGCCATCGTGGATGAGGCCCATGGAACCGCCGGTGATCTTGGCCGTCCGTGGGCGGCGATCCACGACAACGCCCGCATCCCGGCGGACTTCCGGCTCTACCTGACCGCGACCCCGCGCATCCTCGCCGCGGCCCGCCCGCAGAAGGGCGCGGACGGCCAGGAGGCGGAGATCGCGACCATGGCCGACGACCCGGACGGCACGTACGGCGCGTGGCTCGCAGAGCTCGGGCTTTCGGAGGCGATCGAGCGGGAGATCCTCGCCGGGTTCGAGATCGACGTCCTGGAGATCCGCGACCCCTCCCCCGTGCTCGGGGAGTCGGAGGAGGCACGGCGGGGCCGGCGCCTGGCGCTCCTGCAGACCGCGCTCCTGGAGCACGCCGCCGCATACAACCTGCGTACGGTCATGACCTTCCACCAGAAGGTGGAGGAGGCGCAGGCGTTCGCGGACAAGCTCCCGGAGACGGCAGCCGAGCTGTACGTCAACGACGCCTCCGATGAGGACCTGGCCGCCGCCGACAAGCTGCCGAAGTCCTCGATCGACGCGGAGTTCTACGAGCTGGAGGCCGGCCGCCACGTGCCGCCGGACCGGGTGTGGTCGGCGTGGCTGTGCGGTGACCACCTGGTGGCCGAACGCCGGGAAGTGCTCAGGCAGTTCGCCAACGGCATCGACGCGGCCGGACGCCGGGTGCACCGCGCCTTCCTCGCCTCGGTTCGCGTGCTCGGTGAGGGCGTCGACATCACGGGCGAGCGGGGTGTGGAGGCCGTCTGCTTCGCGGACACCCGCGGCTCGCAGGTGGAGATCGTGCAGAACATCGGCCGCGCGCTCCGCCTCAACAAGGACGGCTCCACGAAGGTCGCCAGGATCATCGTGCCGGTGTTCCTGGAGCCGAACGAGGACCCCACCGACATGGTCGCCAGCGCCAGCTTCCGCCCCCTCGTAGCGGTCCTCCAGGGCCTGCGCTCGCATGACGAACGTCTGGTCGAGCAGCTCGCTTCCCGCGCGCTCACGAGCGGCAAGCGCAAGGTCCACGTCCAGCGTGACGAGGACGGGCGGATCGTCGGGGCTGGCGGCGAGAGCGACGGCGAGGACCAGGAGCACGACGACACCGACGCCGCTGCCGAGTCGGCGCTGCTGCACTTCTCCAGCCCGCGCGACGCGGCGACCATCGCCGCGTTCCTGCGGACCCGGGTGTACCGGCCGGAGTCGCTGGTGTGGCTGGAGGGCTACCAGGCCCTGCTGCGCTGGCGGGCGGAGAACGAGATCACCGGCGTCTACGCCGTCCCGTATGACGTTGAGGTCGAGGTCGGCGTCACGAAGGACTTCCCCCTCGGGCGGTGGGTGCACCAGCAGAGGAAGGCGCTGCGGGCGGGTGAGCTGGAGGAGCGGCGCAAGACGCTGCTGGACGCTCCGGAGGCCGGGATGCTCTGGGAGCCGGGAGAGGAGGCGTGGGAGGCCAAGCTGGCCGCGCTCCGCTCGTTCCGGCGGGCGACCGGGCATCTCGCGCCGCGTCAGGACGCGGTGTGGGGTGAGGGCGAGGCGATGGTGCCCATCGGGCAGCACATGGCCAACCTCCGGCGGAAGGGCGGGCTCGGGAAGGACCCGCAGCGGGCCGCCGTCCGCGCACAGCAGTTGACGGAGATCGACCCGGACTGGGACTGCCCGTGGCCGCTGAGCTGGCAGCGGCACTACCGGGTGCTCGCCGACCTGGTCGACGCCGACGGTGTCCTGCCCCACATCGCGCCGGGCGTCGTCTACGACGGCGACGACATCGGCACCTGGAGGTGGCGGCAGCAGGAGCCGGGCACCTGGGCGCAGCTCCTGCCCGAGCAGCGCGAGCGGCTGACCGCGCTGGGCGTGCAGGGCGCGGCCCTCCCCGTGGCGGCCGCCGCCCCGGCGGAGCTCCCTCCGGCGCTGGCCGACGCTGCCAAGGGTTCGAAGAAGGCCGGGAGTAAGGCTGAGGCGGCGTTCCAGCGAGGGCTGGCCGCCCTGGCGCAGTGGGTGGAGAAGGAGGGACAGCGGCCCGTCCCGCGCAGCACGGTCGTGGAGATCACGGTCGACGGCGAGGCAGAGCCGGTGCCGGTGAAACTCGGGGTATGGCTCTCGAACACCAAATCGAGGCGCGACAAGCTCACCGCGGAGCAGCTCGCCGCCCTCGCCGCACTGGGCATGGACTGGGCAGGACCGCCCCCGGCCACCGAGGCCGACCCGGAGCCGCCCGCCCCGCCGGCGGCCCCGACGGAGCGGCCGCCGTGGGACCACCATGAGGAGTGCGACAAGACGCACTACGAAGGCGGGACCTGCACCTGCGACCTCATCGAGCGGTACGGACCGAACTCCGAGCGCGACGACTACTGACCGGCTCTATCCGGACCCCGGGCCCGCTGTCAGGGCCCGGGGTCTCGTGCGTCACGGCACTGGTGGGCCGCTACGAGCGGCGCGGAGTGGTGACCCGGGCCTCCGCCAGGACGGTGCCGGTCGCCGGGTCGCGGTGCACCGGGACGTACAGGCCCCAGTCGGCGTCACCGGCCGTGAGCCAGCCTCCGGCCCACGGGGCATCAGCGATCGTGAGTACGCGACCGGCGAGCGGGCCGCCCAGGAGTCGGACGATCACAGCGGTACCTCCATCCGGCGGGACTCTCCCGCCTCACCCCTTGGTGGGGCTCGGCACCGGAAGGACAGCACCGAGGCGCCGGCGACTTCCATCCCGGCCTCCGCCGCCGGGCTGACGGCGGCCCGGCGCGGCGGCCCGGCCGACGCGCAACCGGCTGAGCGCGCCCCGATCCCCGGCCGTGGCCGCGCCGCCCATCCCGCCCGTCCCTTCCTCCTTCACACCAGCCAGGGGACATGGGCAGAGCAGCCGCAACGGGGATGTCAGCAGGCCGACCACGGCAAAACCGTGCAGTGACCTGCACGGACACGGGGACGGTCCTGCGGGCCGCGCAACACCTACCGCAACCCTTGGCGCAACACCCAGCGCAACAGACAGGCGCAACCCCTGGCGCAACCCCGTGCTCCTGGTCGACCGGGACGGCCGGTCACGCGGCCTGGACGGCTCCATAGGCGCGGGCGAGGTGGCGCAGCTCGGAGCGGGCCGCCGGCGCTGAGGGGACGGTCTCCCAGTACGGGTGCCACCACAGCCGTACGGACAGGAGTAGCAGGCGGCGGCGCAGGGCGGTGGTGTCGCGGGGGCGGGGTGCGGCGAGTGCTTGGTAGGTGGCGTGCCAGGCAGCTTGCGTCTGCACCAGGTCGTCGGGGAAGTCGGTCACGTCCATTCCGGCATTAGATCGCTTGTTCGAATTGCGTGTCACTTCGGACACGCCCGTCCGGTGTCGTGGTCGGAGGTCTCGCCCGGCGTGGTCGGCCTCATGGTCGGGCCTGTGGTCGGCCCCCGCCACGGTGTTCCGGCTTTGCCTGGAGCGGCACCCGGGCGGGTGATTTTCCTTCGCGTACGCGGGCGCAGTCCTAGCGGTGCGTGCCCAACTTGCCTGTTTCCAATGGGTATTGACAGGTTTTCATGTGTTCTGTCATGTTCTGTCCGCCGCTTCCGGCGAACGATCGAGAGGTGATCTCATGCGACGAACCGAGTACGACGCGAGCCAGGCCGCCAAGCGCCTGAAGGTGCCCGCAGCGGCCTTCCGGTGGGCCCGGCACACCGGCCTCATCCCCGACCCGGACGCGTCGTCCTTCCAGTGGTCCCGGGCCGCCGTGGAGGCGCTGGACGCCGACGCCATCCGTGCCGCCATGTCCTCCCCGCCGATCGGCGGTGGCGCGGCGGCCGACCGGATCGCCGCCGCGCTCGGCACCCCGAACGTGATCGGCGAGAAGGCGAACGTGACGGCCTTCGTGGTGCGCCGGTTCGTCGACCGCGGCCTACTGGTCGACCTGAGCGCGAACCCCGAGGGGACGCTGCATCACCCCGACCAGGTCGCGGAGGTCTGCCGCCGCGAGGACCTGGCGGACCTGGTCGCCGCCGACACCCCGCTCGGACCCGAACAGGCCGCCGCCCGACTCCGGGTACGCCGTGCCGACTTCGACCACATGGTCCGGCTCTGCTGGGTCCGCTCCCCGCAGTCGATTGAGGTCCGCTTCGGCACCAGCCGGGCCGGGGCCGTCGACGTCGCGCTCTACACCACGGCATCCGTCGACGCGGTCATCCCTGCCCACCCAGAAGTCGACTGGGAGCAGCTGCGCGCGGTGGAGAAAGGCCGACGCTCCCCGCTTGCGGCGCTGCGCCCGGAGTCGGCGCCCGTACCGGCGTAAGCCTCAGTTCCTTCCGCCCGCCCGCGTCCCGCGCCGTCCAGAAGGGCGGCGCGGGGCGCGGGCGTTTCTTCCTGCGAGCCGCTCAAGCGTGCCCGACAGTCGGCTCCCACAGCGGGCGAGCGCGTCCGGTCCCGTCGCAGTGGAAGCAGCGGCCGCCGCCCGGGGTGCTCCGGGCGCCGATGGTGCCGGAGGCGTGCCGGAAGAGGCGGGTGAGTCCGGCGATGTGTGCCGCGTGGACCGGGAGCTCCTGGCGTCTGCTGAGGGTGAGCTCCAGGGCGACGCCGGGTCCGGTGAAGTGGGCGTGGGGCAGGTCACCGGTCATCGCGCGGAGCGTCTCGTTCACCTCGCGCATCGTCTCCGCGCCGGTCAGCTGCACCCGGGCCGCGAGGATGGTGTCGGCGGCCGCGGTGAAGGCCAGCAGCCCGGCCGGGCGGGCGAGCGGCCCGACACGGCCCACGGGGTCGGGATGGGTGTGGTGGAGCTGGGCCAGGGCGTGCCACAGGTCGCCCGGCAGGTCCTGGGGTGCGATCTCTTCTCGGCTGCGTCTCATACGGCCTGTGTAGGGCCTCCGGTGGGCCATCACCGTCGGATGGGCCCGTCCGTCCCGCCCGTTGGTGCGGTGACTTCGGGGACGGTCCCGCTGTGCGGCCTGGCGGCTGCCGACCGCACAGCGGGACTCGTGCGGTCAGGTCCGCCGGCGGAACCAGCCGCGGCCTCGGTCCGGCTCGGGGTCGTCCTCGGGCTCCGGCGGTGCGGCGGCCTCGAGGCGGGCCGCTTCGGCGTCGGCCTCCTGGCGGGCGACGTCGTCGGCGCGGCACGGCCCGCACACCGACTTGTCCCCGGCCCGTACGGCGGTCCGGTGCACGGTGATCTCCTCCCAGCGCTCGTCACTGAACTTCCGCCCGCACCGCGAGCACACCGGGCGCTGCGCCTCCCGCTGCGCGGCGCGGCGCTGCTGGTCCTCCGCATCCGCGCGGGCCTCCTGGGCGCGGTAGAGGGCGTGGCCGTCGGGGTTGTCGAGCGCGTCCGTCAGCGTCTGCTCGCCGGTGCGTCCGAGTCGCCGCCACACCGCCGCGCCGGCGCCGTGCTCCTGGAGCTGCTCCAGGGTGGTGACGACGACGGGCACCGCCTGGCGGTAGTCCCGCGCGGTGATGGCCTTCTCGTAGAGGGAGTCGTACCGGCGCGGCGCCCAGTAGCGGCGGCCGGCCTCCTCCAGGGCGGCGACCGCGTTGTCGACCTTCGCCTCGGTGGTGTCCGCGAACACGAACGCGAGGGGCACCATGCCCTCCCGGCCGGTCGGCGGGTAGAACCTGCGCCACAGCCGCTTGTCGTGGTCGACGTGCTCGATCGCGTCCGGCCGGGAGCGGACCAGGTCCACGGTGCGCTTGTCCGCGTCCTTCGGCAGCATCCGGCCCCACTCCCAGTACCGGCGCAGCTTGACGACCAGGTCGTGCGCGTCCTCGCTGCGGCGGTCGATCTCCATCAGCAGCACCGGCACCCCGGCCTCCGGCGCCCGCACCACCAGGTCCGCCCGCTGCACGTAGCCGTTGCCGAGCCGGTGCGCGATCTCCGTCTGGAAGCCGAGCCGGTGCCCGATGCCTGCGACGTGCAGTTCGGCGGCGGTCGAGGTGACCGCGGCGGCGTGGTCGTCGTAGCTGGCACCGAGCAGCTTCCCGGTCACCGGGTCGTACTTCTTCTCGCGCAGCGCCGAGACCCGTATGCCCTTCGGCTCCAGCAGCTGCTTCGCCTCGCCGTGTCCGCGCTTGGTCAGCACCCACACCTGCCGCTGGTCGTCCCTCACGAGTTCGGGCCTCACCAGGTGGTGGTCCTCCAGATCCAGGAGGTTGTCGCGTACGAGCTTGTCGTGCTTGTTGTCCGGACGGGTCAGCTTCCACAACTGGTCGGGCGTAGCCCTCTGGAAGATCCCCAGCGCTTGCAGCAGCTCCCGGCGTCGAGGTCCGGTCGAAGTCCTCCGGTGCTCAGGACGCCTTGCTACATCTACATGAGGGTTGTCGGCGCTGCGTCGACCCCTTGTCCGCCGGGCCTGACCTGCGGGAACGCCCGCTCCCTGATGGCGGGGCGCGGAGGGGGGCATGGAGGGGTCCACGGAGGGGGCCTCTCCGGTCTGGTCACGGCGCTGCTCGGGGTCATCTGCGGGCACAGGATGCTCCTGGAGGTGGGGCGAGACCTATCTCGCCATTCACCTTGTATGGGTTGGAAATTCGGGCTCCGTGTGACGCCGACCTCGGAAAACCCCTCCGTCGTGACCGCATCGTGATCAAACCGGAGGGGGAGAGATCTCCCCCGTCAGCGGCCGGACTCTGTCCACAGGGTCACGGCCCGAGGCTCCTGTTGAGGCCGCCGCGACCAGCGGGGCGGCCCGACGATGAGGAGCCACCCATGCCCGAGAACACCGTCACCACCGCGCTCGCCCCGATGGAGCCGGCCGACGTCGCCGCCGCCTTCGCCTACATCCAGGCGTGGCACGCCAGGGACATCGACACCGCTGGCGCGGTCGCCGACGACATCGGCCCGGAGAAGCTGTTCCGGCTGCTCCTGGACGTCGCCGCGCGCGTCTTCATCCCCATCACCGCCGAGGACGACCACGACGGGGAGCCGTGCGCGCACTCCTTCCTCGCTGCCGCGCTCGGGCGGCTGCTGCTGGAGCTCGCCTGCCACGGCGTGTGCCTGGCCAGCTCGCGGGGCATCGCCGACACCATCACCCGCTTCACCGAGAACATCCTCACCGACGACCACGGCGACGTCGCCGACGTCCTGCGCCAACTGGAGGCCGCCGGGATGAAGCAGGCGATGGAGACGCACCCGGCGCACCGCACCACCGCGTAGCCGCACCACCAGGACGGCGGTGGTGCGGTCCGGCGCGCATCCCCGGCGCACCACCGCACCATCGCGGTGCGTTCCACCGCACCACCGCACCGCCGGGCGCCGGCGGTGCGGTGCGGCGTCGCCGCACTGCACGGGACGCGCGCCACGGCCGGGCGGGCTCCCCTATCACACACCCCCTTGACCGCGACCTGATCGCAGGCCGAAACCGGCGATGTCAAGGGGAAACGTCGCGGTAGCAGAACTGGACAAGGGGGTGCAGCGGAGCCGGACAAGGGGGTCGCGCACGCCCGGCCACACCCGGACAAGGGGTCGGCCGGCGGCGGGCGCACCGGTGCGGTGCGGAGCATCGGATGCGGCACACCGGGCGCGCGCGAGAGTGCCAGGCATCGCCGGGCGCAGAGCACCGGGGTGCGGTGGCGCACCATCGCGATGCGCACCACGGTGGAGTCCATCGTCATCCGGCGCGCCGGAGTGGAGTCCACTCAGTGGAGGCCACTCGATGTCGTGCATCGCCACTGGATGCTGAACATCGTGGGCTCCACTCGGTGGACGATGCCCGGCATCGTCACCACAGTCATACGGTGGAGTGCCGCACTCGGGACAGGGCTCGGGCATCCCGGCGGGCGGCCGCGTTGCCGATCCGGCTCTGCCGGGAGCGGGGCCTGCGCGAGTTCCCGGCGGCGAGGCGGCGCTTGGCGGCGTCCTGGAGCCGCCGGCGCTGCTTGTGCAGCTCCCTCTTCTTGGCCGCCTTCGACTTCGGTGTCCGGGGCCGCTTCCAGATCGGCTGCCACTCCACGGGCTCATCGGCCTCGGGCTCCTGGTCCTCATCGAGCGCGGCGGCCATCTCCGCGCGGGCATCGCGGGCGCGGGCGAGGGCCTCTTCGGGGCTGGGCTGGTCTTCCGGGGTGCTCACGCGACTCCTCCTGAACTCCGGCCCGGCGCGTGCTGGATGCCGGGCTGCTGGGTGTGTGGCGGCGGGATCGCCGCAGGGCCGGGCTGCGGACGCAGGCCATGCGCGGCCTCGCGCGCCCGTCGGCTGTCCTGGATCGTGGCGGCCACCTGCGCGGCGGCGGCTTCGAGGGTCTGGCGGGTCTGCTCCACCGTGTCGACGTCGACGCCGGGCTCCGGCTCCACGAGCAGACCGGCTTTCCGGCCGGTGTGGAACGGCCGCGGATGCGACGACCCCGAGGCGGGCACCGCGACGGCGTACGGGTGGGGGCGCGAGCCCAGACGCTCCGCTCGCCGCGCGGCGCGGACCCGGGCGGCCAGGGCGCCGGCGGCGAGGCGGGCTCGCTCGTACGGGGGCGCGGACCGCTTGCGGGTCAGCGGGCGCAGCACGGCCTGGTCCTCGGTGTCGTGGGGGTACAGGGCGCGCAGGTCGGCGGTCATCATCCGGCCGCGCCCGACGGGACGGGTGTAGTCGTCGACGACAGCCTGCACGATCTGTTCGTCCAGGCCCGGCTCGTGAGGTCGGCCGCGCAGGACGTAGGCGAGGTGGCGGCGGGCTTCGGCGAGCAGGTGCCGGCGCTTGAATGCTCCGCGCATCACGTACACCACGGCGACGGTGTCGACGGCCGCCAGGACGACGTCGACCACCGGCCGTACCCGGGCCCACACCGCCGCGGCTGCCGCCCGCGCCCGCACGGCGAGCCGGGAGACGACGTCGACGCCGAACGCCCGGATCGCCGACTCCCGCCAGCCGTCGCGCAGCCCGGTCAGCGACCCGGCCACCGTGGGCTTCGCCGGGCGTGTCCGGTCGGCGGCCTGTCCGTCCAGCGCGTACGCGGCCCGCTCCCCCGGCGGGTGTCCGTGCTCTGCCTCGTAGTCGGCCACCAGAACGGACGCCGCGTCCGCGATCTGCTGACGGCGGGTGGACTGCCAGCCGATGAGCCGCTGGTCGATCCCCGCGACTTCCATGACCGGCCTTCTGCCGGGCGTCACCTCGCGCGGCTCCCACCCCCACCCCAGCCGGGCGGACACCTCCTCCATGAAGTACAGGGAGTAGAGGGTGCCGGCCGCGACGACGTTCTCCAGCATCGAGTCAGCCGACAGGTTCCCCCACGTCCCGTCCGGCCTCCGGGCGCGGATCGACACCAGGCCGTGGTCATGGAGCAGGGGCTGTCCGGCTCTCGACTCGTAGTGCCGGAACACCGCGACGATCAGCCCGTCCTTCACCGGCTTACGGTGCTTGCCGCCGCTCCCCCAGCGGATCTCCGCGACCGAGCCCTCCAGCCACGCCAGCGCCTTGTCTCGGGCGATGTCCTGGCACAGCTCCAGCACCAGGCGGTGCTCGTCATCCATGAGCGCCCACGCGATCTGCGCCGTCGACGGTGCCCGGAAGACCAGATCCAGGGCCAGCCACGGCGAGCGTTCCTTGGCGTCGTCGGTCTTGAGCGAATGGTTGTGCTCGATGGGCCTGCCCAGCACCGTCGCTCGCCGGGCTTGCGCCGAGCTCATGCCTTGCTCCAGGAGCTCGCGCTCGATCCGGTCGGCGTCGGGGTGCCGGCCTTCCCCCAGGAGCAGTTCGGCCTGCCGCTCGCTCACCACGTCCCCGGCCGCCAGGCCGACCGCGGCAAGTCCCCGGCCCGTCCAGGTGCCGGGCGAAACTCCGGCTTCGTCCTGGGCGGCACGCAGCGGCTTGCCCGCAGGGCGGTGGCCGTCGCCAACCATCACGCTGCGGAAGTAGTACCGCCACCCACCCGGGCCGACCTTCTTCGCGCTAAGCATCCGGCCATGGAACACCGCCCATGACCTGCGCAAAAGAGCGATCCGGGGTGCTTCCCGCCGGACGGGAGGCCATCACCAGATCTTTACCGTGACGTCCGTCGGGCGGGCCGCCCGGTCGGTAAGCCGCCGGTCTGTGCACAGTCCGCCGCATGACCGCGAACCTGCTCCACGGAGACCTCTGCCCGCAGTGCCGTCGCCCGCTCACTCTGCGCCTGAGCGTCGTCGTCCGCTCGAACGTGCCATACCCCACGCGAACCGACAACCTGCCCCACTGCATCACCTGCGCCGACGACCTGCCCAACGCGCAGAGGGGGAACGACCTCATGAACGACCGCTACGGCCTCCGACTCAAACCGTGCGAATGCTGCGCGGCAACCAGCCACACACCTCGCACAGAGGGGGCGTTCCGCTCCTCCCAGCGTTCGGGAAGGAACGGAACGCCCGTCGCCCTGTGGGAAGTGCAGAAGTCCGTGGGAGACTCAGACGGCTCAGTCGAGGCGGACAGTTGCAATCCGCCGCCCCCGATCGTCCTCCTTGTCGGTGAGCACATAGATGTAGCGGCCCTCGCAGACGTATACCTCATCGTCCGTGGAGTGGACCCGATCGCTAGTGATAGTTCGACCATGCGCCGGTCCGTACTGCAGCAGTATCTTCATGGTGTGAACCGTACGGTTCACGAAGCCTTACGTCTCGGCGGCCGGACCGGGGTGCTGTGCAGGAGCTTTGAGAGGGTCCAGCCAGCGAAGCCTTCCCTTCCGCAGCGTGACGAGCCGCTAGTTCCAGAGCTGATCAGCGGCCGGGCGCGCCAGCCTCGCGCTGGCCGCGCCTCTAGCGGATCACTTGAGCGGTCGTGAGTCGCCGGCAGCAGCCCTTGGTTATGGGTGCTCAATGGTCCAACGGCGTTCAATGTTCTGATCCCAAGGGAACACGGGGTATTCCAGGACGTACTGCGGGGCCGGATGGCTTTCACCCGCCCAAGGCCGCGGCTGTCGCGGGCCGGCGGGCTTCCAATGCCTCCAGGGATCGTGCTGCGGGTGGTGCACGACGAACTGCTCGGCTACGTCCCAGGCAATCCCGACGAGGGCCATGCCTACCGCGCCCTCGACGTGGAGCAGGTGGTCGACGCGCTTGCGGAAATCAGCTCTTTGCTGAGCAGGGCTCGGCAAGAACAGGAGTCGGTGCGGGTCCAGGGGGAGCATGACGTCGCTGTGGGCGACGGCCAGGATCTGATCGTCCTCGTCGGGGCGGTTCCAGACGACTACGGGGACGTCGCTCGTAAGGAGGCACATGTCGCTGAAGCCCAAACCCCATGGACGGTCGTACAGCGTGGCGGCCAGGGCTGCGATGTTGTCGACTATGTAGTGCAAGTGCGGGTTGTTGGCGGCGAGCTTGACAATGTGCTCCGGCAGCTCGGGATTCTTCTCCGTGGGGGGAAGGATGTGGGTGAGGCGCTTGCGCTGGCGGGTCGTACGCAGGACCTGAGCCGCCATCCACCAGGCGAGGGCTCTACGCTGTTCGGGGGCGAGCGGCCAGTTCAGCGTGAGCGCCCACTCCTTGTCATCCAGGATCGTCTTGAGGACGGAGTCGGCGTGGCCTTCGAGCTGGCTGAACAACTCCTCGCAGAGGTGGTGGGGGATCCCGTCGAGGGTCGTGCCCCAGTAGAAACCTTTTTCAGCACCGACCTTGCTCGGCGCTGCGGGAATCACCCGGTCCGGGTTGTTGATGCGCCGCATCTGCAGCAGGTACTGGCGGCGCGCCTGATGTTCGGTGAAGTGGCGTAGGTACATCTGAGGGACCGTGTGGTCACGGGTTCCGCCGGCTTCTTTCTTCTTCTGAGACGCCTTGCCCACGCACTGGTCCTTCCCTCGAACTGCTACTCGGTCCAGTAAACAGCGCGACGATCAGGGCCTGTTAATGGCTTCGGCTGCCCTGGCGTGGGTGGCGGGCGGCCCTTAATCGAGTTACGCAGTCGGAGGCGTGCGGACTGTCGACCGTGTCCACGAACCGATCTCCTAGTAATGTTTGGCCTCATGAGCATCCCTAGCCCCCGAGGGGAGCGAGAGAAGCTAATTACGGCTCTCACTCCCCAGTTGCGCAGGCACCTGAAGATCCGCGCCTTCGAGCACGGAATGGACATCCAGGACGCGGCCGAGCACGCGATCAATGCCTGGTACGCAGCTGACGGCCTTCCGGAGGTCAAGACCGACGGATCGAAGACGTGGGGCACGTTCCTCCCCGTTGGCGAGCCGGACAAGTTCAAGTCGGCCTGCTCGGAGCGCGGCGTCACCTACGTTCAGGGGTTGGCGCAGGCTCTCACTCTGTGGCTCGACAACCACCCCTCCCCCAGCGCTCCGTTGGTGGCTCAGCCGGTGGTACGGGTGATAGTGGCCAATCAGAAGGGCGGCGTCGGGAAGACGTTCATCTCTTCTGGCATCGCACAGGCCCTGGCAGAGGCTGGCCATCGCGTCCTGCTCGTCGACTACGACCCGCAGGGGCACCTCACCGCAGAACTCGGCTTCGAGGACCTCATGTATGAGGACGATGTCGAGACGCTCATGATGCACATGGACGGCACCGCCAAGGGCGACATCCATGACCTGCTGGTGGCCTTGGACGGCGAGCGGTTCGGTGAGCGGCTGCATCTGCTGCCGGCGTCGGACGATGCGTTCCTCCGCGACGTGGCCCTGTCCAAGGTGAGCTTCAGCGAGGCCGCGCTGGAGCGGGCGATGGAGCCGTTGGAGGCGGAGTACGACGTCATCATCATCGACGGTCCGCCGAGCCTGGGACTGAATATGGACACCGCGCTGTACTACGTGCGGCGCCGCGATGGTGAACTCGCGGACCGGTCGGGCGTCATCACTCCAGTGTGGGCGAACAAGGCGTCGCACAGGGCGTTCCGGCTCTTGAAGACTCAGAAGGAAGACCTGTGCCGCAAGGGCCGTATTCAGGTCGACTACCTCGGTCTGATCGTCAACGCCTACGACAGCCGACGCGGCAAGCTCGTGAAGGAGAACAAGGAGCAGTGGGAGAAGAGCAGTTCTCCTGCGGTCCTGGCCGTGATCGGTGACCTCAAGGAAGGGCGGGAAGCCGCAGACGGTGAGATCCCGCTGCTGGAGTACGCGCCCGACAGTGAGCACGCGCACGTGATGCGCGACCTGGCGAAGGAGCTGGCCGTATGACCGCTCAGCGAGTGACCCGTGGGTTCAGTCTCGACGAGGACGGCCAGGACACGAAGCCTGCTCCCCGGCGCGTCAGGACTCGGCAGCAGATCATGAACGGGGAGGGGAAGCGACCGCCGGTGTCTGTGGCGCTGTCGGCGCTGGCCCACAACCCGTTCAATCCGCGCGATGAGCTCACCGAAATCGAAGAAACTGCGGGTTCCTTGAAGGAGAAGGGTCAGCTCCAGCCTGTCGCCGTGGTTCGGCGGGCAGCGTTCCTCGGCGTCCATCCCGGCCAAGAGGCTGAAATCGGGGAGGCCGAGTACATCGTCATCGACGGCAACCGGCGTCTCGCGGCCGCTGCTGTCGCCGGTCTGACAGAGCTGCGGATCGACGTCAACGACGACCTCGCTGCCAGTGCCGAGGACATGCTCGAAGCCGCGCTGATCGCGAACGTCCACCGAGTTGACGTTCCGCCGCTGGATCAGGCCAGGACCATCCAGGAGCTGCTCAGCAAGCACGGTAGCCAGGAGAAGGTGGCCAAGCGGCTCGGGAAGTCCGGCGCCTGGGTGTCGCAGCGCCTGGCGCTCCTTGGCTTGTCCGAGGACCTGAAGGAGAAGGTCGAGTCGGGCGAGTTGACGGTCAAGGACGGCCGTCGCATTGGCCGGCTCCCCGCCGCTCAGCAGGAGACCGAGGCGGCCGCAGCCCTTAACCGGGTTAAGGCACCCCGGAAGCCTCGGTCCAAACCAGCAAGTGATCCGGCCGAGAAGTCGTCAACGACTCCGAGTCCGATCCCTTCGCAGGGTTCGGGGGCGGTGACGGTCGCCGAACAGTCCCCCGAGGGTCTTAACCCGGTTAAGGGGCAGTCGGAGCCTGTCGGGGGGCAAGATCTGCCGTGGGGGGATCCGGCATGGTTCAACGACCAGCTTCGGATGCACATGTCGGCCGAACATCGCGAGGAACTGGTGCTGCTACTGATGGTAGACGGCTGACTCTTGGGCCTTAACCCGGTTAAGGCTCCGGAACGCAGAAAGGCCCGTACCCCCTGCGGCACTTCGCTGGGGAGTACGGGCCTTTTGGTTGTCGTGCTGTCAGGCTGTCCAGGTGCAGGGGCGCCGTGTCGGGGTTCGGGAGGCCGGCGGTGCTGACCAATGCTGCCGGGTGTCGCATGGCAGTAATCGGGACGGCGTCAGGTTCACGGCGGCAGCACCCAGACCCTGCCACCGTGAACGCGGGCCATGAACGCCGTACGTATCTCAGCGGGTCAGGTTGGCGAGGAAGGACTCGGCTGCTGACCACGGGGTGAGCTCGATGCCGAAGCCGTTGTGTGCGCCCGGTCCTTGGATGTGGACCAGTCGGCCGGACAGGTAGACGATGTCGCCGGTGCGGAACGCGCCGGTGTACGCGCCGAGGTAGCTGCGTAGGTGGGTGATCCGGCGGGCGAACACGGACGGTTCGTCGACGGTGGACTCGGTGACGGTGTCCACCTCGATCCCGTAGAGCGCCGGCGTGACCAGGCCCTCGGAGTGATCCGTGATCCGGGCAAGGACGGAGATCGCCCCGACCTCTTTGGCCACCACCCCGGCGAACGTCTTGTCACCGTCGGCCCTCAGTGGTTCACAGTTGATGTGCGCTCCCGCGCCGGCGGTCAGGCCCTGGAGCTTGCGGGCCTCCTGGCGCATGAGGGCGTCGAAGCTTCCTCCCACCATGTACTTGGCGCGCCGCAGGTACAGCCGGGTGAGGCTCTCGCCCTCGTAGGGGTGGATGAGGGCGCGTTCGGCGAACAGCGCTTGTGCCGCCTCGTAGCCGCGCGGTCCGTAGCAGACCAGATCGATGTCGGAGCGGGCGTTGTGGGCACCGACCAGGAAGGACCCGGTGACGCCGATGACGTCTGCGGCGCCGGCGGTGACGATCCAGTTGATGATGGCGAGCAGGTCCTCGCTGACCGCCGTGGTGTCCAGGAGGTGGGGGGCCTGGTGCAGTGCGGCAAGGGTCTGGCGGCAGGAGTAGTGGGTGACGATGTCCTCGCGGGGCACGCCGGTGATGACGCATCCCACGGCGGGGGCGTAGATGTAGCACTCGGGCCGGTCGGCGAGGATTCCGAACGCCTTGGAGACGACGCTGTTCTGCCGGTAGGTCCGGTCGAACAGGAGCCGGTCGCCGCGGGCGTCGGGGTAGTACTTGACGTAGCCGAGGAAGTGCGTGCCGGGGTGGACATCGCCGATGACTTTGAAGATCACTCCGGTGCGGTCCAGGAGGTAGTCGCGGTCACGGATGGTCGCCAGCGCTGTGCCCAGCAGCGAATTCCTCAAGGCCGGGGAAGAGGGCGGTATCGACCGTCCCGGTGCGCTCATACTGCTCAAGTCCCTTCGTGACGAGGTGGCGGCGGTATTGCCACTTCAGGTTCTTGTCGGTGCGGGAGGGGTCGGCGGGCCGCATCAGGGCGAGGAAGAACAGGGCCTTGACGAGCAGGTATGCGCCCAGGTTCTGGCTGATCGGTTGTCCGGTGGTGGTCCGGCTCGCGTCGTCCAGCGCGGCAAGGTAGCGGTGGCGCTGGCCGGGGCTGGCGGTGTAGCCCTTGGTGCCGCCCTTGAAGGCGATGATTTCCAGGGCTGGGAGGACGTCGTATCCGAGGGGGACCAGGCCGTGGTGCTGCCAGTCGATGACCCCGGTCGGCAGAACGTTGGGCAGGCCGTAGTCGAGGTGGCCCCTCACGAGCGGAACCGTGGCGAGGCGGTCCAGCGCGTGGTCGAGCGCGGCGTGCGTGCGGGGGTTGTCCAGGTCGGGGTTCTCCTGGAAGACGTTCTGGGTGAACCCGGCGCCCTCCAGCCACTGCCGTAGCGTGCCGGGCGTGGGCTCGACACGGTGGGCGGCCTGAGCGCGCAGCAGCCGGGCGGCGACCTGCGCGGCGGTGTCGGTGATGTCGTCGGCCAGGGCGCGGCCGCCGTCCAGCGCCGCTACCGCCCGCTCGTGCAGGGTCTGATCGCCGAGCGACTCTTCCACGACGTAGTAGTGGCCGTCGTCGGTGACGCCCTCCTCCAGAACGTGCGGGACCGGGTAGTCCAGGTCCGCGATCCGGCGCTGGAAGGTGGCCTCCGCCTGGAGTTCGGGCCCGCCGGTGCGCCGGTATCGGCGTCCGTCGGCAGAGACGTACACGGCGCCGTCGGCGGCGGTCCGCTTCTTGACGAGCCGCCAGGTGGTCTCGTTCATCAGCTCGCTCCTTCCGGCTCTGTGGAGCCGTGGGTGACCGGGTGTTCGGGGATGGCCTGGGACAGGGTCGGGGCGTCCATGACCCAGCGCATATCACCCGTCGCGACGCGGCGCCGCAGTTCGGCGGAGACGACACTCCGGGGAGTGTGTGGTCGTGCCAGGTGGGCGCGGCGCCAGAATTTGAGCAGGCCGCCGAGCTGCGCCGGGGTGATGCCTGAGCGGAGGTGCAGGGAGCACAGGGGCAGGAACCAGGTGAGGAACTGCTCTCGTTGCGTCTGGCTGACGCGGTGTACCTCGCACAGCCGTTGCAGTGCCCCGGTGTCGTCGTACGGGATGCGTCCGTGCAGCGCGTACCGCAGCCGCGTTGCGTTGCGCCGGCGGAACAGGGCCCCGTAGGCGGCGACGTTCGCGGCGGCGTTCTCGGTGATCGTCATCACCGGCTGCGTGGCGCCGTGCAGGTCTGCAG
The DNA here is from genome assembly GCF_040703155.1 of Streptomyces sp. NPDC005435. Taxonomy (NCBI): domain Bacteria; kingdom Bacillati; phylum Actinomycetota; class Actinomycetes; order Kitasatosporales; family Streptomycetaceae; genus Streptomyces; species Streptomyces sp. NPDC005435. The sequence continues at coordinate 18,406 of NZ_JBEXEQ010000032.1, forward strand.
CGGCCAGCGCGGCGATGTGGAGGGCCGCTCGTGGGTCGAGGACCAGGCCGTCGAGTCCGAGGGGCGCGAGGCTGATGCCGTGGTCGCGGGTGCGGGACAGGATCAGCCGGGCCGGTACGTTCTGGGCGATGGTCAGCAGATGGCCCGGCGCCCGGGCCGGGTGAGCGTGGAAGTCGTCGCGTGTGAGCGCCGGTGTGTCGGGGGGCCGGTCCCAGACCAGGAGCCGCCGGGTGTGGGGCCGGGCATCGTGGTGGCCGCAGGCCCGGCAGGTGTGGGCGATGACGCCGGTCATGTGGCCGCAGCAGGTGCACAGACGGACTGCGGTGGGGACGACTGCCAGGGCTCCCTCGGCCAGGAGGTGTTCGGTCATCTCCAGCGCGAGGGTGACCACGGCGGGCGCGGTGTCGGTGAGGACGCCGCCGGCCGGGGCTGGGCCCGGCTCGTACTTGGCGGCGATCAGGTGGTCCTCCCGCTCCTGGCGGCCGACGGTGTCCCGGTCGGGAGCGGCACGGTGGCGCAGGTCTCCGGCCAGCGTGACGGTGTTCCACAGATGCGGGACGGGCTCGGCGCCGAGGAGGGTGTTGAGGGCTTCGGCCGCGCGGATTCCGGCTGCTTTCCCGGGCCGGGCGGCGAGAGTGAAGGGGCCGTTCTGGACGGGCCCGTTGAGGTAGAGCACGGTCATGGTCATGGCCTCCTCAGCAGTCCGGGTGGAGGGTGCCGCGAGCGTGGAACAGGCCGCCGTCCTGCTCGTAGACCAGGACGGCGGCGTTGGGTGTCTTGCGCGCGCGGGCTTCGTCGACCAGTTCGGTTACCGGCCGGCGTTCCAGGAGGGCGCGCAGCGCGAGGATCGTGGTGTGGTGTGTGAACGCCACAACGTCCGTGGACGTGGTGGGCAGGCCGTCGACAAACGACCTGGCCCGCCGCAGGACACCGCTGGTGAGGGACTCCCCGTCGGCGCCGGGGGGCGTCCACAGGTGCTTGCGGGTCTGCCGGTCCTGAGCGCCCTCGGGGTAGGTGGCGTACAACTCTTCCTTAGTCATATAGGTGGCTGCGCCGTAGTGCTGCTCATTGAGGAGCGCGGTCACCTCGTAGGGCAGGCCGGGCAGAGCGAGCACGGCGGTGTCGAGGGCGCGGCGGTACTGCGAGGTGTGGATGGCCGGGTCGGGTCCGGTCAGGTCGAGCAGCGTCTTCCGCAGCCACAGGCACTGGAGGAAGCCGCGGGGTGTCAGGCCGACGACATCCCGTGACAGGGCGTGCGCGGCTGGCCCGGTCCATGGACGGGGGTTCTCGTAGAAGCCGGTGTATTTGGTGGCGTTTTCAACGGATTCAGCGTGACGAACGAGGAAGAGCATCTCCGTCCTCTGTGTGTCGTTCCAGACAAGCGCCGTGCCTGCCGTGGCGGCAGGCACGGCGCTTGTGGTGGGTGCTACTGGGGTGAGCTGGGGGTGACCACGAGGAACTGGTCGGTGCGCAGGTCCATCACGACCTGCGCCTGCGTTCCCTGATCGCGCTGGGCGGCGGCAAACTCTTCGGCCGGCCAGGAGCCGCGGGGCCCTCCGGCAGGGAAGCGCTCCAGGACGATCCGGGGCTGCTCGGTGGTGGCGGCCATCAGGCGTCGCCGCCGTTCACGCGCTCGTGGATGTCGATGAGGGTGGCGATGGCGTCCGGGTTGTCCGCCAGGCCGACCCATGTCCCGTGCGCGGTGAAGACGGGCACGGCGTCGGTGTCGGCGTCGAAGATGACGACGTAGTCGCCGTACCTGTCGAGCACCATTTCCCGCAGGACCGGGACCAGCGCGGTGTCCAGGACCTCCAGGGCGTCCAGGGTGAGCCGGGCGCGCTCGCCGGGCGCCAGCGGCCGGACCAGGGTGCCGGTCGCGCGCAGCAGGTCGCCGGGCTGGATGCCGTTCAGCAGCTCGTGGGTGATGCGAGGGTCGCCGCTGGTGCAGGTGACGACCGTGTCGGGGGCGTCGTCGTCGAGCGTGTCGATGTCGGCGGGCCGGACGACCAGGTCGAAGGTGACGGTGCCGCGCGGGCCGGGGACGGGTATCGCGTCGACCCAGCCGTCGACGGCGTAGTGCGTGGTGTCCATCAGCTGGCCTCCGCCAGGGTCTCGGTGGTGCGAGGGGAGCGGGGTCGGGTCGGGTGCTTCTGCGCGAGCACCAGGAGCTCGCGGTTGCGCCGTTGCTCTGCGGGGGTGAGCGGCCGGGCCTTCGCACCAGCGCGGTGCCACAGCGGCGAGGCCGGCGGCTCGGGGTAGGCGAGGGCGTGGTCGACGTCGCGGTCGGTGCTGCTCATGGGTTCCTCCAGGTGGAGGTCAGGCGTGGTCGCCTTGGCCCTTCTTGGACTTGGGCTTCGGCGCGAGGTCGGAGGCGAACCGCCCGAGGCGGGCTTCCGTGGGGTTGGAGGTGATCCAGTTCTCCGCGCAGGCCTTGTGCACCGGCTCTTCGGGGTGGGAGCGCATGGGCGTGGGCCGGCCGCACAGCGTGCAGGGGAGGTCCTGCCAGCGGTCGAAGTGCCGGGCGTCGCGCCAGACGAGAAGCTCGCCGGGAGCCGGGATCAGGCCCGGCTCGAACGGCGGCTTCTGCTTCGTGCGGGCCGCCCGGGTCACGGCAGGAAGGCGGGCAGTTGCTGGAACACGCTGTTCAGCAGGTCCTCGGTCGGCTTCCAGGGCCCGAGCTGCCCGGCGGCGGGGACGGGCAGCGGCAGCTCCTGGACGTCCTGGATGACCAGGTGCCAGGTGCCGCTCTGCGCCCACGGCGTGCAGGGCTCGGATCCCTCGGGGTCCTGGTGGCAGTCGACCAGGCGCGCGATGCCGATCACGGCTCCGGTGGTCAGCTCCCGGCTGCGGATCGTGCGGGCGACCAGCGGGACGCGCAGGGCGGGCCGGTCGATCCGCTGGCCCGCGTGTAGGAGCATCCAGCCGCGCCAGCTCCAGGGACGGGGGCGGTTCTCGATGCCCTTGGCGCCGGTCAGGATGCAGGTGGCGTGCGGCTGCTGGGCGCTGATGCCGCGGATCCAGTCGCCCTCGGGCAGGGTCGCGGTGCTCATGCCGCCCGCCCCCAGACGGCTGTTCCCGGGCGTCCAGCGCGACGGCCGTTGATGGACGGCACCGTGATGTGCGCGGGCGAGGCGAGGACCGCGCGGCCGGTGTGCTTGCCGTCGTACAGCGCGGCGTCGGCGGCCCGCTGCAACAGGCTCAGGTCGCGGGAGCCGACCGCAGCCGGGGTCGCGACGCCGACCGAGGCGGCCACGTCGACGGTGCGGCCGTCCTCGATGACGACGGGGGTGTGCAGCATGCGGACCAGCTGCGCGAGGCGCTGCTCCAGGAGGCCGGCGGGCAGCTCCAGAACGACGGCGAACTCGTCACCACCGAGACGGCCGACGGACGCGCGCGGGCCCGCCCACGCGGTGAGCCGGGCGCCGAACGCGGAGAGCACGGCGTCCCCCGCGGGGTGCCCGGCCATGTCGTTGATCCGCTTGAAGTGGTCGGCGTCGACCATGACCAGCACCGTGTCGTCGCCGTGGCGGGCCAGGAGTCGGCGGGCGCGGGCGGTGTAGGAGTCGCGGCGCAGCACCCCGGTCAACGGGTCCTTCCGCGTCGCGGCGAGCTGCTTGTGCAGCGCGACCGCGTGGACCGCCCGGCCGGTCAACGGCACGGCGGCGGTCGTCAGTAGGGTGCGCTGGCCGATCCGGCCCTGAACGCGCAGGAGGGACGACATACTTGGGTTCTCCGTCTCGTCTCGTACGGGATGGATGGGCCCGGGGCAGCCGACGAAGCCGCCAAGCAGAGCGGCTGTCCCGGGGCGGAGCTACAGCGCGAAGTCGCTGCGGGTCGACCAGCTGACGGGGTTGTTCCAGAGGCCGGCCTTCGCGGCGGGCCACTCCATCTGCCAGCCGGGCCGGAGCCCGCGCGCTCCCCAGCTGTCCGGCTGCCTGCCGGGGATCTCGAGTCCGGCCTGCTGCGCGGCGAGCGCGGCGTCGTACACCTCGTGCGCACGGCGCAGGGCCGCGGCGGGGGAGTCGGCGACGCCGGTGAAGACGTGCACGCCGCGCCGGGCCGGGTCGGTGGTGTCGTGTATCGGGACGTCGACCTCGTAGATGCGCAGGTACATGACGTCCAGCTCCTCTCTGTGCTCGGTGGTGAGGGACCACTGCGACCGCCCCGGCCTCCGTGGTGCTGGAGGCCGGGGCGGCACGGAGCGCCCGTCACACCGCGTGGATCACGCGACCGCGTCCGCGTACTGCGCTTCCAGGTCGGCGCGGCCCTCGGGGTCGTCGTTCTGGAGGGCGTGGTCGTCGGCCTCCTGGTCGACGTCGTCGGGCCCGCCGTGGACGGTGCAGACGATGTCCGGGTCGCTGTCCATGGCGCTGGTCAGCGCCTTGTGCAGGTCGGTGACCGAGTAGGCCGGCGCCCACGCCTGCCCGGCGCACTCCGGGTCGGCGGGGCAGGGGAGCAGGACGTCGAAGCCGAAGTCGCCCTCGCCGTCGACGTCTTCGCGCAGCGCCAGGGTGAGGTACTGCTGACCGAGGCGGATCTCCGCGACGCGGTCCCGGCCGGTCACCAGGTCCGAGCCCGGCCGCCACCGCCACAACGGCAGGATCTCCGGGCCGAAGAAGCGGCGGGCCAGCCACAGGTCGCCCAGGCCGTCGCTGCCGTCGCGCCCGAGGTCGGCCTCCCGTACCTGGGAGAGCCGCTTGAGGAACGGCTCCAGGCGGTAGAGGGCGTCGGCGAAGACGATCGTGTTGAAGCCTTCGGCGGCGAGCCGTTGGTGGGAGTGGACCATGGCCTGGTGCTGGGAGCGGACGACGTCCTCGGGCACGCGCCGGTTGTCCGGCCGCGGGCCCTGCCGCTCCAGGCACACGTCCAGCGGCGTGGCGACGACGACCGCGACGGTCGGCATCCCGTGCCGCTTGGCGGCCATCACCAGCTCCACCCGCACCGGCTGTTCGACGTTGGTGGCGTCGATGACCGTGTTGAGCTTGCGGGCCATCCGGCGCTCCAGGACCAGCTTGAGGACGTCGGCGGCGTCGCCGGTCGCGCTCTGGTCGCCGGGGTCGTCGCTGACCATCCCGCGCAGGCCGTCGAGGGAGAGGACCTGGGAGGCCGGCCAGGTGCGGGCCAGGGTCGACTTGCCCGCTCCGGAGGCGCCGATCAGCACGATTAGCCCGTTCTCCGGCAGGTTCGGGTACAGCACCGAGGTCATTCGGGGTCTCCTTGCGGGTCGAGGGGGCGGGCAGCCCAGTTCAGGCGCTGCCCGGCGTTGTCGGTGAGCAGCGCGGCGGCCTCGTGCAGGGGGCAGGAGGCGTCACCGTCGCGGTCCGGCTCGATCTGCTCCGCCCGCCGCGCGGCGGTGCTGACCACCTGCGCGAGCGCGGGGATGAGGCCGCCGGGGACGTCGATGTCCTCCTGGAGCTCGCGCAGGATCGCGGCGAGCTCCGGGCCGTCGACGTCGTCGGCGCTCAGGTCGTCCTCGATCTGCTGGAGGGCGAGCTGGGCGATGCCGACGGAGGCGCGCACGCGGTCAAGGCGGGTGCGGGGGCGGGCGGTCACCGGGTGGTGGCCTTGGTGGTGGCGACCACGGCCGCGACGGTTTCCCAGCCGTGGTGCCAGGCGGAGTCGAGGTGGAAGGCGCCGTTCATGCCGAAGTCGGCGAGGCGGTAGAAGCCGCCTTTGCCGGTCTTGGTGGCGATCTTCTCCAGCAGGCCCTTGCCCGGGACGCGGCGGTCCGCGGCGTAGTGGGTCGTGAAGGAGATGGCGAGCGCGGCCGCGGCGGCGGCCGGGTGGACCTTGATGCCGAGCGCGCGGGCGCCGGCCCCGGCGATGATCGCCTGTGTGGCCGTGTAGGTCAGGCAGTGCGTCAGGCACGCCTTGCGGCCGTCGGCCGTGCCGTGGGTGGTCTTCTCCTCGGTGGCCGGGTCGACGTAGGTGACCGGGTGGTCGTCGGAGGCGCCCTTCACACGGGCGCAGAAGTCCGACTGCACCCAGAAGTCTCCGATCGCGCTCCCGGCGCGGGTGAGTCCGAGCAGGGCGGCGAAGACGGCGGGGCGATGCGTCATGCTGGGGTTCTCCTGATATCGATGGGTGAGGGAGTGGGCGGCCGGCCTTTGCCGGTGCTGCGGCCGCCCGGTTGTGCGGGCCCCGTCCCGGCCTGTGTGGTCGGGACGGGGCTGGCTCACGCGGCCAGCCGGTGAATGGCCGGGGCCGGGAGGGTCATGAGGCTGCTGGGGTCGACGGGGGTTCCGTCGAAGCACTCAAGGCAGCAGCCGAGTTTCTTCGAGAGGCAGATGTAGAAACGCCTCCGGCACTGGCCACAGGTCTGCCGAGCTGCCATCGCCTGATCGAGGGCCCACTCCTGAGCGAGCGTCGGCGTCCTCTTGGGCTTGGCCAGGTCGACGCGGAGCAGGAAGCCGCGGGTGGGGTGGGTGCACGACCATTGCGGCCGGGTGGCGCACAGCTTGCAGCGCAGGATCGCGACCGGACCCTCGTTGTCGCCGGGGCTCAGCTGCATGTCCCGTAACTGCCGCCTGGTCACGAGCCCTTCGGGCACCGTGCTGCGGTCGTACTCGGGCAGTCCTGCTTCGCCGCGCGGCACCCGGTTCACCTCGCGGCGGCGGCGCTTCTTCCTCGGGCGCGGCATCACCTGCTCCAGGCGCCGGGCAGCCGGTCGGGGCGGTGCGGGTAGCGGGGGCCGGGGCGCTGCGGGCGGGGCCGGCCGATCCGGCGGCGCGGGCGGGGGATGAGCACGAGCGGTTCCTCCAACGGGTCGGTGGACAGCGCTGCGCCCCGCCGACGTCGTGCTGGTGTCGGCGGGGCGCTACGTGCGGCCGGGCGGCCTGTCCGGTCCTCGCCCGGCCCCGGGGTGCGGGGTGGGCGAGGGCCAGGCAGGGCGTCAGGTCAGCGGGCGGTGCGGAAGTGGCGGACCCACGACCGCAGCCGGTCGAGGCGGTTCGGGTGGGTGTGGCGCCAGGCGGTGGGCCACACGTCCTGCTCGGTGGGGAAGGAGCGGGACGCGCCGCACGTGCACGTCCAGGCGTACGGCTCGGTGCGGGTGTCGTCGCGGGTCGCGGTGACCTTGGCGGGGAGGCCGTCGTGGCTCCCGTGGAAGGTGCCGACCCAGAACTCGGTGTTCTCCAGCTGCGGCTTCATCAGGTTCCCTTCGGTGCGCGGTAGTGGTGCGGGACGGGGCGGGGCCGGTCAGCGCTGGAGCGGGTGGACGTTGTCGGGACCGAGGTCGTCGCCCGCCGGGGTCGGGGCGGGGATCGTGGCGTGCAGGTGGAGCGCGGGGTTGAACTGGTACTGCGGCGGGTGGTTGTGGACCACGGGCCGAAGCGTCAGGCCGCGCAGGGCGAACATGCTGGCCAGCGCCCACATCAGGGCGGCGAGCCCGGTGGCGGCGGCGCGGCCCCCGGCCGGGGTGGTGGACCAGATCATGGCGAGGCTTCCGATCCCGAACAGCAGCCAGGCGATGCGGGCGCCGGCGTTGCCGAAGAACCCGCCGACCAGGCCGACCAGTCCGGTCAGCTGCCAGAACGCGTACAGGGCGGCCGGGGCGACGGACAGGTGCGCGGCCTGATCGGCGAGGAACACGCGGACGGGGTGGTCGACCGTGCCCCACAGGCCGCCGCCGTCACCGGCGCCGGACGCCGGGACGGCGGACAGGCCCTTGAGCGTGGCGGAGGCGATGTCCCCGGCGGTGTCGAGCATCAGCACGATGAGGCTGAGCCCGCCGAACAGCGCGGCGGCCTTGATCCAGTTGGCGACCTCGTGCCAGCTGGCGTTCCGGGCCTGGAAGACCTCCTCCCACCGCTGGTAGAGGAAGCCGCCCTCCTCCCACGACTCCTTCCACGCGGCGCGCACCCGCGCGAACCGCCCGGTGCCGTGCTTGCCGTCCAGTTCGGGGGCCGGCGGCACGGGCGGCATCTGGTTGAGCACGTCGAGGAAGGACGGGTTCTCCTGGCCGTTGACCGGCTTGTCGTTGCTGGGCATGGCGTAGCTGCTCCTTCGGCGAAGGGGATCGGTGGGCGGTGCGGGCTGGCCGGAGCCGGTCAGCGGATCTCGTTGCGGGTGCGGGCGAAGAACGCGCCGCGCGTGGTGCTGTTGTTGTGGATCTCGGTGTGGTGGGTGACCGGACCCTCGAAGACGTTCCTGGTGACGGCCGCGCGGGCCTTGCTGATCGCGCCGCCGATGGCGGTGGCGGCCATGGCCAGGCCCGCGAACGGCAGGGTGACCATGAGGACGCCGTTCAACGTGACCGAGGACAGGCCCTGGAGCACGAGCCAGGCACCGCAGCCGATGCCGGTGATCCCGGCGCCGACGCCGATGGAGGCCACCGCGATCCCGGCCGCCCAGGCCGGGACGATCCGGTGGTCCTCCTGCCGCACGGGCGGGGTGGAGCCGAAGGCCGGCGGCTCGGTGTCGTCGCGGAACGAGGTGGGGTGGTGGCGTACGGGCTTGCCCGCCCACTCATCGAGCAGACGGCGGGCTTCGGCCGCGGCCTCGGACTCGGGCAGGCCGGACTGGGTGGTGTTCATCGGGTCCATCGGTTTCTCCGATCACGCGGGAGGGGCGCGCCCTCCTGGCCGTGGCGGCCGGGAGGGGCGTGGGGGAGGGGTCCGCGCAACGGCGAAGGGCGTCGCCGGAGTCGTGTCCGGCGGCGCCCTTCGGCGTTGTGCAGCAGGTGAGTTGAGGCTGACGGGTGGGTAGTCACCGCACCGGCGCCCCGGGCATCCTCGATCCGACAGGCGCGGTGGAGGGAATCGGGTGGAGTTCGTCTTCGAGTGCGGTTGGTGCGGCGGGGACAACTACTTCGTCGGCAAGCAGGTCGGCTTCTGGGTCGACAAGTGGGAGATCCCGTCGGAGTGGGACTGCCGCTTCTGCGACGGCCTCAACTACACGCCCGACCCGCCGTGGGATGAGGCGTAGGTCAGAAGCTGGAGATCATCCCGGCGAGCGAGGCCAGGCCGCTGTTGATGGTCGGGGCCAGGCCGGTCGCGGCGAGGGTGAAGCCGAACAGCGTGCAGGCCAGCGCGGAGCCGACGCGGACGTAGCCGCCCTTGACCAGGACGAAGACGATGATGCCCAGCAGCACGGCGGCGGAGATGGACAGGGCCACGGTGGTGGTGCTCCTTCACAAGGGGGTGGGGCCGGCCGTGCTCGGGCAGGTCGGCCCCGGGGATGGGTGGGTGTGATCAGGCGTCGGTGAGGCTCTTGATGGCCTCCAGCGCCTGGCGGGGAGAGGCGACCTGCTCGGAGCGGCGACTGCCGCCCTTGGAGCCGCGACCGCCGCCCTTGCCGCCTCCGCCTCCGCCGCCGCGACGGCGGGAGCGGCCCTCGCCGTCGTCGTCCTCGTCGGGCTCGGGCCAGAACTCGCCGGGCCGTACGGGCTCGTTCCAGTCGAACCACAGGCCGCGCTTCTCCAGCTCGCTGATCTCGTGGTCGGTGAGCCGGTTGACCTCGTCGGGGAACAGCTCGGAGAGGTCGGTGTCGAAGTCCGCGTACAGCGACCGCATCAGGACGGCGCGGCCGTTGTCGAGGACGATGACCGCGACGCCGCCCGTGCTGACGCCGTTCTCGGGGTCGGCCTCGCCGCGCATGGCCCGCTCGATCGCGGAGCCCTCGGTGCGGGAGTAGCGGGCCGGGATGGTCGGCACGTCGTAGGCGTTCTCCATGGTGCCCTCCGCCGCCTTGCGGGTGGCGCCAGGCGAACCCATGTTGAAGATGACGGGCCTCGAGTTCTGGCGCAAGTTGTCCTTCATCTCCGTGGAGAACCCGTTGTGCGCGAACGGCGACTGCCCGGCCGGGTTGAAGCCGATCCCGTACTTCAGGCCGGTGACCGTGAGGTCCTCGCCGTCCTTCTGGATGAACTCGCCGAACTCCGCGTCCTGCGCCGCGGTCATGAACTCATCGCCGTAGACGTTGAGCTGCCGGTACGGGCAGCGCGGGTCACCCGGCTTGTAGTCGTGCGGCTGGCCGTCGTGCGGCCAGGGCATGTCCGCCCTGATCTCGCACAGCGCCTTCGCCGCCCGCAGCGAGCGGGCCATCCACAGCGCGTTCGAGCCCTGCCGGTCGATGTACCGACCGAGCACGCTCGTCTTCTCGTCCTTGCGGACGGTGCCCAGCCACACGACCTCGCCGTCCAGGGACTGGGCGGCCATGTGGATCGCGAAGAACTGCGTCTTGCCGGACCGGCTGACCCCGAGGGTCAGGCCGTGCGCCGGGGCGTTCTTGTCGTGCTGGTACACCATCGTCTTCACCGGCTGGCCGGTGATGGTGTACCCGCACACGTACATGCCCTTGGAGTCCGGGGTAAGCAGCTCGCGGGTCGCCCGGAAGATCTGCGACAGCGGCGGGGAGTCGAACACGCTGATCAGGAACTCGCTGCCGTCGATGAGGACGAACACGCAGGAGTCGTCCTCGGGCAGCTTCAGTCCGCGGCAGACCTTGGCGAGGTCGATGCGCGGGGTCTCGGTGGAGTCGGCCATCTTGGCCCGGTAGAAGGTGACGCCGCGTTCGTCGTCACGGGTCTTGTGGACCAGCTCGGAGCCGGGGGCGCCGCCCTTGGGCGAGCCGACCTTGTCCACCCAGCGCTCCTGGTCGGTGGGGGCCTTGCGGCGGCGCTGGTTGGCGTCGGGGGTGATGCGGGCCTCCATCCAGCCGGGGCCGCCCTGGCGGCCGGGCTGGATGGCGACCTCCGCCAGGACGACGTCGCTGGAGTGCACGCCGAACGGCGCGGCGACCGCGGCTTCGGTGAGGCCGGTGATCGGGCGTCCGGTCTCCGAGGCGCGCAGCAGGATCGTCATATCGTGCTGCATCCCGGTGTGCCGGGTGGCCTTGACGATGTGGGTGCGGCCGGGCATCCCGGCCTGCTCCCAAAGGAAACGCGCGTCGCGGGTGACAAGGTCGGCTCCGTCGTCCGGGACGACCGGGGTCGGCTCGGGCGCTTCGGCCGGCGCCAGCTGCGGGGCCGGGGCCGCGACGGCGGGACGGTGACGGCGGCGGGTGTGCCGGGAGAACGGCATCACCAGGTAGCCGGCCGCCGCCCATCCGGCGGCGAGCAGCCCGTCCAGCCAGTACGGGCCGAAGCCGGTGGTGTGCCCGGCGGCGACATCGACGGCGGCGGCCAGGACCAGCGGGGACCAGCGCAGGATCTTGCGCCCGGCGCCGGGCTCATCGCTCTTGTAGGCGAGGAACCAGCCGCCGAGCCCGGCCGCGCCGGCGAGCTGCACGACCTGGTTGACGGGGCTGTCGGGGTAGAGGTTCGGCGCCACGGCCAGCATGGGCGCGGCGAGGGTGTAGGCGAGGCGTTCGAGCGCGACGCTGCGCGGCGTGGTCACCGGCTTCTCCTTCGGCAGATGAGCACGGGCAGCCCCGCGAGGTGTGCGGGGCCGCCCGTGGTGAGGGGTGGGTGGGGGAGCGGGTCAGCGGTTGAAGAACCCCGGGCGGGGCGTCTTCTCGCGCCGGTTGGAGCGGATGTCGTCCAGCGCGCCGTACAGCTTCGAGTGGGTCCGCTTGGTCTCGTAGGTGAGATCGGCGGTCTCCTGCGCGGTGTCGTGCAGCTTCCCCACCTGCACACCGGCGCCCCCGAGGGCGACGCCGACGTTGCTGGTCAGCTCCACGAACTTCGGGTCGAGGTCGGCGTTGGCGACGTCGCAGGCCGCGTCCTCAGCACGCTTGGCGTTCTTGCGGATGCTGAGCATCAGCTCCTCAAGGCCGAGCCCGGCGTCATCCAGCGCGCGCCCGAGGGCGTCGAGCTTGGCCTGGACGGCCTTGTAGCGGTTGTCGCCGTCGGCCACGGCGGGCGCCGCGCTGGTGCCGCGCGGTGTGAGGTCACTACTCATCGACAACTCACCCTTCGTGATCGTGTTTGCTGGGTGCTCGGTGCGCTCGGCTGCCGCCGGCGGGGAGGGCGGCTCCGGCGTCGGAAGTGCTTCCTGGACGTACTCGTGTGTCACTTCGCTGTGCTGATCCAGCACGTCTTGAGGCGACAGCGTGTACTGCACTTTCCGCGGGGTTCGCCGTATGTCGGCCCACCGGCTCTTCGGAGCGGTGAACCGGTGGCGGCCAACAGCCGCGGCCGCCTCCTTCAAGGCTTCCGCCCTCGCGCCGTCGGCTGACCTCGCCTGCTCGCGCAGGCGGGCCGCCAGGCGCTGCTTGTCGGCTGCCGGAACAGCGGCGTACATCTCCTGCAATGCGGCCTTCACGGCGCCTTGATGTGCCGCCTCCAGCTGCCGCTCGGTGCCGGTCTGCTCGGTGCGGACGGTGCGCTCAGTCCCGAACACCCGAATGACGGTTTGCCTGTGCATCAGTCGTGGTGGGCGGCGGCGGACACGTACTTCAGGCCGGCGTCTTCCTTGGCCGCCATGTCCTGGCCGTACACGCGGGCGACCATCGCGGCCGCGAGCTTGGCGGCCTCCAGGGCGAGCCCGCACTCGATCGCACACCGTTCGGCCTGCAGCTTCATGCGGGCCGCGGCGTCGGCCAGGTCCGAGATCAGCTCGGTGACCTTGGTGGTGACGTTGTGGTCGCCGATCAGATCGGTGGCCATGTCCCGCAAGGCGTCGGCCACCTTGCCCAGAGCCTCCGCGAGGGCTTCGGCCCGCTCCTGGTCGGAGGCGGCCTGGATGGCGATGTTCGCCATCTCCATCAGGTACTCGTCGAACGTGATGTCCGTGCGGTGCTGGGCGGCGAGGCCACCCCCACCGGACGGCCTGCTGACCTGCGAGCTGCTCACGCTGCTCCCTTCCGTGCTGGTCGGTCGGCTGGTGCCGGGCCGTGCGGTGTGCGGCTCCGGGGCGGGCGGCAGGCCCCGCACGCCGGTCGTCATGGCTGCGGGACCGTCGGGGACGATGTCCGCGTCGACGATGTCGTCCTCGCCCTTGCTGTCCGTACGCGGCAAGCGGGCCGGACGCCCGAGCCACTCCCACGTCGGTGTGGAGTCCTCTTCGCCGAACGGGCTGTCCGCCGGACGGCCGCGCCGACCGGCACGGCTGGCACGACCCGTACGACCGCGCCCCGTCCGGCCGGTGCGGCGGGTGCGTCCGCGCCGTCCGGCGCGGCCTGTGCCGCCGGTGCGCCGGCGGCGGAAGCGCCGCCGCTTCTTCGCACCGTCAGACGCCCCGTCACCGGCCGTTGAGTCGGTGCCCGGGGTATCCGCGTTGCCGTCCTTCGCGGTGCTGGAGGCCCCGTCGGGGGTGTCCTTGCCGGTCTTGGCGTCCTTGCCGTCGGTGCCCTTGGCCTTGGAGTCCTTGTCCTTGGTCAGGTTCACCTTCTCGGTGCCGGCCGCCTTGGCGTCTTTCGCGTCTGCGGCGGCCTTCGCACCGGCGCGGCGCTTGTCGAAGCGGCGCTGGGCTTCCTCACCGATGGCCTTGCCCAGCGTGGTGCGGCCGGGGTTGGCCGACGCCGCGGCTTCCCGCTTCGCCTTCCGTGCCTCCGCCCGCTCCGTCTTCTTGGCCCGGCGGTCCTCCCACGCCTGCTGCTTCTGGGCGCGGGCCTGGTCGCGGTCCTTGCTCCGGTCCGCAACACCGGCGGCGTGACCGGCGGTGCGCCGCTCCTGCCGCCCGGCCTGCCGGGCCCCGGCGCGCTCCTGGCGGCCGCGGGCCCGCTCGGCACGGGCGCCGGACGTCTGACTGGCGCCGTCACCACGGGAATTGCCGTTCCGGCCGGAGCCGCCAGAGCCCGTCTGAGAGCCTTTCGACCCCCCGGACTGACCGCTGCGCCCGGAACCGGCTGCGCGGCCGCCAGAGCCCGACTGGGAGCCCTTCGTGCCGCCCCTGCCGCCTCCGCCCCCGGTCGATCCGTTCCCCGAACGGCCGCCGAGGCCGCCGGAGTTGGAGCCGCGCGAGGCCCCGGACCGGTTCGGCCCGGCGCCGGAGTTGTTGCGGACCGAACCGCTGCCGCCCCCACCGCGCGAGGACCCGCCCCCGCCGCCGGCCTTCGAGCGGCCCTTGTCCGCCCCCAGGCCGGAGGCGGACGACTTCGTGCGGTCGGCGTCGGCCTTTCCGCGCGCCGCCGCCTTGTCACCCTTCGCTTTCATCATCGCGGCGTGGAGCTTTCCGTTCTGCTCCATCATCGCGACTTCCTGCGCGGTGCGGCCCTCCAGCAGCGCCGCCTTCCGTGCTATTTCAGCCTCACGGAAAGGCGCTTCGCTTTCATGGTTGGTCCGCGCCATTTCCAGCCGGAATTCCAGCCAGTCACCGAGACGGTCAGCGAGAGAACGAGGCTGTTCATATTCCCCTTCCTCGCATTCGCCTTCGCCTTCACCGGCTTCCGGTGCGGCAATTCCGTCGGAACGCAGCGCCGTTACCGGGTCCGGGGCGGCCGGAATCGGCGGCAGTTCCATCGTCGTCTCCTCCGGAGTCTCCGGGGGAGCGGCGGGAATGCCTTCCGGCGGCGGAATGGTGTCGATGAAATCCGGGGTCGGCGGCAGCGAGTACATGGAATCGCCGCTCCACGGGCCGTGGACCAGGGTTCCTCCGCCAGCGTCGTCGGGCTCGTCGGACACGGGCACCTCCCTTCCAGGGGACTTGACAGACAGTGGGGTCTCGTGTGCACGCGCGTGCACGTGCACGTGTGCACGCTTTACGCGCGCAAGGCCCCGCCGGAGCCCGGCGGGGCCTTCGTGGGTGACGCTCAGCTACGCGGGCCGTGCTGCTTCAGGACGGTGTCCGCGTACTGCATGAGGTGGTCGAACAGCCGCGGGTCGCCCGCCTGCCGCCTCTCCAAGACCAGCTTGAAGAGGCGGCAGACCAGCGTGAAAGCGGCGATGACATCGCCGCGTCCGGCCTTGATTTCCCTCGTGATTTCAGACCGAGTAACGCGGAGCCAGAATTCCATCCGGCCGACTTCCCCGCGACTTTCGATCGCCTTGCGCTCTTCATCCCGCAGCCAGCTGTTCCGCCCTTGAATGGAGCGTTCGGCACTGCTGAGGGGGCGCGTCACGCCGACTCCCTCTTACCGAGGTCGTAAATCGACGTGGGACCACCATACCCGGAATTCTGGCCCTGCGCACCCTGCTGGGGCGGATTGGGCGCGGCCTGGAGGGTCGGCGGGTTCTTCTTCCGCACCCTTTCCAGCTCCTTTTCCTTCCGGTCCTTGGCCGTATTCACTACGGCCTCATCGTGGGCACGGCGCTTATAGGCGCTCTTTTCCAGGCCCTCGGTGAGGTTGTTCAGGTTCTTGAGAACCTGCCCGAGGGCCTTTTCCACGGGCATCGCCCGCAGCCTGGCGTGGTACCAGCGGTCGCCCTCCACGTGCGTCTCGCGCAGGTGCACGCGGGTCTCGATGGCGAGGGTCTCCAAGTTCTTGCCGATGTCCAGCAGGACCCGCTGAACGTCGGCCAGGTACCGGGCGGTTGCCTCCGGACTCTGCGCGACATCGCGCAGAGGTGCGTACTTCGGGTCGTTGTTGCTGTTCACGGCGGGGATTCCCTCCTGGTGTACTTGTGGGGGCTGTGACTGCTTCCGGCAGTCGCAGCGAGGGCCAGCCCGATTAGCGCGGGCTGGCCCTCACTGATGTGTGCCGGACGGTGGATCAGGGGCGGTAGCCGCCAGCGAGCAGCTCGGCTGCCTCCTGGCGGTACTCCGAGGCCGTGCCGGGCGAGGTGACCGCCAGCTCGTGCTGGATGTCGGCCAGCGGAAGCCGGTCGGCGTCGCCGCCGGCCACGAGGATCATCCGGGCGACCCGGCGGACCGCCCGCTCGCGCGGCTTGAGCTTCGCGACGTCCTCGGCTTCGACCGCGCGCCGCTCGATTTCGGCAGCAGCCCGCCGCGTTTCGGCAGCGGCCTTCTCGGCTTCGGCGGCCTCCTGCTTGACGCGCGCGGCGTCGGCGAGAGCGACCCCCTGGAGGCGCTCCTCCTCAGCCTTCTTGCGATCGGCTTCGGCGGCGGCCCGCCGCGTTTCGGCAGCGACCCTCTCCGTTTCGGCAGCACGCCGGTCCGCTTCGGCAGCGGCCTCGCGGGCTTCGGCGATGGTCCGGGTCTCGATCGCCTGAGCCTCCGCCGCAGCGACCCGGTCGGCCTCCGCAGCTTCCTTCCGCTTCTCGGCTGCCTGGCGTTCCAGGTCCGCCGCGCGGACGTCCGTGGCGGCCTTGGCCTCGCGCTCTTCGGCCTCCTTGCGCGCCGCCTCCGCCTCGCGGGCGCGGGCCTCCTTGGTGACGGCCGTCTCCAGCGCGGCCTCCTCCAGCTCAGCGGCCCGCTCTGCGGCGCTGACCTGGGCTCGGGCGTGCGCGCGGGCCTGGCCGGTCTCGCCTTCCACCCGGGCGCGGACGGCTTCGAGCTTGCCCTCCGCCTCCAGCCGGTCGGCCTCCGCCTTCTTCCGCGCGAGCTCCTGGCGCGTCTCCGCGTCCAGGCGCCGGCGCTCCGCCTCCTCCGCACGGGCCTCAGCGTCGCGTTCCTGCTGCTCAGGCATGGCGAGAGCCTGCGAGACGGTGTAGCCGTGGGCGGCCATCTTCATCGGCAGCCGCTCATCCTCGGTCGCCTTGCTCAGGTCGCCGTCGTGCTTGCGCTTGAGCCACTGCTCGTAGCCTATGAGCTCCTGCTGGCGCCGGATCATCTCCGGGTACGAGGTGATCCCGTGCAGCCGCATCCGGCGGTAGAACCGCGGTGTGGCGATGGGGGAGAGGATCCAGCGGTGCATCGGGATCCGGTCGGTGACCGTTCCCGCCTCCAGCCTGGCCTTTTGGATGATCAGGCGGCGGGCGGCCTCGACACCGATCACGAACAGGATCGGCATGACGCCGTGACTGGCGGCCTGGACCGGGTCGGTGCTGATCTGGCCCTGTGAGCTGGCGTTGAACCAGATCGTCGCGCCGGTCATGGCGTGCGCGGCGAGCCGCAGGAGCGGCCACGGGGTGCCCTTGCGGATCAGGTACAGGTCCAAGGCGAGGAACGCGATGATGCTCGCGTCGACGCCGACCGGGAACCAGGGGGCCAGTTCCTTGCTGAACCCCCAGCTCAGGGCGACCTTCGCCAGGGTGCTGTAGGACATCGCGAAGCCGATGACCCCGACCAGCGTGCCACCGAACGCGGCAACGAGGGACAGGGCGGTCATCAGCCGGTCGCGGGTGGGCTTGATCGTCTTCCGCTTGTCCGGGCTCGAAACGCCCCGGGCCATACCCGAAACCTTCTCGGGCGCGGCCGAAGCCAGGCCCGGCGGGTGCGAAGCAGGGGTGTAGGGAGCCGCGCTCTGCGGCATGTCGGTGATCGTCATGGGGTCCTCCGGAAGGGGGCGTTCAGGGCGGGGTCGAAACGGTGGCCGCTGCTCCCGAAACGCGAGGGGGTGTTCCCGAAACGGCGGCCGGAGCGGGCGGTTGATCACGAAACCGGCACCGGCACTACCCGCTCCGGGCGCACAGAAAGGCCGGCCTCCCGAGGGGCGGGCGGGCGGCCGGTGCGGGGGAGCGCTGCGGGGCGGACCCGAAACTGCCTGCCGATCTCGCCGGGCGGGAACGAAATCAGCTCTCGGGGAACCGCGCGCCGTGCCGGATGAGGTCGGCGGTGGTGATGCCGAAGTGGCGGCACCGGTCGATCAGCGGCTGGAGCGCGCTGCCCCCGGCGAGCGCCTCGGGCGAGCCGACGCCGTACCGCTCCTGCGTGGCGAACAGCTCGTTGAGCGCGGTCGCGGTGCGGGCGGCGTGCTGCTCGAAGCGGCCCTCGCCCACCCACTCCTCCGCGATGACGTGGAGGGTGGTGCGCCAGCTGCCGCTGTAGTCCTCCGGCCCGATCGGCGGGATGTCGCTGCCGAAGATCGCGAAAGCGGCGGCCTGGGCGGCGGCTTCCGTGCCGGGCTTGAGCGGGGTCATCGTCGTGGCCATGTGGCCTCCCTCGACTGTGGTCCGGGCTGTCCGGCTCCCCGTCACCGCCCGTCCCGGCCGCCGTGGTGCAGCGGCCGGTGCGAGCGGATCAGGCAACCGGCAGAACGGATCAGTCGGAGGTGCGCTGGCGGGCGGCACGCTGGCGGGCGGCGCGGCGCTTGATGCGGCGGCGGTCACCCTCGTCGGTGCCGCCCCACACGCCGGCCGTCTCGCCGCGCTCCAGCGCGCCCTTGAGGCAGCTCTCCATCAGCGGGCATCGACGGCAGACGGCCTTGGCCTCCTCCGCCTGGAGCAGCGCGGGGCCGGTGTTGCCGATCGGGAAGAACAACTCGGGGTCCTCGTCGGTGCAGGCCGGGCGGGGCCGGGTGACGAAGTCGGCGGTGACGGCACCGGTGTAGGGGGTGCGTACGATGGAGCGGTTCATCAGGGCCTCCCAGAAGGTCCGTTGTACGAAGCGGCCCCGGGGGTGCGAGCCCCGGGGCTGTTCTGTGTCAGCGGCCGGACGGCCGGCGCGGGGGAGTTTCCTGCGCTCTGCGCCGCCCGGCCGGAAGGGCGCAGGGGGCGATGGGCAGGTCGGGGTCAGCACTCAAGCGGAGCGCTCGGCTGCGGGCTCCCCTGGACACCACCCGGTCCCGCCATCCGCGCAGAGGCAGGGGCGGGGCCGGGCGGGTCAGGCAACCGGCAGACGACCGAGGTCAGGCGGCGGGCCCGTAGGTGCGGGCGAAGCGGGCACCCGCAGTGAGCAAGGCGGTGATGTCCGCGTGGGTGCGGGTCAGGCGCTCCGACCACGAGGTGGCGCGGGCGTGGTCCGTGCCCGTGTGGGCCCGGACCACCAGGTTCAGGACCTCGCCGCCGATGTGTGCGGTGTCCGGGTCACCCTGGTCGCTCTCGGCGATGCGGCGCAGGGCGCTGTACAGGGTCAGTTCCGGGACGCTGCCGATCTCGTCGCGGATCAGGGCCAGCAGCGCCTGGAGCATCTCCCGTTCCGTCATGGACGGGTTGTCGGGGAGGTGCGAGCCGGACTGGTCCTGGGGGTAGATGCGGGCCCACCCGTTGGTGCGGAGCAGGGTGACGGCGGCCTCCAGATGGCGGGCGACGGCCTCGCCGGTCGACTGCTCGCCGGACGGCCCCGTCCATACGGGGAGGAAGGCGTCGTCGGCGAGGCCGGCCGCCTTCAGCAGCGTGTCGTCGGTGAAAGTCACCGGAGGGGTCAGGGTGTTGGTCATACTGCCTCGTTTCAGGTCAGGGATGGTCTTGGTGGTGCGGTGAGGGGGAGCCCAGCGGCGTGGTGGGTAAGGCCGGGCCGTGGCGAGTCGTCAGTTGTCCAGCGGGTGCTTGGCGACCGGGGCGGGGCGGCTCAGGTAGTCCGACTCCGTCCACCCGGGCTGCCGGGGGCTGGTCTCGGCGGCGAGCCGGGCACGGTCGGTAGCCTGCTGGGGATGCGGGCGGCCGCCGGTGTCCGGCGAGTCCTGGCGGCCGTCCCGCTCGTGGGGCTTCGGGCGGATCGGCAACGGCGGCCGGTCCTCAAAGGCCGGGACAAGAGAGGCGAGTTGCTGGCAGGCGCTACAGGTCCAGGAGGTCACTCCGAACCAGCCGCCGCAGCGGTCGCACTGCCACAGGCCGTTGTTTCGGGGCGCGCGGGCGCCCAGGGCAGCCGCCCGCGCAGAGGCCGGGATGAGGACGCGCAGGCGGCCCTCGGTCTCGTCTCGCTCGAAGCCCTGATCGTTGTCCTCGTCTTCGAGGTCATCGATCAGGCTGCCGGATAACGGCGCGGATGCCATCATGGTGATCACAGGGCCTCCCAACAGGTCCTAGACGACCCTCGGGGGGCCAATCCCCGGGGGTCGCCCTGTCGTTGGGGTCGGGCGGGCTGCCCGGCTCCCCGTCACCGCTCGTCCCGGGCAGACCGGAGCGAGCGGATCAGGCAGCCGTCAGCCGTTCACGATCAAGCGAACGGTTGTCCCGCTTGATCAGTATTGAGGCGGCTCGGAGGCGAACTCGTACACCGCTCCGGGGTCGGCCTTGAGGTGCGCCTCCGGCCTCTCCTTCAGCAGGACGATCCGGAGGGGGTGGCCATCCCGGTCGGTGGTGAGGTACTCCTGCTCGGAGACCGTCTCGCGGTAGAGGCGGGACCTCCACAGCTGGTGGTCGGCGTCCTCGGGCGTCATCCGGTCCCAGGGCTCCCTGGGCTTGCCGAGGCGCTTCCTGAGCAGGTCCCAATCGATGTCGTAGACGGTGACGTCCAGCTTGTCGGCCATGTCCATCGCGTCCTCCTACTGTCTGGGCTGGGCAGGATTTCCCAGCGCTCTCCACCGCCCGCCGACCGACCCGAGGGCCGTGCGGCGGGCGACTGGGCAGCGCGGGGCTGCGAAGTGCTTGGGGTGGTGCGGCGCGGCCTCTGCCTTCCGCGCTGGCCACCTTTCGTCCGGGAGGTGGCGTGCCCGCGACCACTGGCTCACCCGCCGGGTCGTGCGATGTTCCGCTTACCGGCTGGGGGTGTCGTCGCGCTACCGCCGCAAGGTGCTGCGGGGGAGGGTGATCGCTCGGCCCACGCGGCAGCCGAAACAGACCGTGGTCTGCTTTGCTGCCGCTCCGTGGCACGAAGAAGGGTCGCTCTCGCTTCCCCGCCTCGTACCGCCGTTCACGGTGACCGGGATTCTGGCTCCGGTCGTGCCCTTCTGACGCTTCCGAACCGGTCACCCTTGCCGCAACACCCGGCCAGTTGCCTGGTCAGGGGCGGTAGTCGTCACCCGGTGGTCGCGTCTTCAGTTCTCAAGGAACGGTCACTCCCCGGTCCGGCCGCGACGCCAGTCGCAACGTGGCCTTCTCCGGGGGCTAGGCGGTCGGTGAATCTGGCCGCTTCGACCGCCGCCACGCGAGGTGGCGACGATGGGAGCCGTCAGAGCCGGAAGGGATCAGGCCGCGATCGGCAGCGGCACCGCGGCGGCCGGCCGTCGCGTGATGCGCAGCTGCGCGGCGTAGGGGAGGAGCACGTCGACCAGGCGCTCGCGCACCAGCTCGGTGGCGGTCGGGTCGGCGGCGACGATGTCGCGGGCGGCGAGCATGCGGTTCTCGCGGGCCTCGATCGCGGCGACGGCGGCGGTGATGTCCAGGCCGTCCAGCCGCTCGTGAGGAAGGGTGCCGGCCTCGTACATCTCAAGCGGCGTACCGAAGGCCACGTCCAGGTCAACCCCGCCGAACTCGGGGATCTCAACGTCCAGGTCGGCCAGCAGCGCGAGCGTCTCGGCGTCGAAGTGCTCGGTGGCGGGACCGGAGATGGCGTTCATGGAGTGGTGCTCCTCTCGGATGTGCTGAGCTCGGGAGGCGTCCCGATGGCGAGTGGGCAGGGCGAAGCAGCACCTCTTCGGCGCCCCCGCCCCGACCTCGTTAGCGAGGTTCGGTGCGTCTTCAGTACACCGATCCTCGTTAGCGATGTCAAGAGCTACGTTAACGAGGTACGCTCTCCTGGCGGCTCCCTCACACACCGGGGCGCCCTTGCCGGTTCCTCGATAGCCAGCGGCCGTAGGATCGCTAACGAGGTAGGGAGACGTATGGCGAGTGACACGGGCGAACAGCGGCCCAAGTACCAGCGGATTGCCGATGATCTGAAGGCGGCGATCGAGTCCGGCGAGTACGGCCCCGGCGATCGGCTGCCGGGCGAGAGTGCGCTCGCCGCCCAGTACGAGGTCGCTGTGCTTACCGCCCGCCAGGCGCTGAAGATCCTTCGGATCGAGGGCCTGGTGGAGACGAAGAAGGGCGCCGGCGCTCGGGTCATCGAGTTCCGCCCGATCCGGCGTCACGGCATCCAGCGACTCGCACGTGAGCAGTGGGGCGCTGGCAAGTCCATCTGGTCGGCTGACGAGGAACGGCCCGTCACAATCGACGTCCGTGTGGACACCGTGGCCGCACCACCGCACATCGCCCGGATGCTGGACGTCAACGAGAACGAACTCGTCTGCGCTCGGTTCCGACGCTTCGTGCTGGACGGCAGACCCGTCATGCTCGCAACCTCGTACCTGCCTCTTGGCCTGGCCGAAGGCACAGCGATCATGCGCGTGGACACCGGCGAAGGCGGAACGTACGCCCGGCTCGCTGAGATCGGGCACGCGCCCGCTCACTTCCGCGAAGAGATCCGATGCCGGCTGCCCGTCGCTGAGGAGGCCGAAGGACTGGCCATGCCCTTGGAGCGTCCCGTCATGAAGCTGTGCCGCACGGCCTTCGACGCTGACCTTGAGGCAGTCGAAGTGACCGAGATGACCATGGACAGCGCGGCCTACGTGCTGGAGTACGCGTTCGATGCCTGAGCGCCCCAACTCCCCCATCTCGAGCCCCCTCATGACTGGTCGTCTTGTGGGGGCCATCACACTCGCGAGCGCCGCAGCGCGACATCACAAAGGCTTGTCGAAGCTCGTACACACCCGTGTTCACGGGTTTTCAACATCTACGTACACATGGGATTTGCGGGCCTGGCTCTAGGCTCACGGCCATGACGATCACGGAGGGTCACAGGGTGGGGAAGCACCGAGCGGGCTGGCGTCCGGACAAGCTGCGCGAGCAGCGTGAGGCTCACGGTCTGACCCTGGAGAAGGCCGGTGAACGCCTCCGTCAGGTTGCCGAGAAGGCCAAGCTGAAGGGCATCCCCGCCGCGAATCCGCAGACTCTCTGGCAACACGAGCAAGGCGAGGTCTACCCCGGTCCGCACTACCGACGGGCTTACTGCCTCCTGTACCGGGCTACCGAGCCCGACCTGGGTTTCCGCACCGCGCTGCCTGGTGAGGAGACCTCCTTCAAGCTCACGCCGATGGACGACCGCCTCAACGGGTCGCAGGTCTTGGCGGTTGAGCGAGCCATTCACCGCATCACGCCGGGCTCGGGCGAAGCCGACCACTTCGACTTGCAGCAGCGGATCATTGACGCGTGGAAGCGTCGGCACACAGGCGGCGACCCCCACCGTCCCGTGCTCATCTTGGTCGGCGGCTTCGCCGGAAGCGGCAAGACCGAGCTCGCCCGCTTCTTCGTTCAACTGACCGGCTGGCCGCTGCTCGATAAGGACCCGCTCACCCGCCCGCTCGTGGAGCGCCTCCTGGTCGCTCTGGGCGGCGACGCAAACGACCGGCACACCGAGCTTTACCGCGAGAAGGTCCGGCCCGTGGAGTACGACTGCCTGATGCAGTCAGCCATGGCCAACATCAAGTGCGGCATTTCCACTGTGCTGACCGCACCGTTCATCGCCGAAATGACTGACTCGGACTGGATGCAGCGCCTGGCCAACCGCGCCGGATCGATGGGCGTCGACGTCTTCCCGGTGTGGGTACGCTGCGACGAAGAATCGATGCGCGAGTACATCGGATTCCGCTCAGCGGCCCGGGACGCATGGAAGCTCCAGCGGTGGAACGAGTACATGGCCACGATCGACCTCAACCTGCGCCCGGCGGTGCCGCACCTCGTTGTCGACAACCGTTTGGGCACCGCAGTGACGCTCGCGGACCAGGCCCGGCAGGCGATGGGAGCGATGTACGCGTGACGAAGAAGCAAGGCGTGATCCTCTACGGGCCGCCGGCCTCGGGCAAGGACACCGTCACCACCGCGCTCAGCGAACTCGACTCCAGGTACGCGCAGTTCACGCGGCTCAAGGTCGGAACGGGCAAGTCGGCCGGCTACCGGATGGGTACGGCGGAACAGCTGCGCGAGCTGGAGGCCGCGGGCGACGTCGTCTACGCGAACAGCCGCTACGGCAACACGTACGTCATCGACGCGCCCGGCCTGAACGCGGCGTTCGAGGCCGGGGTGCCCGTTGTGCACGTCGGGCAGGTCGCCGGCGTCCAAGCGCTGGTCGACGGCTACCCGGCCAGCTGGTCCGTCGTGCTGCTGTGGTGCCCGCGCGAGGTGACCGAGCAGCGATCGGCCGGACGCGGCGACAGTGACACCGCGGCGCGCCTGGCGGCGTGGGACGCGACCCGCGAGGATCTGGACTCGCACCCGGGCACGGTCTGGGACCTGACCGTGGACACCACGACGTCGGGGCCGCAGGACGCAGCGCGGCTCATCGACCAGCTGCTGGCGCAGCGGGCGGGAGCAGCGACGGCATGAGCGTCGGCTACGGCTGGGCGAGTCGTTCCAGGGCGTCGGCGAGCGTGAGCTCGCTGTCGTCCTTGACGCCGTGCCACCGGGCCAGCGTGGCCGCGGCCGCGCGCAGCATCTCCGTGGGGAGGCCGGCGGCCGCGAGGGTGTCGGCGGCTTCCTCCAGCTCCGGGCCCCAGCGCCAGGCGCGGGCGGCGGTCTTGGCGACGTACTGCGGCTCGGACAGGTACGAATCGGTGCGCCTTGAGGCGACCTTGATGAGCTCCTGGTCGACGCCGTGCTCGCGTGCCATGCCGACCGCGAGCGCCACCAGCACCCGCGATGCCTTCTGGAAGCTGGCGTACGACAGCTTCAACGCGGACGCCTGCCCCACCTCCGTGCCCAGCACTGCGGCCTGGACGGCGGTGTCCGCGAACAGCGTCTCGATGCGGGCCGTCGCGTCAGCAGGCCCAGACAAGTACAGGGTCGGCGTCTTGCCGCCGACCGGCGGGGAGCCGACGACGCCGCCGTCCGCGACGGTGGCGTCCGGTAGCAGCGCGGCGATCCGCTGCGTGCGCTCAGGGTTGATGGCGTTCGCCTCTACGTATACCCCGGCGAAGCTGTGCCCGGCGACGGCGCGGGCCAGGTCCTCGGCCGCGGCCGGCGGGCAGAGGCTGATGACGATGTCGCTGCGGTCCAGCAGCTCAGCCAGCGTCGACACAGGTGTCAGCCCGAACCCGACGGCGCGCTCCACGGACGCGGCGCTGCGCCCGTCCTCGCACCACAAGACCGCAGCCGCGTTAGTCGCGGCGCAGGCGGCGACGGCCGCGCCCATGCTGCCGGGGTGGAGGATGCCGACAGTCGGTTGGTCCACGGTGTTACTCCGTCTCGGTGAGCAGGATGGTGATGGCGTCGGTGACGTCGTCCACGACGTGGTGCGCAGCAGGAAGTCCGTCGGGCCAGGGGCGGCCGCGCAGCCAGATGGTACGCAGGCCAGCTCGCTGGCCGCCGCCGATGTCCCCGGTCGGGTTGTCGCCGACCATCCAGCCACCGTCCGCGAGGTTGACGCCGCACCGCGCGGCCCCGAGTTCGAACAGGCGCCGGTCCGGCTTGCAGACCTCCAGGTCGCCCGAGGCAGCGACGCCGTCGACCAGGTCGGCGAGACCGGTCCCGGCGAGCTTGGCGCGCTGGATGTCGCCCGCCCCGTTGGTGATGACGCCGATGGTCCAGTCGGCCGCGCGCAGGCGGGCCAGGTCCTCGAGGACCTCGGGGCGGCAGGTGACGGCGGCCGCCATGAGGTCGACGTACTCCTGCCACAGGTCCGCAGCCAACACCTCCAAGCCGAAGGACTCCCGCAGCCGGGCGAAGTCGCCCGCTGTCGCGCGGTCGACCAGCTCGGTGCGCAACCACCGTTCGGCATCTGGGGAGAGCGCGCGGGAACGGCACAGTCGAGTCAACGCGTCGCTGAGCGCCGACTTCCGGTCGACCAGCGTGCCGTCCAGATCGAAAAACGCGAGGCGGGCCACGTGCACGGACCCTATCGGGCATCGCGCGGCACGAGGCCCACGGTGATGTTCACTCCCGGGCGGAGATCGCATCGTGTATCTTTCAGGGAATCATCGATCTTGAAAGGCTGCACCGTGACCGACCCGGACCGCTTGAAGCGGGTCGACGCCCTTGTGGACGACATCCTGCCGCCACCAGCTGTGCGCGCGAAGCTGCGCCTCGCGGCCGGCCTCACGCAACAGGAGGTCGCGGAGGCCGTGGGCGTGAAGCGCCTTGCCGTGGCCCGTTGGGAGCTGGGGCATACCCATCCCCGACGTCCGCACCGCGCTGTCTACATGCACCTGCTCAACCGGCTCGCGGAGCGGTATCCCGAGGCCGCGAAGCCGGATGAGGGCATGCCGACGCCGGTCTCCGAAGGGGGATCGGGATGACCTAGTGGCCATCGGCCGCGCGCGCCAAGAGGCGGACTACCAATCCGCTGGCCTCGCGCGGCCCGTCTGCTCAGGTCCCGGTTGCCGCCGGTCCTGAGCTGCGGCTTATCAAGCCGCTCATTTCGAATCCGGCCCCTCATCAGGGCCACCAGCACCACCGGCCGCTAACCACGGCCACCACAGCCGCGCAGCACCCAGTTGCGCTCACCGATTCGGTCCCGATCGCGATGCCCCCACCACAGGGGCTTCGCGATTCGGCACCCCCGAGAGAAGAGGAGAAATCTCCCTCCACCCGATCGGTGTCCGCCCGCTTCTCACGAAGAGGGCTCACCCCTTCACATCCACTCGCCGACCATCCCGCTCTGCGGACTGTGTCAGCTTGCTTATGGAAGTTGGTGTCCCCGTCATAGTGCACGACCTGGTGTCTCCTTGTCAGCTCGACCGTGCCCGATTCGCGCCGGTTCGAACCCCCCGCGCTTCTCGCGTGACGGGATTCGCACACCCTGTTTGCCCTGTTAACAGCATTAATCACGAAGATTCTTCGGAGTGGAGTGTCACACCAACCCCGGTTTACTGCGTGGGCGGGGGTGTGTCCCTGTGATGTCGAGGGCGACGCTCATCGCGATGCAGTCGGACCCGGCCGCCGACTCCGTGGACAGCTCTGCAAACTTTCCGCGGCAGCGGGCCACGCTGCGGTCGGTGCCGGCCTTCGGGCAGCCAGGTGACGGCGGCCCGGACGACCCGCTGCGTCTTGGTCGCGCGATGCGGCTCCGGCTGCGCGACGCGGTCCAGGCGCTGCTGGCGGACCCGTCGATCGCCGGGCTGAAGGACGCGCCGAAGTTGGCGGCCGTGGTGTTGTACGCGAAGTCGCGGGCGCCCAAGGGGGAGAAGAACGACAACCAGACCTCGATCTGGGTGGCGGAGCTGGGCCGCTGGCTGGGGGTGGGCGAGTCGGCGATCCACCGCTACGTGCTGGACCCACTGCGGAAGTCGGACGCCGTGCACACCAAGGTGGTGACGGACGCGAAGGGGCACCCGACCGGGCTGAACTGCCTGGTCATGCCGCTGTGGCGGGCCCGTAAGGGCGGGGGGGCGGGGCACCCGCTGGCGCTGTCGAAGTCGGAGCTGGCGACGCTGCTGCGCCTCATCGAGGCCCTGTTCGGGCCCGGCTGGACGCCGGAGGACAAGGAGCCGACGCCGCCGGGGCTGCTGGCCGGCCGCAGGGGCAAGGGCGCGGCTACCGATCGGCTCGGGCTGCTGCTGATGGTGCTGAACACCCGGGCGTCGGGCTGGCTGCAGCTGTGCGGCGGCTCGGTGAAGGCCAAGGAAGGGCGGGGGGCGGCGACGCTGGCGCGGCTGCTGGGCTGCTCGCCGGCCGGGGCTCGGAAGGTGCTGGCGCGGCTGACGGAGGCCGGTGTCGTGGCGCGGCAGCGTCGGGACACGAAGACGCGGATGAACGGGCGGGGTCGGGTCATGCTGCTGCCGGTGGCCCGTGCGTACGGCCGCACGCTGGCTTCTGCGGAGGCTATTTCGGGCTCGAAGACGGTGCTTTCGCAGCGTCCCGATGGTGCAGTCGGAGATCATGCTCCTGCCGGTGCTGCTGATGCCCTTGGTATGTCTGGGATCGGTGGTGCTGAGGTCCCCGAGGATGCGGCGGATCAGGAGCGTCCCGATGGTGCAGAGCTCCACGCAGACCACACTTTTGTGGTTACTCCCGTCGTTACTCCGCAGCTCTCTGGTGGTTTTTCCGGCGAAGGCCGTGGGGCTGAAGGCCGTCGGCCGGAGCGCGCGTGCGCGGGCGAGCATCAGGCCGCCGACGGCAACAGCGCCGTTGCCAGGACCGGATCACCGGTGGCTGAGGGCGGCCCGCTTCGCGGGGAACAGCCGAAGGAGTTCCCGGCTGCCGGGGCTGGTGCCGGTGGCCGGCCCAAGGCCGTGGGCTGGGACAAAGCGCAGAGGCAGCGGCGGGTGGGCCTTCCGGCTGATCTTCGTCTGCGGGTGGCTCTGGGGCCGGTGGCGTGGCTGTGGGAGCGGCTGAGCGGGTGGCAGCAGGACCAGGTGGAAGCGGCTGCGAAGGCGGAGCTGGCACAGCTGGCGGGCCTGGGTGTGGCGCCGGAGCGTGCGCCGCAGCTGCTGGCCGACCGGCTCACCGACCGCCTGGACGAGACCGGCGGCGAGGCCCTGGTCGACAAGCCGTTCCCCTGGCTGACCCGCCGGGGTCTGCCCCAGCGGCAGGCTTGCTCGCACCGCAAGTGCGACGACGGGGTCCGGCTGGACACCGGGGAGGACTGCGAGAACTGCGGCAACGTCATCCACACCCGCCGCGCCTGGCGCGCCCGGATCGGCGCGGACATCGACCGGGAGCTGCCCGGCCTGTCCGACGGCGAGCGGCGGCGCGTCTTCGAGGAGCGGCTGCGCGAGCGGGCGGCCATCGAGGCGGAGGACCTGGTGTGGCGCCGGGAGCAGCAGGCTCGCCGGGCTGCGGCTCGTGTAGCAGCGGCGGAGCGGGCGAAGGCCGAACGCGCGGCCGCGGCCGCCGCCGACGCGGTGCGCCAGGCCCGGCCGTGCGAGGACTGCGGGCAGCAGCGGGCGGCCGGCCGGTGCGAGCGCTGTGACCACCGCCGTCAGGCCGAGACCCTGATCGGTGAGGCCGGGCTCTTCGCGGCGGTCTGGTCCGCCGACCTGACCGACCCGGGCAGTGTCGCGGCCGCCGCCGCAGGGGCCCGGACGGCTATCGGCGACAGCGTCGCCGTCGCGTGGCAGGAGTTCCTGGAGATCACCGACGTAGCCGCTCTGGAGGCCGACCCGGAGGCGGCGCAGGACGCGTACGCCTTCGCCGCGCTCCAGACCGCGCAGCAGTCCGTTCGGGAGTACCAGGACACCGCCCTGGTGATGCTGGGCCGGACCGAGGAAGCCGAGACGGAGGCCCGGCGTGCGTACAAGACCGAGCAGGGCCGCCACTGGTTCAAGCACAACCCGCACGGCGCCGACGCCATCGCGGCCGCGACCCGGGCCGCTGACACGGCCCGCGAGCGCGTGGCCGAGTACCTGCTCGCGACACGGTTGGAGCAGCTGCGCGAGCTCGCCGCGCGCACGACCGGGGCGGTGATCGCATGACCGAGCTGAGCGGCGTCGACCTCGCGCGCCAGGCCCTGGCCGCGGCCCGGGAGGCGGCGAAGAAGAACGGCGCCGCCCAGACGAAGAAGGCGAAGCGGCGCACCGGCACGGTTGTACGGTGTGACGGGCGCGAGCCGCTCGGGCTCGGCGCGGCGATCGGCATGATGATGACCGAGCGCGGCATGGTCGCCCCGGCCGCCGGCGGCAGCGTCCTCGCCCGGTTCGACACCATCCTCGCCGCGGCCGTGCCCGAACTCACCGGCCGCGCCCAGGCCGTGAAGTTCGACGCGGACACCGGCCGCCTGGACGTCGTCCCCGACGCTCCGGCCGTCGGCACGAAGTTGCGCTGGAGCGCTCCGAAGTTGATCGCGGCGGCCAACGAGACGGTGCCGAAGGCGAACGTCCGCGCCCTTCACGTCCTGGCGCCCGCGCCCATCAAGGCAGGCCCCACCACGGTGGCCGCCGACCCGGCCTCGCAGCCGACCGCGCCCACCGCGCCGGTGGAGCCCCGCACACCGCCGGACGGCTACCGCCGCGCGATCGAGGCGCACCGCCAGGCCGCCCGGACCTCCCGGGTGGACCCGGCCATCGCGGAAGCGGTGGAGCGGCAGACCGCCGCCATGCGGGAGCTGTCCCGCCGGGCCTTCCCCGAGCCCGACGTCGTCGCGGACGACGCGCCGGACCCAATCGAACCGGTCCGCACCGAGCGCCGCCGCCAGGTCGGCATTTCCCACGCCGCTGCCCTGCGCCGGGCCCGGGTGGAGCGCGCCGCTCGTGGAGCCGGAACGGGGGCCGCGGTCTCACCGACGGCACCGCTGGGAAGGACCGCGTGAGGTGAGAGCCGGCGGATTGTCACGGCCGGGCGGCCAGCAGCTCGGGGGCTCGGCTCCGAGGACGGGGTCGCTCCAGGCATCCGCATTCACAAGGTGGCTGATCAGCCGACTAGTGTCCCGTTACATGGCACACACGATATGGACAGTTGCGTACCCCGGCGATCCGTCCGCTTCTCCTGCCGCGTTCGGAGGCAAGGTGATCGGCACCCTGGAAGGTGCTCTCGCCGACCACCCGGTCGACGCGTGGGACTACGAAGTCGATGGCAAGCTCGTCAGGGGCCACGAGAACTTCCGGGCGCGCCTCGCCGAGGCCACGACCATCTTCCCGGGCCAGTTCGTGGCCCGTGCTGGCGGCATCGTCGTGCAGTCCGTCGGGACGGAGCTGCGGTCGGCCGGCTGACCGCCTGCGGTTCAGGACTACACGAAGGACCCGCTTCTGGCGGGTCCTTCACCATGAGCGGGCGCTTTCGGCCTCGCGGATCGTTGGGCAGGGCATGGAACTGGGTGCAGCGGGACCGGGCGTGGAGAGGCACGCGGCCGCGGTCGCTGATGCCGCGTGCGAGTTGGCCGACGCGGCAACCGGCAGCACCTGGAGCGCCGGCGCAGTGGAGGACGCCGTCGACGCGATCGACACGCTCACCGAGGCCCTCGCCGCCCTCGGCCCTGAGGCCGCAGGCACTCTGGCCGCGGTCCCGGCCGCCACGGCCGTGCTACGCCGCCTGCTGGCCGGGCTGCCCGAGGACGTCGCCGTGATGCCGGCGCCCCGTCAGGGTCGGCCGCGCCGCCGGGGTCTGGGGCCGGGATGGAAGGGCATGGGCGCGTCCCGCTGAAGGATCGTGCGACCGCCTCCGCCGCCCGAAAGGCATCTGTGGGCGACTTCGTGGAGCAGAAGCAGCGCATTTCAGCCGTTGTGACGCGCCAGTAACTTTTGGGGCGGAACCGTAGCACCTCAGCGCGATAGGCGTTTCGAGCCAAATTAACCCATTCGCGAACTGCCCCCTGGGCCACACTCGCCCGTCCAGGCAATGACCTAGATCACAGGGGCGCATTGCGCGGGCGCGTGCGCCCCCGACTCCAGCGCACAAAACGGCAGTTCATGGCAGATCCGAGCGGATCGAGTGATCACGTTTCGTATTCAACGAGGCCCGCTGCGTAGTTTTCGCCGTCGGAGGCATGCGTGTTCGGCCTGATCGCCGGGTTGAGTAGTCCGCACCAGCAAGCGCGGTCGACGATCTTGGCCGCCCCCCGCTCGCCTCAATGAAGAGGATTCATGACCGATGATCTGCGCGCCGAGGACGGCGAAAGCCCCGTCGTCGCCGCGAGACAGTCGATGCCACTGGAGTTCGAGGCCCTGTACCTGAACATCCAGGAGCCGTTCCACCGGTACGCACTGCTCCACCTGTCGACCAACGACGCCGCCGAGGAAGCGGTGCACGAGGCGATGCAGGAGATCCTGAAGCACTGGGACGCCCTGCTGGAGGAAGGCAACCTCCAGGCGCGGGCATGGTCGGTCCTGCGCCGCGTCGTCATATCCCGCCTCCTGCCGGTGGCCCTCAAGGAGTTCCGCGAGGGCCTGGCCGGGCTGGAGGGCGAGTCGGGCCTGTACAAGGCCCTGTACAGCCTGCCGCCCCGTCAGTTCGACGTCGTGGTGCTGCGGTACATCCAGAAGTTCACGACCGAGGACATCAGCTACTACATGGGCGTCTCGCCCAGCACCGTGGACTACCACTGCCGCAAGGCCAAGGAGCGTCTGGAACGAGCCGTCGCCTCCAACCTGAAGAAGGAAAAGGAAGGGGATCACACGTGAGCAGCATCGAAGAACGCCTCAGCAAGCTCGGCAGCGTCCTGTCCGAGCCCCGGCGGTCCTTCGACGTCGGGGCCGGCCTGCGCCGCCTGGCCCGGGACACCGGATACCTTCCCCCGTTCCCCTCCGCCCCTCCCGCCGACGGATCCGCCCGCGGCGACAACGTCCCGCAAGGCCCCCGCGCCGGTCACCAGCTGACCGCCATCGCCCGCTGGGTCCTCAACACCCCGCAGGCCACCAACCACCTGGGACGCCTGGCCAGAGAGATCGGGGCCAACGGACCGGCCGGCCCCCTCGCTCACGACCTGGACGTGGAAGGCAGCCTGGTCTTCGCCTGCATGCTCTACCTGGCCGGGCACCAGGAGAGCGCCGCATTCTGGTGGCAGTTCGCCGCCGGCGCCGACACCCGCGTCGCCGCCTATTGCCTGCACCTGCACCACCTCCAGCTCGGTGCACTCAAGGAAGCCGACTACTGGCTCGCCCAGTTCCGGCAGGGCGACGACGAGGACGGCGACGACATCCTCGCGCTCGTCGAGCACTTCACCGGCTACCTCCGCCGCCGCAGCCCGGTCACACCGGCGATCCGGTCCGGCCTGACCCAGGAGGTCGTACGGCTGGCGAACCGCAAGGACGACGGGAGCGTTCTCGTCTTCCCCGAGCGCGAGCTGGCCGAGCGCCTCCAGAGCTGCGCCGACCGGCACTGACCCGCACGCAAAGGAGCTCCCCGGGCGGCCTTCAGGTTCCTAGGCCACGGCCACCCGACGAGCTCCTCATCGCGAAAAGCCCCCGACAAGGAGCCCTTCCTCATGAAGCGTAAGCCTCTGCACGCCCTGATCGCCGCGATCCAGTCCAACCGGCTGTACCAGTGGGGCCGACGGCGTCGCCGCGTCGCTGCCCACTTTTTGCTTCGCGGCGTCTGCTACGGCACCGGGACCGGCACCGCCGGCCTCATCTTCTGGTGGTTCGAGCACCGGTCGTAGACCAGTGTCCGGCCCGCACCCTGCGGACCGGACACTCCGTCCAGCAACGTGCAGACGGAGCCGGAAGCGAACGTCCGGCTCCCCCTCAACAGAGAGGGACGGAATTCGTACGGCGAATGTACGCGAACAGTACGGTTCCTGAGGTAGGGTGTGGATCAGGAGGTGCTCCATGTCCGAGTTGTTCAACGCGGTCGACGCGCTGGTCGCGTCCCGCTCTCCGCTGCCGCCGGCGGAGGAGCGCAAGCGGCTGCGGGTCGCGCACGGCCTGACGCTGGACGAGGTCGCGGCCGCGCTGAAGGTGCGGCGGGCGACGGTGTCCGGCTGGGAGTCGGCGAAGAAGCCGACCGAGCCGCGCGGTCCGGAGCGCGAGGCATACGCGCGGCTGCTCACGCAGCTCGCGGACCTCTACCCCGCCCCCATGCCCGCCACGTTCACCGGCGCCCCCGATCTGGCAGAAGCGCCGACCCTGTCCACAGGTCCAGCTCCCGAGGCTGCTGTCACGACTGCACCAGTGAGTCCACAGGTCCCCGCCTCGGATCTCGTCGGTGCTGCTCCGGCCAGTGCGCGCCGTCCGGCGAGCACCACCAGGCCGTCGGCGGCGTCGCGTCGGCCCGGCGCACGGAAGGCGGCCCCGGCCAACACTCCGGCGGGCGGCGCCGATCCGCGGTTCGAGAACGGGCCGCTGGCGATCCTGGACGTCGACGACGACGGCAAGGTGTTGGCGTACTGCACCGGCGGCCTGGTCCTGGACGTGCCCGCCAAGTCCCTGCCGTCCCTGGTCGACTGGACGCTCAAGGAGGCGAAGCTCGGGCAGCCGAAGCTGTCGGGCCCGGGAAGGCCGGCCGACCCGCTGATCGTGCTCACCGAGGCCGCCTGCGAGCGCTACGGCCTGCCCGTCTCGCTCACGGCGGAGGAGAAGGACGCCGGGCGGATCCCGGAGGGCCACAAGGTCATCAAGCAGCTGGTGCGCGCCGACTGGAAGCTCACCAAGCGCGGGTTCGGGCCGTGGGCGCGGATCTACCGCCCCGCGAAGGGTTCGGACCGCCAGTGCGTGCAGCTGTGCATCCCGTCGTGGAACGCGCTGGACGCCCGGTTCTGGGGCGACGCCGCCCAGTTGCCGCCGGCGGAACTCGCCCGCGTCCTGGGCGTCTACGCGTCCCGGGTGATGACGCCGCGCGGCTCCACCGCCGTCACCGGCCTGGAGCTGATGACCGCGCTGCACCCGCCGACCCACGCCGTGCGCGATGAGGAGACCGGCGCCCTGCGGCAGGCCGAGACCAAGACGCCCGGGTCGCTCGGCAGCGACCCGGTGGACTGCGCGCCGTGCGAGGCCCCCGACGGGCACCCGCTCCTGGCGGACCTGCCGCGCTTCACCGTCCGGGGACCGGCGGACAAGCTGTTCGAGGAGGCGTACGACTGGGCGCGGCCGATGACCGATGCCGAGTGCACCCTGCGCTACCTGGTCGGCCTGGACGTGAACATGGCCTTCGCCGCCGGCGCGAACGGGCTGAACGTCGGCCTCGGCGAGCCGACGCACGTCAAGGGCCTCGCGTTCGACCCGAAGCTGCCCGGCTCGTGGCTGGTCGACCTGTCCCACGTCGACCTCTCCAGGGTGAAGGTCGGCAAGGAGTGGGTGGAGCTGGACGGCTCGCTGCTGCCCTCCCCCTTCACGCCCAAGGGCGACCGCCCCACGGGCCCCGCCTGGTACGCGACGCCCACCGTGGCCTACGCCCAGGAGCTCGGCTACGACGTCGCGCCCATCGAGGCGTGGGTCCGGTACGACAACGGCCGCTACCTGGACGGCTGGTACGGGCGGCTGCGCGACGCCTACCTCGCCACGATGGCCGACCTCGGCGTCGACGCCGACCTCGCCCCGGCCGACTTCCTGGCCGCGATGGACAACTACAAGGACCGCGACCCGGAGCTGGGCATCGTCATCACGGCGATCAAGGCGACGGTCAAGGGCGGCATCGGCAAGCTGCGCGAGCGGCCGCGGGGCGAGGGCTGGCGGCCGGGCGAGCGGTGGCGTGCCCTGGAGCGCCCCACCTGGCGGCCCGACATCCGGGCCGCGGTCATCTCCCGCACCCGCATCAACCTCCACCGGAAGATCGTCAAGCACGCGGCGTTCACCGGGCAGTACCCGATCGCGATCCTGTCCGACTGCGTCGTCTACGCCGCGAACGGCCCGAGCCCGCTGGACTTCCTGCCCTACCGGGAGGGCAAGCCGCTGCCCGGCGGGTTCAAGCTCGGCATCAACCCCGGCCTGGTCAAGCACGAGGGCACCCAGTCCGTGCTGTGGGGCGAGGAGGTCCGGGACAAGTTCAACGCCCCGGAGCTCAACCTGGCCCGGTCCATCAAGGACGGCACCGTCACCGACGCCGACAACGGCGAGTAGGGGAGTACGCAGGCGATGAGCATGTTCGGGGACGGCCTGGACAAGGCGGTGCAGAAGGCGTTCACCCGCCCGGCACCGAAGTCCGCGGGCCCGCAGATGCGGTACATGGTCAAGCAGCTCGGCGGCACGAAGGCGGTCGCCGAACTGCTCGGCATGTCCCAGCGGCAGGTGGAGCGGTACGTGGCGGGCAAGGCGAAGAGGCCGCGCGCCGACCTCGCCGCGCGCCTGGAGCGCGAGGTGACCAAGCGGTGGCAGCCGCAGATCCGGGCCAAGGCCCGCGAGAAGGCCGCGACGACCGGCGGCATCGTCATCGACGCCCGCGCCCGCATGGGCTACACCGCGCCGATCGGCTCCACCGACCAGGACCGCATCCGGCACCTGACCGTCGCCCTGCCGCCCCGCTACGCCGCCCGCCTCTTCGACGCGCAGCAGGCCGGCGCCAGCGACACCGAACTCCAGGAGATCGCGGCCGAAGCCCTCAAGGAGGTCTACTTCCAGGACGGCGGCCGCCGCGCCGGGAGCCTGGAGGAGGTCCGGTTCACGGATGTCGAACACCTCGAGTTCGACCTGTAGCAGCCGCGCCTCGAACAGCCCGCGAGCCCGGACCAGTTGGTCCGGGCTCGCTCTCGAATGCGCGGGGCTGGCGGCTACTCGCCGCGCTGCTGCCGGTCGTGCCACTGCTTGCGGATGGAGCGGGCGACCTCCACCGCCTGGTGCGACGGGGTCGCGGAGAACTGACGGCGGTTGTCCAGGTCATCAGCCAGATGCCGGGCGTAGGCCGAGAGCAGACCGTTCGCGGGGATCTGGACATACTCCAGGAGATGCCGCAGGGCTTCGAGCTCCCCAGGCCGGAACGTCACGGAGACCTCGGTGTCGTCCGGCGCGGTCAAGGCGGCCGACAGTCGGTTCGTGTAGATGGCCTGCACCATGTTGGTGAAGCACATGCCGTAGGTGCGGATGCCCTTCGAGCCTGGGACGAACGCGGCCAGGCGCTGGTAGAGCTCGGTCAGGTCGCTGTCCGGCTGCCGGTAGAACGGCCGCTCGCTGCTGCCTGCTTCCACGGGCGAGAGCCTGGCCACGGCCATGAAGGAACTGACGCGGTCGACGGGCGGGACCAGGCCGGCCCCCAGCCAGCGTGCGCCGCCGTAGTAGCCATCGGCGCCGTCGACCATGGGCAGCAGCGACCATCCGGAGGTCCCTGACCAGTTCAGTTCGACGCTCTCGCTCTCCGGATACAGGCTGCGCTCGAAGCTGATGTTGAACCCGATGTCTCCGTCGATGTCCGTCGCGATGCTGGCGTCATCTGCCGCGGCTCGTGTGTCCGTCGAGGCGCGTACGTATTTGACGGGCACACCGTCGCGCAGGAGCACTTCGGCGACGGCGTTCAGGTAGTGGCCGATGGCCTCCCTCAGATCGTCGTTTGCAGAGGGCTTGGACGTCACATGGTCTCCCAGCTTGGTCGGGGCAGGACATACGCGCTGCACGGCCTCAGTCTCCCGCGCATCCGGCATGGGCCCGCGTCGATCTCGCCAACCTCCCGCTGCCCGCTGCTGGCCGCTGTCCACAGGCGGACCGTGGTCCCTGGAGGTATGAGCGATCACGAGCAGCAGCAGCCGGCCCCGCGCCGCGGCAAGGTCTTGGAGGCCCTCGCGCGGGCGGAGCGGAAGCTCTTCACCCGGCCCGCCCCGAAATCGGCAAAGGCCCGTATGAAATTCCTCCGCACGCGCGAGGGCGGGTCTACCGCAGCCGTGGCGAAGCGCCTGGGCATCTCACGCCGGACGGTGGAGCGTTACCTCGCAGGGAAGCTGACGAAGCCACAGAAGCGCCTCCAGGCCGCCCTGGTGGAGGAGACGGAATCCGAGTGGCAACCGCAGGTCAGAGCACAAGCGCGCGCGGCGGCGTCCACGTCCAGGGGGATGATGGTGGAGGTGACGGCATACTTCGGGTTCACGTGCACGGGCAGCTCGGACGACGGCCGCGAGCGGCAGATCACCACGGACATCTCGCCCACCTACGTGAAGCAGATCCTGGAGCTCCAGGAGGCCGGTGCGACGGAGGAGGATCTGCATCCGATCGTCGCGGAGGCCATCACCGAGTCGTATTTCACGGAATGGGGCACACGGGCCGACGGGCTGCGCGCAGATTTTACGGCGGTGTCCTCGATTTCTTTCCGGTTCTGATCCTGCCGTATTGAGGGCCTGCTATAAAACGTATCGGCGGGCCGCCGTACAGCGCTCTGGCGGCGGCCCGCTCCGATTTCCCACCATGAATGTGAGGCCGAAGATGACCAGGATGTGGCCGCCCGGCGGCGATGCCCACCGCCCCTTCGCCCCGCGCCTCGCTGCGCCCCGCGAGCCGGTCGACGCGGCCCGCATCGGCCGCCGCGTCGTACGGCGCCGGGCGAAGGGCATGGACGCCGGCGCCGTCGCGGCCGCCCTCGAGGACGCCCGGTTCGACGCGCGGCAGGCGTCCCGGCACGAGGACCTGGCCGACGACGTCCGCGGCCCGGCCGAGCTGGCGGAGTGGGAGCGCATCGAGCAGCTGCTCGCCGCCGCGCCGGCGGGCACCGTTTACGACCCGGACACCGACTCCGTCGTCCGGGCGGAGCTCGAAGCCGACGCCGCGGGCGCCGCCGCCCGGGAGGCCGACCTGCGCGAAGCACAGCGGGTCGCGGCCCGCGCCGACGAGCTCCAGGCGCTGCGCGAGCTCGGCACGCTGGAGCAGACCGAGCCCCGGGCCGGGGACGAAGCCGTACGCGAGGAGCTGACCCGGCGAGCCGGCGGGTACGTCCAGGACGACGTCGACGGCTGGCTCGCCCGTGCCCTGGCCGCGCGCCGTGGGCACTACCGCGACCCGGCCGCCCGTGAGGAAGCCGCCGGCCTCCTCACCCCTCCGGTCCTCGCCCACGCCGCGCTGCTCGCCGCCCTGGTCCGCCTGGTCCCCGACGCCGACGTCGACCAGCTGCCGTTCGCGGCCCGGCTCGCCACGTCCGAGCCGGAAGCCGCCGCCGCGCTCACCGCGCTCCTCACCCGCGCGCACCCCGCCCGCTGATCACCGAGCGTGCACATCGGACTGTCACGCCGGGGTGTCACGCCCTCCTGATCCGGCTGTCACGTCGGGGTGTCACGCTGACCTTCGGGCCCGCAATCACGGGGCTGACCCCGATTTTCGGCTCCACCCGACAGCGTGACACCTTCGCCGGGCGCGGATACGGAACGTAACCAGCGGGACCGGCCCCGGGCGCCCCGGCGGTTGCGGAAGAATCGCCGGGGTGACTGCCGACAGCGCCACCGCCGCGCTCTACGCCCAGGCCCTGCAGAGCACCGTCGCCGACCCGAGCCGGTGCACCGTGCCGTGGGGCGTGTGCCCCGAGCACGGCGCCACCCTCAAGGCCCGCGCGCGGGCCACCGCCGACGGCTTCGACTCCTGGTGCATGGACCCCGTCTGCTTCAACGTCTGGCCGTACGACCGGTTGGACGCGGCCTGCACCGAGCCGGCCACCCACACCGTCCAGGCCGACAACGGCGACCGGTACGTGGTCTGCGACGGCCACGCCCTGACCGCCCGGCCCCAGATCACCGACGGCCAGGTCCTGCCCGGCCTGCCCGCCTGAGCACCGGGACGGAGGCCGCCGTGGACGACGACGCTTACCCGCTGACCACCATCGTGGACAGGATCCGCGAGTACCTGGATCAGGCCGGGCGCTCGACACCGAGGAGTTCCCCGCCATCGAGGACGACGTGACCGAGCTGGCCCGCGAGATCATCGACGACGTCGAGTCCTCGTTCGGCATGTGAGCCGCGGCCGGCCCGCTCCCGGCCGGGTCCGCGCGAGTGGTCCCCGAGGCCCGCGCCCGGCCGATACCGTGGTGGCACACGCCCGTTCGCGCCCTGGAGGCCCTCGATGAGCGAACAGCCGGCCCCCGCCGACACCGCCGCCGTCCGGCAGCAGCTGGAGCCCGCCGCCGCCGACGGGCTGCGCGCGTACGCGGCCCGGACCCGCGAGAGCGCCGACCAGCTCGCCGCCGTCCTGGAGGACATCGCCACCAACGGGCTGCCCTCGGTGGAGGACTGCACGCCGTGGGAGGAGCTGCGCGAGGCCCACCTCGCCCGGCTCGCCGCCCAGCGCCCGGCCGTCGCCTGATGCCCGCACCGCACGGCCCCCGCCGCGCCCGGATCGCGTTCTCCGACTCCGCCGCGAAGCAGCTGGACGCCATCACCAGCGAGGCCGAGCTGCACGCCCTGGACCGCGCCCTGGTCGTCGTCTCCGTCGACCCCGAGGCGGGCGAGCTGCTCCCCGGTGACAGCACCGGGCCGCGGCTGCGCCAGTACGTCGACGACGTCGAACGGGTCCGGCTCGTGTACTGGGTGACCGCGTTGAAGACCGTGGTCGTGATCGCCTTCATCGAGGTCTGACCGACGACCTCCTGGACCAGGCCGACCGCGTGCTGCCCGCCCGCGTCGAAGAGGCCGGCGCCGACCGCGAGGACGATCCGCGGCGGAGCGGCGTGTCCGTCGTTTGGTGAGGGATCGGGTCCGCCGGTTGGTGAGGGATCGCTCGCGTAAGAGGAAGACCTAGGACTGACTGACCTGATGACGAGCGCGCTGCCCCTCACCCGCCGTAGGCGAGATACCGGTGGTAGAGGCCGCGCGAGACCTCGCTGACGCGGATGGCCGGTTGGCGGTTCTGGTGGGTGCGCAGTAATCGCACGGTGCGCCACGGCGCGCTCAGCCCGGGGCGCAGATGATCCTTCCCGGGGCTGTGCGGCTCGCTGCGGCGCTCTGAGCCGTTCCGGGCTCCCGAGCGACGATCACGGGCTTCTCGTGCCCGCGCAGCGGCGTACAGCGCTTCGTACGATCACGGGGCCTCCGCAGTGCGCCGGCCGACGTCCCGCAGCTCGTCTCCGGCGCTGGCGTTCTCGCTCCCCGGCCGCGAGCTCCGCTCTCAGGGGGAAGAGAGTTCTACCCGCACATAGGTACTACAAGTACCTAACTACATTGGGGTGCAAGACGGCGCCCGACCCCGGCCCGCTCGCACGGCCTCCGCGATCTCCCGGCGAAGGTCTCCGGCACCAGCCGGCGCCTTGCACCCTCCGGCCTGCTGCCCGCTGTGCTGCACGTGCTGCTGCTCCTGGTGGTGAAGGGTGCAAGGGCAGCAGAAGGGTGCAAGACCGAGGTGCTGCGCCGGTCCGTCCCGCGCTCGGTGCAGCATTGCCCGACCCGGGCGGCACACGGGTGCTGCTCGTGCAGCAAGGCCGGCCTCACCGTGCAGCGGCCGCTTGCCTCTCCCGGCCCTGCTCCAGCTGCTGCACCCGGGCGCGGCGTGCGGCGCCCAGACGTGAGCACGCCTGCGCCGCGTGCTCGAAGTACACGTCGACGTCCGTGCTGTCCTCGTGGCGGGCAACGACGTACGCGGCCTTCAGCGCCTCGAAGGCCGCCAGCACGGGGAGAGTGACGTCCTTGTCCACCCCGGTCGCTGTGTCGAGGTAGTGGGCGAAGCCGAAGTTGTAGCTGCGGTCGCGCTCCGCCTCGGTCACCCGCCGGTGGGCCTTGCGAGCCGCCTCGAACCAGCGCAGGCCCTCGTCCACGCCCAGGGCGTCCACGACGATCGCGAGGAACGGGGTCACCCGCTCCGCGGTCGCGGGCCAGCTTTCGGGGTCCGGGCCGAAGCAGTTGCTCAGCTCCCGGGTGAAGTGGTGGCCGAAGTCGTACGTCATCCTCCACTCCTACCGCGACGGCCGGCCCCCGGGCGGGCGGCACGCGGAGCTCCACCCCGGGAACGCCCGTACGCACCGTGCTACCTGCGGCTTTCCCCTCCAGGGGAACGATGTACGCGCCTTCGGTCCGGGCACTGTTGGTCACGGAGTTTGTTCTGGAGAACCAGAACAAGACGGTTCCCCTGGTGATACCGTCACCCGCCGCCGCGCGCCGTTGACCTGGGCTTTCCCCTGGAGGGGAACGATGTACGCCTTGGGTGCCCGCCCGGAGCGGCGCGTGTTCTGGAGAACTAGAACATGTCGGTACCCCTGGTGATACCGACAGGCGGCATGGCGTGCGGCTCGGGCACGCGAACGGCGCCGCACCCTGGGGTGCGGCGCCGTGGCGTCGGGAGGGGCCCCGAGGGGCTGATCAGGCGCTCTGCGCGAGGTTGGCGACCTGGGCGGCGAAGCGGGTCCGCCGCTGCTCGGTGAAGTCCTCGGCGGGCGTTGTGTTGATCTCGGGGACCGCCATCGCGGTGCCGGCGACCCGGCCGCCGGTGAGGACGGGGTGGAGCTGGTAGCAGCCGCGGCGCAGGAGCCAGGCGAGGCCGGCCTCTCGCAGTTCCTTGAAGCCGCGGTTCACCGCGGGCTTCCCGGCTCCGAGTTCGTGTGCCATCTCGGCTTGGCTGATGCCGACGGCGCCGTTGTCGGGGTCCTGGAGGGCCAGGAGGACGTCGAGCACGCGTCGGGCGGTCAGGGAGATGTCCACGAGGGCGAGCATCCGCAGAGCGTCGCGGGTGAGCGTGATCGGCTCGTTGGACGGGGGGCCAGGGACGTAAGTGGTGCTCACGAGTGCCTCCTGGTCGTTGTCGTCTGGCTCTGAGGATATGCCCGTGCGCGTCACGCGCTCGCCTTCCGGGCGGGCAGGCGGCGGCGCGACAGCGTCACGACCTTCTCGCTGCGGCGGGCGATCTCGGCGGCCTTCTTGGCCTTCGCTCGCTCCGCGCGCCACTCAGCGGGGTAGTCCGGGGCCGGGATGATGCAGGCCGGGCCCTTGGCGGCGTTCCACTCCTTCTGCCACTGCTCCTGCTCGGCGGAGGTGCCGGCCACCGTGAGCCACGGGTTCAGCTGGAGCACGCCGGGCTTCGCGGTCCGCATCCAGCCGATCTGGTGGAAGAACTGCGCGGGCTCGCTCACCGAGGCCGCGGACAGGCTGCACAGCTGCTGGAGGTCGCGCTGGTTGATCCGGACGTACCCGCGCGGCGCCTTCGTCCGGTCGACTCCGTGGTACGCCGGGTCCTGCGCGGCCACGAGCTTGCACCACACCTGGAACCAGCTGCCCGGCATCTTCAGGCTGCCCAGGACGTCCATCAGCAGCCGGGCGTCCAGGACGTAGCCCTTGACCTCCGCGCTGACCGCGAACTCGCGGCCCTGGATCTTCTCGACACTGACGACCATGCCGCCCTTGCCGTCCGACCGGGCGACAACGCGCTGGCCGGGCCGAACAACCGGCAGCTGCTCCATCAAAGCCTCCAGGAAGATCATCTGTTGTGGGCCGAACGGTACCACTAGGGGAACCGTCTTGTTTCAGAGGGGTAGAACACGCGCCGCCTCCTCCGGGTCGCTGCACCGCCTCGACACGCCCGGAGTTTGTTCTAGATCTCCAGAACAAACCGACCCCCCTTTGTTCTGGAGATCTAGAACACGCCGTTCGGCGTTTTCCCAGGTCAGCGCGTTTTGAGGCCGTGAGCACTCTTAGGTGTCTGTAAGACACCCCTCCCGGCCGTCCGGCGGGTGCCGGCCCCGGTGTCACCGAGCTGGCAGCAGCGGCGAGTCGGGCGTGTCCGGCCTCGCCCGCGCCCGCCAGGAGGGCCGGGGCGTGGTGGCTGAGGCGGCTTCGCGTGCGGCGCCGCGCCCTCGTGCGGGCCGTGGTCGGCAGCAGCGGCTCTGAGTCTCGGGTGGTACCGGCCGTGACGCTCAAAAGCGAGGAAGCGTGGCTGGGGCCGGTGGGCGGTTCCGCCGCCCGGCCCCAGGGGGCCATTCGGCTCCGGTACCTCCGCACGCCGAAATTCAGCCTTTCCCCTATCTGAGGTACCGTTCTGGGGCTCGGGTCCACAGCTTCCCAATTCGTTATTCCTCGCGCGAGTGGGGTAACCGAATTCCGGCATTGACCTTGCATCAAAAGCCGCGCCCCGGCCGGATGGTTGGGGGGTGTCCCGTGTTTCCGCCAACGGTACATGCTGCATCAACCTGATGCACGCGGTACACTAGAACCCCACCCCAACGAGCGACCCACCCCCTCATAGCCAGCCCGGCCCGCGCCAGCGGGCCCCAAGGTTCTGGAGGCGCAGCCGGAAGGACCGTCAGGCGGGGGAGCGCAGCGGACCCGCCGGGAGCGCCCCGCGCTCCCCCAACCCCCATACTGGAGGCCCCACTAGCCGCACCCCACCGACCCGATCGGCCCGGCCGCGCATCGCGCGGCCAGCCGAGCGCGCAGCGGCCGGCCCCACCCGTCCCTGGAGCGCAGCGGAAGGGACGGCCCTCGCATCGCGAGGGCCAGCGGGAGCGCAGCGACCGCGCCCCTTGCACATCGCGCAGCGATGTGGTACCCGCT
>NZ_JBEXEQ010000033.1:0-44109 GCF_040703155.1 Streptomyces sp. NPDC005435
GGCGAATCTTCCGCAGGTCCCGATGCAGCCCCAACCGCATGACGTCAATCGCCAAGGCCATCCT
This sequence comes from Streptomyces sp. NPDC005435, assembly GCF_040703155.1. NCBI lineage: Bacteria > Bacillati > Actinomycetota > Actinomycetes > Kitasatosporales > Streptomycetaceae > Streptomyces > Streptomyces sp. NPDC005435. Next base: position 65 of record NZ_JBEXEQ010000033.1, read on the forward strand.
CACTCTGGAGCGGCAGCGCTGAAGAAGCTCACTGATTCACAGCGCGGGGGCGCGCTCTGGAGGAGATACATGGTCCGGCCCCTGCCGCCTCGCCGTCCTATCGGTTTCCGCCGTGGCGGACGGCCGATCTACCCCAATCTCGGTGCCTCCTCGGAGGATGAGACGAACGACCAGCTCGACGACGGCCCGGACGACGGCGACCAGGAGCAGCAAATCACCTTTACCCAGGACCGGTTGGGCAAGATGCTCACCCGTGAAAAGGCGCAGGGTGAACGGGCTGCGATGTCGGAGGTGGAGCGGCGGGAACAGGCGGCGACCGAGCGGCGCTGCGCCGGGCCGCGCTGGTGGCGCTCGGCGCGGAAGGCGATGATCTGGTGGACGCCAAGCGCCCCGCTGGCCGTGGACGACGAGGGCGCCGGCGGAGCCCAGATCCAGGCCGCCGCCGAACAGCTCCGCACGAGGTGCCCCGAGCTGTTCGGTGAAGTCCGCACGCCGGCACCGGCCGCTTCTACGGGCGCCCCGGCCGGCCGCGGCCCGATCCGCACGACCCCGGTGCCGAAGCCCGGTTCGGCCGGGCTGGAGATGGCCAAACGTCGTGGGCGGATAGCGGAGTTCAGCGACGCCGCCGCCCGCTAGTCCATGCCAAAGCCTTGGGGGACCACGCTCCCTGAACTTCGTGGGCGACATCGCCTCGGTGGGCGGTGTGCGGATTCTGACCGCAGCGTCCATGGGACACGCACATGTCCATCCAGCCCATCTCGACGTACGAGTCCACCACCGCCAACCGCGAGTGGCTGGCTTCCCTGCACGGTACCGACTCCGTCGAGGGCGTCGTGGAGGACAAGGAGGCTCGACCGGAGGCAGCCGGGGCTGGTGGGGCGAAGAAGTCCCCGACCCGACGCGGCAGCCATTCGGCCACCACCGCGTCGTGACGCACGAGACCGGGGCCGACGTCGGAAACACTCCGGCGGCGGCCCATGGCGCGGAAGGAGGAGCGGGTGGACGAGTTTCAGCGGTCGTGACTATCGGCGCAGCTAGGACCGGCACACAGATCCGGCTGACCTGGAACGACGGTACTTCCGACTGTGCTCGTTGCGCGTGATTGCGCTGGGCGAGCGCAGAGCGAAGCTCCTCGTGGACCTGCTGAAGGTCACCGTCGACGGCGTAGTGACCATGGATCTCCAAGAGAACCTGCGTGAGATCGAGCGGCAGATCGAGCAGGTTCGGCAGGTCGCTGCCCCGGACGACCCCGACGACGTTGGCGGTCCACTCGTCCAGGTCACCTGGTTAACCGCCACCTGTCACTATCGGTAGAGACGGCACGGCAGCACGCCCCGGCCGGTCGGGCAGGACGGGACACGCCGAGGTGGTGGCACGGAGGGCAAGCCGGCGGGCAGGATCAGCATCATGAAGATTCTGGTGCTTGGCGGAACCTGGTTTCTCGGACGGGCAGTTGCCCAGGCCGCACTCGATCGCGGGTGATCTGTTGACGCCTTCAACAGGGGAAGGTCCGGCACCGCGCCGGACGGAACACACGAGATCCACGGAGATCGCACCGTACGCGAGGACCTGGTGCGATTGGGGCAACAGGGGCCTTGGGATGCCGTGGTCGACACCTCGGCCTCCGAGCTTGCCCCGCGCGACGTGCTGGCGGGAGCACGGGCGCTGGAACCCGTCGCGCGGAAGTACGTCTATATCTCGACCGTGAACGCCTACCGCGGATGGCCGGACGAGCCGCTCACGGAATCCTCGGAGTTGTTCGACGCACCGGCTGACGCCGACGTGAACTATGGGCGACTCCCCGCGAACTGGGACGGCCCGGACTGGTACTACGGTCGGCAGAAGGCCGGCGCCGAGCGCGCGGCGAAGGAGGCGTTCGGCGCTTCCCGTGTCTCGATTCTGCGGCCTGGCGTCATCCTGGGGCCCGGGGAATACGTGGGCCGCCTTCCGTGGTGGCTGCAGCGGGCTGCAAAGGGGGGTGCCCCTATCTCTTTGGTCAAGGGAAACGGGGGTGCGTCGGGTTGGCGAGCCGGGCAACATGGCGGGGTGGCTGATCTGCTGTGGGATGACGTGAGTTCCTTCTTCGACCCGGACTTGATGGGATCGTTGCCGGACGTGCGTGTCCCGGATGCCTCGGTGGATGACTGGCAGGCGGTCCTCGATCTTGTCGCGGAGAAGGGATGGAAGTGCCAGTACTCCGAAGGGGAGACGGTGCTTCCGGTGCCTCGGGCGGAGGCCGTGCTGTCCCGCCCGGCGGATGCAGAGTGCCCCGACCTGCGGGTCTGGCCCACTGCCGAGGTGTTGGCGATCTTCCGTTTTCATGCCGACGATGAAGTCGACTTCGACGTCGACCTGCGGGAGTTGCAGGGCCAGGATCGGCTTGACGTGTTCTGCGGCTTCCTCCGTGAGATCGGGCGGCGGCTGGACAAGCCCGTGTTGATGGACCCGGAAAGCGACCATGGCCATCCAGTGCTCGGCTTCGATGTAGAGGCCGATCGAGTCGTTCTTCTCGCAGACCCGCAGGTCAGGTGACTGCGACCGACGACTGCGGTTCGTAGAAGGTGCCGTCGCGGAGCATCGCGAACAGCACGTCGGCCCGGCGTCTGGCGAGGCAGAGCAGGGCCTAGGGGTGATGTTTTCCCTGGGCGATCTTCTTGTCGTAGTAGATCCGGGATGCCGGGTCGCCCAGGGCCGCGAACGCGGAGAGGAAGAAAGCCCGTTTGAGCTGCTTGTTTCCTCTCCTGGAAGGCTGTTCGCCGCGGATCGAGGAGCCCGAGCTGCGGGTCGCCGGGGCGAGTCCGGCGTAGGCGGCGAGGTGGCCGGCGGTCGGGAAGGTGCTGCCGTCGCCGACCTCGATCAGGATGCGGGCTCCGGTCCTGACGCCGACTCCCGGCATCGACCTCAGGACCTTGGAAAGAGGGTGGGCCTCCAGGAGTTCCTCGATCCGCCCTGCCAGCAGTTTCCTCTGGTCAAGGACGGCGGTCAGGGAGCCGGCCAGGCTTGGGACGATCAGTGCGGCCGCCTCGGTGCCCGGAACGATGACGGTCTGCTCGTCCAGGGCGGTGAAGATGTCCTCGACCAGACGCTCGGCCATCCTCGGGGCCTTCGGCCGTAACAGGGTGACCAGGCGGCGCCGTCCGGCCTTGCGGATCTGGGCCGGTGACCCAAACCGTTCCAGCAGCGTGAGGACGGCCGGGTGCTGCAACCGCGGTCCCAGGACCCGTTCCAGCGACGGATGGATCTGGGTCAGCAGGCCGTGGAGCCGGTTGGCGACCCGGGTGGCCTCGCCGGCCAGATCGTCGTCGAAGCCGACGATCATCTCCAGCTCGGCGATCGTCTCGTCCTCACCGTCGATCGCCCGCAGCGTGTGCGGCATCGCCCGGGCGGCGTCGCCCGGGCGGCGTCGGCGATGATGAACGCGTCCCGCGCGTCGGTCTTCGCCTCGCCGGGGTAGAGGTCGGCGATCCGCCGCATTGTCAGGCCCGGCAGATAGGCGACCGGGCAGCCCATGTCCCGGGCGACCGCCAGCGGCAGGGCCCCGATCGAGGCCGGCTGGTCGACCACGACCAGCACCGTCCCGTGCTTGGCCTGGAGCTTCGCGAACAGCTCGCGGAGCTTGGGCTCGGTGTTGGGCAGCCGCTTGTCGAACGCCTTCTTCCCAGCCGGTGTGACGGCGGTGGCGTGGTGTTCGCCCTTGCCGACGTCCAGGCCGAGGAAGACGTCGATGTCCCCGGTGTCGATCACGTGCAGGCCCCTCCATCACGCTTTCGTCCGGCCTTGCCAGGGCACCGAGCTGCCACATCCACGTTACGGAGAGCTCTTCCGGCCTGGGTGAAGCCGGTGCTCAAGCCCCTCATCAGCGGTCCGTCGATGCCTCCGGGCCCGGTGACACCACCCCCCGGATCATCAACAACAAGGGGGGGGGGGAAGTCATGCCGGACCCGAAGGCCGGAGGCCCCATTGCGGAGCCACGAAAAAGGTAACGGGGGGAGCGATCCTTGCACCTGGCGCCCCGCGTAAGACGATCCAACCGGTGGACGTGCGGGACGTGGCGGCCTTCGCGCTGGACCAGGCTGCTTCGTCAAGCGGTAGTGAGTTCAACGTGACCGCCCCGTTGGACCGCGACACTATGGGCGGGTTTCTCGCCGCCTGCGTCGATGCGACGGGGGGCGGCGAGCTTGTGTGGGCGCCTGATGATCTTCTCTTCGCGCACGGTGTGCAGCAGTGGCCCGTGACCCCAGCCAGTTCTTCATCCGGGTCCATTCCGTCACGGGGCACGCCGTGCTCGCCCTGCACATGTGTGCCCCATGCACGCCGGACAGGACCTAGTTGTGGGTAAAGATCGTCTACAAGATCCCCGTCCAGCGCCAGGGGCGCGGCCCTCCGCGCCCGCGGAGACAGTCGACGCGGTGCTGAGCCTCGGCTCGCCATTGCGGGTTGGTGGCCGCGTGCTGGGCGGCGTACGTCACCATGCGCAGCTCTCGGGCACTTGCCAGGACTTCGTAGCCCGCCCAAGTAGTGACGTCGTGGCCGTAAGTGTCGCAGAAGGCGTTGTACTCGGCTTCCGCGACAGCTCCGGTGGTCTTGGTCCGGACTGCGGTCGAGACGAGGTCCCATTCGGGTGGTCCAGCCGAGAAGCGCTCCAGGTCCATGAGTAGCCGCCCCCCGCGTTCGAGCCGCACGACGTTGCCGGGCCATGCGTCGCCATGAACGGGTGCCGTAGCAAGACCCGGGGGCAGGCCGGCGTTCCAACGCTCCACAAGCTCCTCATACAAGCTCGTAAGCCACTTCCGGTCGTCGCCAGTCAGAGTCCGAGCCGCACGCAGCCTCTCAGGGACGCGAACGAACGGGTCCAATCGTCCGATGTCGAAGTCAGGAAGCGGGAGCCCATGCAGCTCCTTAAGGGCCAGCGCAACATCCTGGGTCGATCCATGACGGTGCGGCGGGACCTCCTGCCAGAAGGTGAGCACTCGCCCGCCGCGTTCTAGCGGTTGCTCAACATGCAAAGCCCGCACGACCGGGACCTCGTGCCCGGCGAGCCACCGGGCCACTTTGATCTCGCGGGCCGCGGACTGAAACCGGTCCGGTGGCGCGATGCGGACGATGACGCCTTGCGGCAGTCTCCAGATCTCGTTCTCCGCGATGCGAATCGGCTCCGCACTGCGGGCGTCGATGCCGATCTCGGCGCAGGCGTCTCGCAGTGCGTCGAAAGCGGGTGTCGCCCTGTTCGTCATGCTCGCAAGGTACCCTCGATGGCTTCCCTGAGGTCAGCTACCGGCTGGATCTTGGAATGCTCGCCAGCGAATTGACCGAGTTGGCGAAGGTCATCCGCAGCTCGACGAGACGTCAGGCTGCCACCGATCTCCAGCGCTCTGCACCCGATGGCGGCGGCCTCGTAGGGATCCCCCCGCCTCATGACCAAAGACGCCAGTTTGATGCACGACATCGCACGGGACCTCACGAAGGTCGAACTATGCCCGCGTACGGCTGCCTGGAATCGCTGCCCGGCCTGTGCCGGGTCGTACTCCTCGATCCCGATGGCAAGATCCCAAAGCGCATGGGCAGTATCACCGTTGTGCTGAGCCTCGTCGTAATAGGCCATCCACGGCGGCTCGTTCTCGGGGCGTCGCTGGGCGAAGGCGTCATCGGCCGCACCGACGGCGGCGATCGTCTCCTGGACATTGCGCAGCTTCCCAAAAGCACGGGCTCTGGCTGTGTGCAACATGGCCCGCTCGGAGGGAGTCAGCCGGTCTTGCCGGACCAGCCCCTTCTCCGCGTTGGTGAGCCCATCGTCTGCGTCGCCAAGCCAGATGGCCTGCCGAGCCAGGAAAGAGTAGCCCTTCGCGCGAAGATGCCAGTGCTGCCCTGCCTCCGCGCACTCCACGGCGACCTTGAAGGCGATACGGGCGTCATCATGGCGATAGACGTCGAACTGGCTGGCGCCCGCCACGAGACCCAACTGGGCCACAGCTCCGAGGAATTCAGTAAGTAGCGGCTTAGGGCAATCAACCTCCAAGAGGCTGACCGCCCACTGCATGGAGTTCCTGGCCAGCTGGCTGATCAGGCCGCCCCCGCCGTACGCGTTGTCCCAGGTATGTAGACCAGTTGCGATGTCTCTCGCAGTTCGCGGATCTCCTTGGGGCGGATCTTGCTGGGGGCAGATGGCGTGGTGGCCGGGCCGAGCAGGGCGGAGAGGTCGAGTGGAGCGAGAGCCAAGAGGCTCCCTATGGCCAGAATATTGCGACGGTGCACGGGGTCAGGGCTCCTGATCGATGAAGTTGGGGCGCCTGCCCCCAGGATGGGGCGCTCTAGCTGTGGAACGGCATCCTCCGAAGGCCGTGGAGAGCGTTTATCCGCATCGCAGCTCCGTTTATCCGCATCGCCGAACACCATGGCCCATGCCCGCGTGAACAAGCCGCCGGTGTCGAGCGCGGCGTCCAAACGAGGAGGAAGGTCCTGAGGACAACGGTAGTTGCCCTTCTCGATCTTCAGAAGAACGTCGACGCTGACCTGCACCTTGCTGGCGAAGGGGGCCGCTTTCGGGAACCCTGCGGCCTTGCGTCTCAAGCGCAGCTCATTCCCGAACCACTCCGCTGGTGACCGGGTCGGATCGAGGACCTTCTCTGGCTGCGGCATTGCGGCTCCTGACCTCCTGATGCGGATATCGCGAGACATCCGCATCACCAACTACACGCGCCCCGTGCGCTGCTGCCTCAATAGTTGCTGACCGGTGCAGAACCAGTACACACCGCAACCGGAGGCCCGAGGAGGGGTTCCGGACAACGAACTGGACTTGGACATGGTGAACCTTCTTAACGCTCCCGTTGGAGCGCGCAGCGTTGCTTCGGGAGTGCCGGCACAGCTCACGCAGGAGCTGGTGTTGTCGGAGAAGGCCATTCACCACGTCAAGAACATCGCCATGGAGAGCGTTCGTTTGTGGGGTTACGACTGGCTGGCCTTTGAGGTCGGCGTGGTCGTCACGGAACTTCTGACCAACGTCATGCGCCACGCCAACGTGCCCAACATGCTTGAGAAGCGGGCAAGTTTCCTCATTCAGGCTCTCCCGACCGCGCAAGAAGACGGTCGTCTGGTCGTCGTGATCCACGACGACGACCCGAACGTGCCGCGCGAGCGGTTCGCTGAAGATGACGCAACCAGTGGGAGGGGACTGCCCCTCGTTCGCGGCCTGACGCACTGTTTCGTCTTCGTGCCAGCGGAAGCCGGGAAGGACGCCGTGGCCGTCTTCCGCTTGGGCGAGACCGGCGACAAGCCTGAGGGCCCCCGGGGGGTCACGGCATGAGTACATCTCCAGCTCGACTCCCGAAAGAGGACTTCGTCAAAGGGGCCTCTGCCCTAATCACTTCGCTGCGAGCCTCCTTCCTCCGCGACGAGGACCTGGAGGACGACCTCGACGCGGTTCTCGGCGCTACCGCCGGCCCTGTGGGCGTGGCTGGCGCCAGGTGCCAGCGGGCACGTCGCAAGAGCCTGTTTCATCGACGTGTCCGCGCGGCTGGCGAGATGCTGCCGCCGCCCGACAAGGCAGCGGTGTACGAGCTGGGATGCGCCGTAACCCGCCTGGATCGAACGCTGGGTCAACTCGTCAACATCGCTAAGAGCCGTCTGGAAACGCCGCCGAGCCTGGACATCGACCTGGCCATCCGCCGCGCGAACGACGTGCGCAGCACACAGCCGCGCCCCGTGGGCGAGTTCAAGGGCGATCTCGCGCATCTGCGTCGGCTGGCGATGGCGGCCTCCGACCTCCTCGACCTGCTGAGCGATGAGGAAGACGGCTGATGAGCCTGCTGCCACGTCGGTTCTGGTGCCACACCGACACGTCCGTGGAGACGCTGCCCGAGGACCGGACCGTGGAGACGTCGGAGGACGCAGTCCACTGGGTCCGCGAGTCCGTCCGGGGCGTCTTCCTCTCCTTTGACCGTCGCGTGTTCCACCGGACGTGGGGGTGGCTCGGAGACCACCGGGCCATGGACGCCGGAGTCGTCAGTCTTCAGGGGGGACGACCGTACGAGTTCGCCGTGAAGGTTCAAATGGGGAATTGGCGATGGAGCGCGCACCCGGTTCGGGTACTTCCGCTCGCCACTCCGTGCGGGCATCCGGTCAACTCCAGTTCCAGCAGGCCCTCCGTCGGGTCGGAGGCGTCATGACATTCGAGATCGACACGACCTACAAGGACCTCCGCCGCGGTCTCTCCCAACTCGCCCAACTGGGAGACGAATCCAGTGATCTTGCTGGCGCAGCCGCTGAGAGGCAGCAGACCCAGGACCTGGTGGACTTGTGGCTGCCGCTCGCCAAGACCCGTCTGCGCGAGGCCGTCGACTCACCATCGGATCAGGCGCGCTGGCGCGAGGCCATCCGGGGCGTGGCGCTCCTCGAAGAACCGGAACCCGAAGAACCGGAAGCCGAGGAGCCGGAAGCGGAGGGGGCGGAAGCCGATTCGGGCTTCGTGGCCTTCCTCACCGCCGCACGTGTCCTGCTGCACTGCCTGCTGGAGGCGGAGCGGCCCGGCCCGCGGGTCGTCGCCATCGCGGACCGCGTACGGAAGCTGATCAAGGATGGTGAGTACCCCGCTGGGGCAGGGCTGAATGTCAGCCGCATCGCCACCGAGGCCGGATGCATGGCGGCATCGGTCGAGCGGGCACGCCTCGCGCTCCGTGACCTTGAGGCGGAGGGGCTCGTCACCTTCAACGCCTTGGCCGGTCGGTGGCGTGTCGCGGGGAAAGTCGAGGAACCCGACCGGCCGACCCGGATCGCGGGTTGGCTTCGTGTGCTCATAGCGGAGGGCGTATTTCCCCCGCACTCCAACCTTCCTACGGGCCAGCAGCTGGGGTTCGCTCTGCTCGCACAGTCTGCAGACGTCACAGCGGCACTGCGCATCCTGGCCGACGAGAACATCCTTATCTACCGCGCCGGGATGCGCCTGCTGAGGAAGCCCTGGCCGCCCACCGACGTCGAGCCGTCCCCGGAGATCGCGGATCTGGCGCAGAAGTTGCGCGGCCTCGCGGCTGGGGGTCTGGATCTCAGTCCGTCGAACGTCCGGAACGTCTGCCAGCGCGCGAGGCACTGGTGGCGGTGCCGGCTCACGCCTCCCGTCGACCAGTTGGAGGACGCCTTCCGCACGCTGGTCGGCGCGGCTTCGCACCTCTTCACGCTCTTGGAGACGCGGCCCGCGTACCAGGACATAGACACGCTGCTGCGGCGCACCGCCGTCACCGCCCTCGCGGAGCTGCCGGATGACGTCCAAGAGCGCGTGTGGCGGACGGCGTGCCTGGCCGTCGCGGTTCTCGAACTTCAGGAAGTCGCAACGGGGTTGGCGAGGCAGGGAGTACATCCGCCAGGCGGTAGGTCCGGACCGAGGCCCTACCGGGGACTGCATCTTTCCCGTCTGAGACACCCATCAACGAAACTGGACGAAAAGGAATTCACGATGAATGGCATGATGTCCGTCCTGCTGGCCGGTCTGGCCATCGCCGGAGTCGGCGTTCTCCGCCTCGCGCAGGCGGAGAGGCACCAGCGGCAGCGGAACATCCTGGCGACGACCCGGATGGATCAGGAGTGGCGGCGCCACCTGGAGAGCGACCCTGAGTTGCTGAAGCTCTGGGCCCCCGAAGGCGATGACGTCATGGACCTCGGCCAGTACGCCCGAATCCTGAGCGCCAACCAGCTGGTCTGCGCCCTCGCCGCCCGCTACAAGGTGGGCGTCCTTGACGCGGCCACGCTGCGCGTCCAGGCCGGCTGGTTGATGTCCCGTTCGATCGGCCGTGACTACTGGGAGGCGTGCAGGGCGCTCCGTGACGCCGAGGCCCGCGACCGGTTCGACCGTCGCTTCAACCGGATCTTGAACGACGAGTTCGTCCCTCTCTCGAAGGCCGACACCGTCGCCTGATTCCCTCGCCCTGCTTCGGCATGGCGAATCCACTGACCAAACGGGTGGGCCGCACGCGCTGTCGCTCACCTCGCACGTTCGAAGGAATCCGATGCAACCGCGACTTCAGTGCGTCCCGGTCTCGGTCGGGGCGCTCGGGGTCCGGGCCTGGTCCGACAGGTGGTGCCCATGGACCTGACCTCCAGACCGGCCAACTTGGTACCGGCCGCGGGGCGCCCCGCGTCTCCGCCCGTACACCCTCATACGTACGGCCATCCCGTGTCGGCCCACCTGCTGATCACCAACGACAGGGACAAGCTGCTCGTCCTACACCCGGCCAATGCCCCCGAGCGGTGGTATTTGCCCGGCGGCGTCGTTGAACAGAACGAGTCACCCCTCGATGCAGCGCGCCGCGAGGCACGGGAGGAGCTGGGGCTGGACCTGGTGGTGCGGGAAAGCGACCTGCTCTCGGTCGAATGGATCAAGGCCACGCGCCCCCGCCGGCGAAACAGGCTGGCGTTTCTGTTCGCCGGGCCGCTGCTCACCGCCTTCGACACCGCCCGGATCAAGGTGCCGAACGAAGAACTCGACCGCTGGCGCTGGGCGAGCCGCGCCGAGGCCCGAGCCGTGCTGCACCCCGTGGTGGCCGCGCAGGTCGTGGTGCCACTGGCCCAGCGGGAGCGCGCCGTCTACTGCGAGATCCGGCACGGCACAAAGCAGAGGACACCATGAGTGACGGCGGCCCGTACGGGCGCGTCCGTCCTGATACCCACCCCCCCCCATGGGCCTCTCGCGTGATCCCTGACGTGCGGGTCGCCAGCACCACTTCTCGTTCGGCCCTGGGCGCCACTCCGGCAGTCCGTGGGCACGACCACGACATGAAAGGACGACGATGCGCATAGCTCCGCTCACCCTCGCCGACCTGGCCTCGCCAGTCGCGGTGATCACTGGCGGTTGGTCCCGCGAGCGGGACAGATCCTTATTGTCCGGCCAGACCGTCGCCGAGGCCCTGGACGGCATGGGCGTGAAGACCCGTGTGCTGGACCTCGCCCACCACGAGTCCCTGGTCGACCAGCTGGCGGACATGGACAAGGCATTCCTCGCCATCGCCGGACGCGGAGCGGAGGACGGCCGCCTCCAGGGCCTGCTGGAGACGCTGGCCATCCCCTACACCGGGTCGGGCGTGCTGGCCTCCGCCATCGGGATGCAGAAGATCCACGCCAAGACGGTGGTCTCGCCCGCCGGCGTCCGCGTTCCGCGCGGCGTACGGATCAACCGGGCGGCGCCTGCCACGGTTGAGGCCACCCGGATCAGCGGCCTGCTGGACCTGCCTGTCATCGTCAAGCCGGTGAGCGAGGGCGGATCGATCGGCCTTCAGGTCGCCGCCGATCACCACAGCCTCGTCAGCATCATCGAGGACGGCGGCGCCGACGAGCTGATGGCGGAGGTGTTCCATCCGGGGCGCGCGGTGAGCGTGGGAGTCCTGGAGGACCAGCTGGGCGCCGCGCACGCGCTGCCGCCGCTCGAAGCACGGACACCCAACGGCGTCTACTCCTACGCGGCCAAGCGCGGCACCGCCGACTGCGACTACCACTGCCCGGCGCGGGTCAGCGACGAGATGCTGGACGACCTGCACCGGCAGGCGATCGCCGCTCACCACGCGCTGGGCTGCCACTCCTACTCCCGGCACGACTTCGTCGTCGGCGACGACGGACGTGCCTGGTGGCTGGAGGTGAACACGCTGCCCGGCCTGTCCAGGGAGGGGAACCTCGCCCGTATGGCGAAGGCCACCGGGATCTCCTACGAGCTGCTGCTGACCCACATCCTGCGCGGCGCGAACACCGACCGCCGGGCGCGAGGGTAAGGCCGGCCGCTATGACGCTGCCCACCCAGCACATTCTCACCGCGGTCGAGACCCTGCGCGGCGTCGCCGTGCGCACGCCCATGCTCACCTCCGCCGCGTTCAACGAACAGGTCGGCCGCACCGTCTGGGTGAAGGCCGAGAACCAGCAGCGCACGGGCAGCTTCAAGCTGCGCGGCGCGTACAACGCGGTCGCCAACCGCGGCGAGCAGGAACAGCACCAGGGCGTCATCGGAGGCTCCTCCGGCAACCACGCCACCGCGCTCGCCCTGGCCGCCCGCGAGGTCGGCGTCCCGGTCACCGTGGTGGTGCCGGCCGACCTGCCCGTCGTGAAGCGGCAGGCGATCGAGACCTTCGGCGCCCGGATCATCACCTATGACCGGCTTTCCGGTCGCCGTGAGGAGATTGTCCACGCGCTGGCCCAGCGGGATCGGCTGACCATCGTGCCGTCGGCCGATCACGAGCTGGTCATCGCAGGGGCCGGCACGGTCGGCTGGGAGATGCTGCAAGAGGCTCCGGACCTGAAGTCGCTGCTCGTGCCCGTCGGCGGGGGCGGCCTGGCGGCCGGAACCGCGGTCGCGGCCGCCGGGCACGACCCCGGCCTCCCGGTCTTCGGTGTCGAGCCCGCCAGCGCCGACGACACCCACCGGTCCCTGCGCGCCGGTATGCGCATCTCCATCCCCCCGCCGGTCACGATCGCCGACGGGCTCGGGCACCGTGAGCCCGCGCGCCTGCCGTTCGCCATCAACCGGCGGCTGCTCGCGGGCGTGATCACCATCGCCGAGCAGGAGATATCCGCTGCCATGGCGTACCTGTTCCGTCACTTCCGCCTCGTCGCGGAGCCGTCCGGGGCCGTCGCGTTCGCCGGGCTCCTGCGGGTGCTGCCTCAGCTCCCGGACGGCCCGGTCGGCGTGGTGGTTTCCGGCGGCAACGTGGACTGGAACACCTACAAGACCCAGCTCGACCACACCATGCCCCGAACGGAGTACCTGCCCCATGCCGCCGCCGTGCTGCACTGACCCCTCGCTTCCGAGTCCCGTGCACGAGCCGGTCCCCGTCGTCACCCAGTACGCCACGGCGGACCTGATCGGCCCGATTGCCTACGAGGGGTACGACGCCGGGAACGACCCGCGCTGGCAGACCAGCGGAGCGCCGTCCCAGCGGGTCTACGCCCGATGGTGCCGCCACATGTGCGGCATCGCCTGCCTGCGCATGGCGCTGCTCCACCGCGACGGTTACGCCCCGGACCTGTTCACCCTCCTCCAGGGCGCGCGTCACTTCGGCGCATACGTCCGGCAGGCCGGCAGCACCGAGATCCGGGGCATGATCTACGCGCCGTTCGCGCAGTACGTGCAGGCGACGCATCACCTGCCCGCGACCCTCCACGGCGCCCTCGAACTCGAAGAGCTGGTGGGCCTGTTGGACGGTGGCCGCATGGTGATGGCGTCGGTCTCGAAGGAGATCCGGCGTCCCGAGCGTGACCCGGAACGGCGCGGCGGGCACCTGGTGCTGGCCGTCGGCCACTGCGACGGACGGATCGTCTTCCGCAATCCCAGCGGTCACACGTCCCGGAGCCGGTCCGCCGTTCTGCCCGTCGATCGGTTCGGGGTGTTCTTCGGCGGCCGGGGCGTCTCGCTCCAGCCGAGCCGCCGCTCACGGCCCGGTCCCTTGCTGCCCGGTGTGTCACAGCCGGGAGCGTCCCGACCCACCATCTGAGGAGACCTACGTTGCATCCCCTGTCGCTGTCCATGATCGCCGCGGTTGTCTCGGGCAAGCTCGCCGACGTTCCCGACGCCGATGTCCAGGTGTCCGAGGCGGCGGTGTTCGACTCCCGCGAGGCCGTGCCCGGATCGCTGTTCATCGCGCTCAAGGGCAAGAACGGCGACGGCCACGACTACGCCACCTCCGCCATCACGCAGGGCGCCGTCGCGGCCCTGGCAACCCGACCCCTCGGTGTGCCCGCGATCATCGTGGACGACGTCCTCCAGGCGTTCGCGCGCCTCGGCCGGCACCTCAACTCCGAGTGGCTGACGGCCAGGGTCGTCGGCATCACCGGGTCGGCGGGCAAGACCAGCACCAAGGACTTCATCGCCCAGGTGCTGCCGGGCAACGTGGTGGCGACCCCGCAGTCCTTCAACAACGAGATCGGCCTGCCGCTGACCATCACCATGGCCCAGGACGACACCGACTACCTGGTCCTGGAGATGGGCGCCCGCCACATCGGCGACATCCGGGACCTCACCCGCATCGCCCGGCCCGACATCAGCGTGGTGACGAACGTGGGTACCGCGCACGTGGGCGAGTTCGGCGGACGCGACAACATCGCCAAGGCCAAGGGCGAGATCGTGGAGGCGCTGGCACCGGACGGTCTCGCCGTGCTCAACGCCGACGACGAGCGGGTGCTGTCCATGCGCAGCCGCACCAAGGCGCAGGTGGTCACCTACGGTCTCTCCGAGGAGGCCGACATCCGCGCCACCGAGCTGAAGACCGACGGCCAGGGCCGTACCTCCTACAGCCTGCACGCCCCCGCGGGCAGCGCCCGCGTGGAGCTGAAGTTCGTCGGGGACGTCCAGGTCCACAACAGCCTGGCCGCCGCTGCCATCGGCATCCACGCCGGCCTCACCGTGGAGGAGGTCGCCAACCGGCTCTCCGCCGCGATGCCGCGCTCGCGGTGGCGGATGGAGACCACCACCCGGGCGGACGGCGTGACCATCGTCAACGACGCCTACAACGCCAACCCCAGCTCCATGCCCCACGCCCTGGACGCGCTGGCCGCCATGTCCCGAGGCAAGGACCAGCGGTCCATCGCCGTGCTCGGCCGGATGAACGAACTCGGCGCCGACTCGCGCACCGAGCACATCCAGATCGGCCGGTACGCGGCGGCCATCGAGCTGGACCGCGTCATCCTGGTGGGAGAGGAAGAGGCCCGGTGGATGCTGGAGGGCGCCAACGACACCGAGAACCGCGTGGTGCACGTCCCCGACGCCGATACCGCCCTGGAGCTGCTCCATCGAATCCTCCAGCCCGGCGACGTGGTCCTGGTCAAAGCGAGCAGGGGGGTCCAGTTGCAGGACCTCGCCGAGAGGCTGCTGCACCCGACCCCCCCTGCCCAGGACGCTTAGGCGACCGCCGGGTGCTGCGCGTCCAGCGCGGCGCGCAGCACCTGGCCCGCCTCGGTGATGTCACCGGTGCCCATCAGCACGACCACGTCGCCCGGCCGGGCGACCGAGGCCGCCAGCGCGGCGGCCTCGGCCCGGTCGGCCACGACGCCTCTGCTGACTCCGCCGATCTGCTCGGACAGCATCTCCAGCGCGCCCACGATGCTCTGGGCGCTGTCCGTCAGCACCACCTCGTCGCTGCCCGCCAGCGCCTTGGCGAAGCCGTCACCGAACGCCTCCAGCCGGGCGGCGCCGGACGGCTGGAACACCGTGATCACCCGGCCCTGACCGGCCAGGGAGCGCGCGGCCACGAGGTCGGCCTCAACCTCCTCGGGGTGATGGGCGAAGGAGTCGTACACCCGGACCCCGGCCGCCTCGCCCGCGGCGGTCATACGCCGCACCATGCCGTCGAAGTAGCCGAGTTGCTCGATCGCCTCGTCGCAGTCCACGCCCAGGACGTCCAGCGTGGCGATCGCGGCGGCGGCGTTCGCGAGCTGGTGGGTGCCCGCAGTACGGAGCACCAGCTCGTACGTTCCGCCGTGCGGTCCGCGCAGCACGGCTCGCGTGTGCCGACCCTGGGTGGACGGCTCGCTCAGCCGCCAGTCGGCGGTCGGGGAGAACCCGAACGTCACCACGCGCGGGCCGTCGTTCCGCAAACGCGCGGCGAGTTCGCGGGAGCCCGCCGAGTCCACGTCGAGCAGGAGGGTGCCGCGCTCGTGCAGGCCCAGACGGATGCACTGCTCGAAGGCGTCCACCACGTCGCTCTCGGAGGAGTAGTTCTCCGGGTGGTCCCACGCGACGTTTGTGACGACCGCCACGTGCATGTTCACGCCCAGGTGCGAGCGGTCGGACTCGTCGACCTCGGCGACGAAGGTGCCCGACAGGTTGCCCTGGTGACCGCCGCTGCCCGGCACGTCCAGGTCGGCGCCGATCGCGTACGAGGGCTCCCGGCCCGCGCGGGCCAGCGTGAACGCCAGCATGCCCGCCGTGCTCGACTTACCGTGGGTGCCCATCACGGCGACCGCCCTGACGTGCGCCTCCATCAGCGCGTTCAGGACGGCGGACCGGTGAACGACGGGCGGCCCGAGTTCGCGCGCGGCGACGATCTCCGGGTTGTCCTCCGCGATGGCGTGGGTGAACACGACCGCGGACGCGTCCGCCGGGACGTGCCCGGCCCGGTGGCCGGTGTACACACGCACGCCCAGGCGGGCCAGCTCCTCCAGCCCCTCCGTCGTCCGGACGTCGGAGCCGGACACGGTGTAGCCCTGCTCGGCGCACACCCGCGCCACCGGCAGCATGCCGATGCCGCCGATGCCGACGAAGTGCAGCCGGCTCAGGTCGAGCGGCCGGGCAGACAGGTCCGGCCTGATCTTGGGGACTGCGGTTTGTGCCATGGAACAGCCTCCTTGGAGGCGGCGCTCGCCACCTCAACTGACAGCTATCTCCCCCGAGTTGAAGGGGGCCCGGTAACCGTCGCGCGGCGGCCCACGCACCGTCTACGACCTGCCGTGTTGCGAACCCGTTCGCAACACGGCCCCAACGGTCAGGGACGCTGCGCCCGCCGGGACGGGGACCGATGAGGACTCCCAACTACGCACTCGCGCTGGCACTCGCCGAGGCTGGCTGGAGCAACAGCGAGACGGCCCGCCGCATCAACACGCTCGCCGTCAAGCGCGGACACCCCGGCGTCGCCGTAGGCCGCTCGCGAGTCAGCCGGTGGATACGCCACGGCGAAAAACCACGACCACCTGTACCCGAGCTGGTCGCTGACCTGCTGACCGAGCAACTACACCGGCGCTACACCCCTGACGCCTTGGGGATAGGTCCAGCTCAGAACCTGCTGATCACCCTCGACCCGCGCGAGCACCACGCCCTAGCAGCAAGGGCGGCGGCTGCGAACATGACCATCGAGCACTACGCCCGGACCCTGCTTCAACTAGCTCTTGGGCAGTTGAGACGCCCCCTCACCACCTCGGACGAGGCGCTGCCACAGCAGCGGTGCACACCCATGTGACGGGGTGCCGGTTTCCGGCGTACTCCAGCAAGCACCCGCCGTCAGGTCGCCACTCACCTGGCACGGAGGGCGCGCCGACGAGGCGACGGGCTCCCGATCGACGCAGGCGTTGAGGAAACCCGCACGCCTCCGACCGCTCCAACGCCCGTGGCAGCTTCGTTCCTTTCGCCCCCAGGCCCTGTTGCGCCGACAGATCCGGCAGCGCGTTCAGACCGTTCGTCGAGTCGCGCGCAGCACGACGTCACTGACGTGGTGGGTGCTGGCCGCGCCGTGGGGTCGCGGCCGGGTTTCGTGAGTCTCGACATGCCAGGTGTCGGGGTGGGCAGCAAGCGCGGCGGCGACCTCGTCGACCCCGACGAACGCCTCGGGGTCGTACATCCGAGTCTGGGTCGCCACGTCCACCGGGTCGCGCAGGGGGGTGAGGTCGTGGTGGACGACCAGGAGCGTGCCGCCGGGGGCGACGGCGGCGAGCAGGCTGCGCAGGCCGCGCTGGTCGGGCGTGCGTTTGAACGATCCGTACTGCAGGGAGACCAGGTCGAAGGTCTCGGTGCCGAAGGGTGCGGGATCGTTGGCGTCGCCACGGACGAGGTTGACGGCGAGCCCGCGGCGTTCGGCCTCGGCGCGCACCCGGGCGAGCGCGTTGCCGGAGATGTCGGTGGCGGTCACCTTCCAGCCGCGCTCGGCCAGCCAGAGAGCGTCGGCGCCCTCGCCGGTTCCGACGTCGAGGGCTTGACCCGGTGCCAGGGCGGTGACCTCGTGGACGAGCGTACCGTTGGGGTTGCCGCTCCACGTTCGGTCGCGGCCCCCATAGCGGGTGTCCCAGTCGGTCTCCTCGCCCGAGCGCCGGACGGCGGCTTGCAGATCCTCCTCGGCGAGGCTGAAGGCGATCATGGCGCCGATCTGGCTGCCCTGGGCGGCCGACGGCAGCACCTGCAGGCTCGGGTCGGTGACGTTGCCTGCTGCATAGATCCCCGGTACAGCGGTCTCGCCGCGCGGGTCGACCGGGAGGAAGTCGCCGACGCCGGTCGGGTGCGGGGTGGTGGTGAGCCCGACCCCGGCCAGCACGTCGGCGCGCGCCCGAAACCGCGAGCCGACCACGACTGCGTCGGCCTCAAGGACACGACCGTCGCTGAGCTCGACCCCGGACGCCGCGCCATCCAGTCCGGTGAGAACCCGGCTGACCTCGCTGCGCTCGACGATGACGCCGGAGGCTGCGAGTGCTTCGACGACTCCCTCGTCGAGCCCGGTCGGGTCGTGCAGTACGACGGTCAGCCGGTCGGTCAGGTGCCGGAACAGCGGGGTCGGGTGGAGGCCCAGTGGGTGAGTGACGATCTGCACCAGGCGTTGGTCGCGCACCTCGAAGCCGTGGCAGAACGGGCAGTGGATCACGCCGCGCCCCCACCCCTCGGCAACGCCGTCGATCGCGGGGAGTTCGTCCGACAGGCCGGTCGCGGCGAGTACGCGACGGGCCACCAGCGTGTGCCCGCCGGTGAGGTCGAGCCGGAACCGGCCGTCGTCGTGACGGCTCACCCCCATGACCCGTCCCGGGAGCACCTCCCCGCCGTACGCGCGTACCTCTGCGCGCCCGATGCCCATCAGCTCGCCGGGCGCGGCTCCCTCATGTCCCAGGTAGCCGTGCATGTGCTCGGCCGGGGCGTTGCGTGGGGTGCCGTCGTCGACCACGACGACGCTGCGCCGCTGACGGGAGATCTGCAGGGCGGCGGCGAGCCCTGCGGCCGAGCCGCCTATCACGGCGACGTCGCAGTGACGCTCCAGGGTGGGGTACTGGGTATGGCTGCCATGCTCGGTGGGCTCGGAATGGGCTGCCTGCCGGCTCTGAGCGGAGTGGTTTTTCATGCATCCGACGGTACGGCGCCATGCGCTCTGCGCAAGCCTTCTTGCACCATTAGCAAGGCGTGCCAGGATAGGGGCATGAACGGAGTCGCCGACATCGAAGCCCTGGCGCGGTCCCGCCTGCGCAGCATGCGCACCACCTTGGGGTACTCCCTCGATGAGCTGGCCGAGCGGACCAACCTCAGCCCGTCGACCATCAGCCGCGTCGAGACGGGAAAGCGCACGCTGAGCATCGACGTGCTCGTGCCGCTGGCCAACGCCCTCCAGGTGAGTCTCGACGTACTCTTCGAGGCGCCCACCGACGACGATGTCGTCATCCGTCCGGTCGCGCACAGTAGCGGCACGCGAACGACGTGGCCGCTGAGCCGTCCGGACGGCCGCATGATCGCGGTGAAGATGCGCCTCGAGCCGTCCGGCAGGCCGCCCAGCCAGCGGGTACACCCGGGCCACGACTGGTTCCTCGTGCTTGAGGGGTGCGTGCGGCTGTGGCTGGGCGAGCGGCAGATCGACGTCGCCGCGGGAGAGGCCGCGGAGTTCGCGACGATGGTCCCGCACGCGATCACGGCGGCGAACGCTCCGGCCGAGTTGATCATGGTCTTCGACCGCGACGGACAGCGCGCACACGTGCACCAGTGAACCTCACGACAGGCGCGGCAGAACCAGAAAGCCGCCCCGGCCACACTGCCCAGGCAATCTTCGTCATGAATACCGGCCGCCGACGAGCGCGAGCACGGTAGGTGCCCCGCACCGGCCTCGTGACCTGCAACGCCAGGATGCACACCGCTCGGAGCGGCGCTTCCGAAAGGGGCAAGTCCGGCCGTGCCCCCGCCGAGGCACGGCCGGAATCTCCGCCGGCTACGCGAGCAGCCTGGCTACCACGAGGACTTGGCGACCCCGGGCAGGAAGCCGGCGTGGGCCTGCTCGCGCATGCCGACCCGTGACAGGCCGAACTTCCGCAGGTACCCGCGCGGCCGACCGTCCACGCTGTCGCGGTTGCGCACCCTGGTGGCGCTGGCGTCGCGCGGCTGACGGCGCAACTCCTCCGCTGCCGCCTGGCGTTCGGCGTCGGTGGAGGACGGGCGGCGGATGATCTCCTTCAGCTCTGCTCGCCGAGCCGCATACCGCTCGACGGTCACCTTGCGCTTCTCGTTCTGCGCGATCTTGCTCTTCTTCGCCATCAGACCTTCCCTCCCCTGGCACGGATCCTGGCGACCGCGGCCTCGATACCGATGGTGTCGATGGTCTTGACGCCCTTGGCACTCAGCGCCAGGCGCACATGCCGGCCCTCGCTGGGGAGCCAGTAGCGCTTGCGCTGGATGTTGGGGTCGAAACGGCGCGGGGTGCGCCGGTGCGAGTGGGAGATCTTGTTGCCGAAGCCCGGCTGGGCGCCGGTCAGTTGGCAGTGGGCGGACACGAAGTTACCTGCCTCTCGTCGGGTGACTGGTTTTGGTAATGGAAACCATGTTCAATATAGTAGCGGTCATGGCACGCACCGACGCACGTCCCGTCATCAAGCTCCGCTCCACCGCGGGCACCGGCTACACCTACGTCACCCGCAAGAACCGCCGGAACAACCCGGACCGCCTGGTTCTGCGCAAGTACGACCCGATCGCCCGCAAGCACGTCGACTTCCGCGAAGAGCGCTGATCCCCGTCCACGCCCCCCGAAGGAGCACGTCATGAAACCCGGAATCCACCCCGCGTACGGCCCCGTCGTCTTCCGCGACAAGGCCGCCGACTACGCCTTCCTCACCCGTTCCACCGCGACCAGTGACCAGACGATCGAGTGGGAGGACGGCAACACCTACCCCGTCGTGGACGTCGAGATCTCCCACGTGAGCCACCCCTTCTACACGGGTACCGCCCGCGTCCTCGACACCGCGGGCCGCGTCGAGCGATTCGAGCGCCGCTACGGCCTGCGCGAGGCGCGGTGATGCGGGACTCCCGGCTGCCCGTCGTCATCGTCGGAGGACTTCACTCCGACGCGCGCAAGGAGGTCGTCGACCGCCTCCTGCGCTCCGTCCCAGGCAGTGTCGTTCTCCATCACGACCTGACCACCGCGAGTGAGGGCACCCTGCAGCGCACGGTCCGGGACGCCTCGGGCGAGTTGTCGCGAAGCGACGCTCCTCTCGTCAACGACTGCGCCTGCTGCGCACTTCGCGAAGACCTCGTCCCCGAACTGGAGCGGCTGGCGGAAAGCGGGCTGACCCGGCTCGCGATCGTCGAGCTGTGGGACTCGGTCGAACCCAAGCCGATGGCCGAGGTCGTGGCCGCACACGGCGGTGAGGCGCTCGACCTCACCAACGTGATCACCGCAGTCGACCCCGCCCTCGTACTCCCCTATCTCGGCAACGGCGACGACCTGGCCGAGACCGGTCTCGCGGCCGCTCCCAGTGACCAGCGCACTGTCGGCGACACATGGGCCCGACAGTTGGAGTACGCGCCCGTTCTCGCGCTCGTCGACAGCGAGAACGCGGACGACGAGGACCGCGCGCTGCTCGCTCAGCTCCACCCGACCGCGCGAAGGGTGCCCGCCGGCTCGGGCGAACTCGCCCAGGCCGCCTTCGCCGGCTTCGACGTCGATTCGGCGGCCGATGCCCAGCATCCGGCCTGCGCCCTTCTCCCTCAGGAGGCGGACGAGGCGGGAGTCACCACCCTCGTCTGGCGCCGTCACCGACCCTTCCACCCGGGACGTCTCTACCAGGCACTGGAAGACCTGTGCTGCGCGGCAGCGCGGAGCCGTGGCCGGTTCTGGCTCGCCGACCGCCCCGACACCCTGCTCGCCTGGGACGCCGCCGGGGGCGCGCTGTGCGTGGAGAACGCCGGTCCCTGGCTCGCCTCACTGCCGGACGCCGCCTGGGAGATGGTGCCGCCCGTACGCCGCGCGGCGGCGGCCCTCGACTGGCACCCCGAACACGGCGACTGCTGCCAGCACCTTGTGTTCACCTCTCCCGGCCTCGACCGCGACGGCCTGGAACGACTCCTCGAGTCCTGCCTTCTCACCGACGCCGAGTACGCCGGAGGGCGCGAGGCGTGGCAGCTCCTGCCCAGCGCGTTCGACTCCCTCCTCGACCCCGTCTCCTAGTCCCTTCCCCGACCGACTCGGCCCCCACGCAAGGAAGTCCCATGGCCCGCCGCCCCGACGCCCGCAAGCCCCTGAAGCCCCGTCGCAACCCCCTCGACGCCGCTGGAATCACCTATATCGACTACAAGGACACCGACCTGCTGCGAAAGTTCATCTCCGACCGCGGCAAGATCCGCAGCCGCCGGGTCACGCGCATCACCGCCCAGCAGCAGCGGCAGATGGCCACGGCCATCAAGAACGCCCGGGAGATGGCACTGCTGCCCTACGCGAGCCGATAGCGACATCCGCCACGCGCGTCATTTCGGGGTCGTCCTGCCCGCTCCGCACGCCTGCGGGCCCCTGCCGCAGGGCGACCCCGAACGCCCGGACGGCGACGTCCGCCCGAGTGACCAGTCCCACACCAGCCACCACCCAGCCCTATTGCACATAGGTTGCAATTGCTTATTGGATGCTTGTGTCTTGGCTCTGGTTCAACAGGCAGGAAGGTACGCCCACATGCCGGTCTCCCCCACCCGCCGGAGTGTGCTCGCCGCCGCGGCCGCGACAGGAGCTGGCCTTCTCGCCGGCTGTTCGTCCGCGAACTCCGCCTCCACGTCTCCGAGAAAGGGCGGGACGCTGCGCGCGGCCTTCCCCGGCGCGGGCGTGAAGGAGACGATGGACCCGCACGCGCAGCGGCAGTTCGTCGACATCGCCCGGCACAAGGCCGTCTTCGACAAGCTCGTCGAGCTGGACGCGACCCTGCGGCCCGTCCCCCGGCTGGCGCGTTCCTGGTCCAGTGACGACGAGGCCCGGGTGTGGCGCTTCGAGTTGCGCGCGGCGCGGTTCCACGACGGGCATGTCCTCGACGCCGACGACGTGCTCTACAGCCTCTCCCGCATCCTCGACCCCCGCGCCGCCGACCACTTGGCGAAGAACTCCCTCTCCCACATCGACCTGCCCAACTGCCGCAAGGTGGGCAGGCGGGGTGTGGAGATAGCGCTGACCCGGCCCAACGCCGAGCTACCCGGTCAACTGGCGATGACCGGCACGTCCATCGTCCGCGACGGCTGGGGCGACCCGAGCAAGCCTGTCGGCACCGGTCCATTCCGGTTCGTCTCCTTCACCGCCGGACGCAGCTTCGGCGGGCGCCGCTTCGACGACCACTGGAACGGGGCCCCGCATCTCGACGAGGTGCGGATCCTGTCCGCGGAGACCGAGGCGCGTGCCGCCGCCGTACGCGGCGGCGAGGTGCACTTCGCACACGAGATGACACCCACCTTCGCCCGCACGGTCGCACACGACAGCAGGGTGCGGGTGGTGGCCACCAAGCGCAGCGGAGTGCAGGGCTTCGCGCTGAAGACGGACAGGCCGCCCTTCGACGACCCGGACGCGGCGATGGCCGTGAAACTCCTCGTGGACCGGAAGCGGCTGGTGGAGGTGGTCTGTTCGGGCCGTGCCGAGATCGGCAACGACGTGTACGGCAAGGGCTACACCTACTACCCGGAGGGCCTGGAGCAGCGCGAGCGGGACGTGGCGGAAGCGCGTCGCCTGCTCAAGCGCACCGGTCTGTTCAACAAGAAGGTCACCTTCTACACCTCCACCGCGGCCGACGGCTTCGCGCAGGCCGCCCATCTGTTCGTCGAGCAGGCCGGCGAGGCGGGTCTGAGGGTGGAGGTGGTCAACGGGCCGCCGGAGTCGTACTTCACCGATGTGCTGTCCAAGGGCACCATCACCAACCACCGGTGCGGCGCCATGACCATCCCCACGTACATCAGCGAGCGGCTGCTCTCCGACGCCCCGCAGAACGCGACCGCCTGGAAGCACGAGGACTTCGACGAGGCGTTCACCGCCGCGCGGGCCGTGGTGGGCGACGCCGAGCGCACCGCACGGTACCGGTCGGTGCAGACGACGCTGCGCGAGCGGGGCGGGCTGGTGCTGTGGGGGCATCCGGAGTGGCTGAACGCCGTCTCCCGCACGGTCCACGGCGTGAAGGAGGCTCCTCCCAACACCGTGGACTGGGCGAGGTTCGACACGGTGTGGCTGGGCTGAGCACGAGGTGCTGCGCTACACCTTGCGGCGGTGCGGATGGACACTCGTCCAGCTCGCCGCACTCAGTGTCATCGTCTTCCTGCTGACCGATCTGCTGCCGGGCGACGCCGCCACCGTCGACTTCAACGAGCAGGCCGGCCTGGACCAAGTCGCCCAGTTGCGGCAGCAGATGGGGCTCGACCGGCCGATGGCCGAGCGGTTCACGGACTGGGCGCACGGCCTGCTCACCGGTGACCTCGGTACGTCACTGGTCGGCGGGGGTCCGGTGAGCGAGGTGCTGTCCTCCTCGGTGCCGGTGACAGCCACGCTGGCTGTTGTCACGATCGTGCTGCTGATACCGCCGGCCGTCGCGATCGGCCTGCTGACCGGGCTGCGGGCGGGCGGCCGCGCCGACCGTGTCGTGTCCGCGGTGACGCTGACGCTGACCTCGGTGCCCGACTTCGTCCTGGCCCTGCTGCTGGTCGGCGTCTTCGGGCTCCGGCTGGGCTGGCTGCCGTCGACCTGGGTGGGCGCGGACGACGCGTGGTGGCAGCGGCCGGAGCTGTTCGTCCTGCCGGTGGCCGTACTGCTGGCCCGGACCGTGTGTGTGCTGTCGCGGCAGATCCGGGCGGGTACGGTCACGGCGCTGGACGCCGGTTACACGGTGCAGGCCCGCCGTCTCGGGGTACCGCCGGTCCGGCTGGTGCTGCGGCATGTGCTGCCCAACGCCGCGGTGCCCGGAGTGCAGGAACTGGCCCGTACCGGTGACCAGTTGCTGGGAGGTGTGCTCATCGTCGAGGCCGTGTTCGCGATCCCCGGCACGGCCACCGCGCTGATCGAGGCCGTGCAGAACCGTGACGTGCCCACCGTGCAGGCCCTCACCCTCACTCTGGCGGCCGTGGCGTGCCTGCTCAATCTGGCGGCGGACCTTGTGAGCCGGCGCCTGGCTCCCCGTACGGAGGTGCTGCGTTGAACGCCCACGGGCGCACCCCGAGGACGGCGGTGGGGGTTCTGTTCGTAATACCGCCGGTCACCACGGCCGTCGTCGGCCCGCTCGTGACGGACGCCGACATCCCTTCCGACGGTATGCCCTACGCCCTCGGTGACGGTCACCCGCTCGGCACGGACGCCCTGGGCCGGGACGTGCTGACCTTGGTGCTGCGCGGCGGGGCCAGCGCACTGGGCATGGCCTGTGGGGCGGTGGCGCTGGCGGTCGCCGTGGGCGCCGTGCTCGGGCTGGCCGCGGCGGCCTCCCGCAGCCGGTGGCTGGACGACCTGCTGATGCGGCCCGTCGAACTCCTCCTGCCGCTCCCCTCGTTGCTCGTCATCAGTGTCGTCGGGGTCGGCTGGCGCGGGCATCCGATCGCCGTGGCACTGGCAGTGGCCGCCCTGAGCGTGCCCGCTGTGGCCCGGCTGCTGCGGGCCGCGGCGCTGGACGCGGCCGGCGGACCGGTCGCCGAGGCGATGCGTCTGCAGGGCGAGTCCTCGGCACGCGTCCTCTTCGGGCACGTCGGACGGACCGTGCTGCCGGTCGCCGCCGCCGACGCCGGCACCCGCGTCGGCGTCGCCGTCTTCACGGTGGCCGCCGCCAACTTCCTCGGTCTCGGCCTCGATCCGACCTCCCCGGACTGGGGCGTGGTCATCGCCGGAAGCCGTGAGGCCCTGTTCGTACAGCCATGGGCGGTGCTCGCCCCGACGCTGTTGCTCGTCATGTTCGTGGTGGGGATCAATCTGCTGGTGGACGGGCTGTTGCCGCACGCCCGGAAGGCCGGAAGGAAGACCGGGGCGAGGAGGGCCGCCGCATGGACCCGGTGATCGAGGTCAGCGGTCTGACCGCCCGTGCGGGGACGGCCCGTCTCCTGGACGGTGTCGATCTCACCGTGCGTTCCGGCGAGGTGACCGCCCTGGTGGGCCCGTCCGGCAGCGGCAAGACCACCGCGGCGCTGGCTCTCCTGGGCGAGGCCGCACCCGGCGTACGGCTGGCCGGCACGGTCCGGGTCGCCGGCGTCCAGGTGGTGGGCGACGACGGACCGACGGGTGCCGCACGGGACGTCCGTGGGCGGGTCGTCTCCTACATGCCCCAGCATCCGGCCCACGCCCTCAACCCGGCCCGGCGGATCGGCCCGGTGCTCACCGAACTCGCCCGGCTGCACCGGCCGGGCGGCACGGACGGCGGGCGCGGCACCGGCGGCCGGTCCGCCGCCGCCCGGGAGCACGCGGCCGAGGCGCTGCGCACCGCCGGGCTGCCCGACGACGCCGCCACCCGGCGCCGCTTCCCGCATCAGTTCTCCGGCGGTCAGCGACAACGGGTGGCACTCGCCCAGGTTCTGGCCTGCGGCCCGCGCGTGCTGGTCCTCGACGAACCCAGCACCGGCCTCGACACGGTGGCCCGGCTGCGGCTGGCGGGAGAGCTGACCCGCCTGGCCGCCGAGGGGTACACCCTGCTGCTGCTCAGCCACGACCACGACCTGGTCCGCGCGGTGTCCGCCCGCACGGTGCTGCTGGACCGCGGCCGAGTGACCGGTGCCGGCCCCACGCCGGAGATGCTCCCGCCCCCGGCGGTGCCGCCCCCGCTCCCCGCGCCGGCCGCGCCCGTGCGCTCCGGGTCCGTTCTCGCCGCCACGGGGCTGACCGCGTGGCTGCGCCCGGGTGGACGGGGTGAGGTGCTGCACGATGTGAACGTTCAGGTGCCCGAGGGCGGCTGCACCGCGATCGTCGGCCCCTCGGGCAGCGGCAAGACCGTCCTCGCCCGCTGCCTAGCCGGACTGCACGAGCGCCACCGCGGACAGGTCTCCCACCGGGGCGAGCCGCTGCCCTTCCTCCGCCACCGCACCGCGCGTCAGATCCGGGGTGTGCAGTACGTCTGGCAGGAGGTGCGCAACTCCTTCGACGAGCGGCGCACCGTCCTGGAACAGGTCGCCCGGACCGCCGTACGGCTGCGCGGTCTCACCGCATCGGAGGCCGAGCGGCAGGCCCGAGAGCTGTGGGAGCGGCTCGGGCTCACCTCGGAGCACACCACGCGGCGCGCCTCCTCCTTGTCCGGCGGTGAACTCCAACGGGCCGCGCTGGCCCGGGCGTTGCTCGCCGAACCCGACGTGCTGATCTGCGACGAGATCACCACGGCACTCGACGCCGTCAGCACGGACCTGGTGACCGCCGAGATCATCCGCCTTCGCGAGGAGAGAGGCGCGGCCGTGCTGTGGATCGGACACGACCTCGCGCTCGTGGAGCGGCTCGCCGACGACCTCGTCGTCCTCGACACGGGCAGGGTGGTGGAGAGCGGAGCGCGCCGTGCCGTCCTCTCCTCCCCCGGCTCCGCGACCACCCGCCTGCTGCTCCGGTCCCGGCATCTGGGCACAGCCACCCCCGCCGCCGCAGCAGCAACCCAGCCCACCGACCGGCGAAAGGAACATCCCCGCCCATGACCACGATCCCGTCCACGTCCGACTGGCAGCAGTGGCAGACCAGCTGGGACCGCCAGCAGGAGTGGTACATGCCCGACCGGGAGGAACGCTTCCGCGTCATGGCCGACGCCGTCGAGGCCGTCGCGGGCGAGACCCCGCTCGTTCTCGACCTCGCCTGCGGCACCGGCAGCATCGCCGACCGGGTGCTGCGCGCGCTGCCCGGCGCCCGCGTCGTCTGCGTCGACATCGATCCGGCTCTGCTGACCATCGCCCGCGGTCATTTCGCCGACGACGAGCGTGTCGCCTTCGCTGAGGCCGACCTCACGGACCCCGGCTGGACCGAACGGCTCCCCCACACGTCCTTCGACGCCGTGGTGACGGCCACCGCCTTGCACTGGCTGGACACCGAGCCGCTACGCCGCCTCTACGGCACCCTGGCCGGGCTGCTGCGGGAGGGCGGCGTGTTCCTCAACGCCGACCACATGTACGACGAGTCGGCGCCCCGCCTCAACGCCGCCATGAACGCCCTGCTCACCCGGCGCCAGGCACGGCAGCGCGGCGAGGGCGCCCTCGACTGGGCCGACTGGTGGAACCGGGTCGCCGACGATCCCGCCCTCGCCGAACCGGCGGCCCGTCGCTTCGCCCTGCTGGGAGACCCGCGCGAGCCCCGGCCCGCGAGCGCGAAGCGCGACCGCCCCACGACCACCGACTGGCACCTCACCACCCTGCGGGAACAGGGCTTCTCGGAGGCACGGCAGATCTGGTGCTCGGCAAGTGACGCGCTGGTGGCCGCACTTCGCTGAGCCGCCGCCCCGCCCCGTGCCCTGCCCTGCCGAGGAGGTGCGGGCGAGGTCACCGCGAGCCGGCGCTGTCGATGAGCGGATCGGTGAAGGACGTCCAGCCGTCACGGCCGAGCGACAGCTCGGCATCGCTGAGCAGAGCCGCATCGAGCGCGGCACGGATCCGCCGGGCGTCGATGCCGACACCGGTGAAGACGATCTCGTTGCGGCGCTCACCGTAGTAGTCGTGCCAGAACCAGGAGGCGAGCGTCCTCCGCCGGGGCGAAACCGCGGCCCAGGCCCGCGGGTCGTCGGCTTCCAGCCACCGGCCCGCCTCCGCGAGCTCCAGATGGGCTCCGGCCGTACGCCAGGTGACGACGGAGTCCGGCCTGCCGGGCAGCCTAGAGGTGGCCACGGCTGCGCACCACCCCGCGCACCACGTCGGCGAGCGCCGCGGAGAGCCGCTCGGGGTGCAGGGGCCGGCGGGCCCTCCACAGGACGGACTCCACCCGTTGGTCGGGGCCATGTCCGAGGCGCGGCATGGCCACCGGGTCCAGTTGCGCCTGCCATTCCTCACTCGCTCCTGGACGCGCGGTCCGGACCAGGTCCGGTGGAAATCCGTCCTCATGGACCACGTCGGCCGCCAGGGGCACCGCGCGGGGGTTGAGTTGGCTCACCAGGGCGGCGGCCCCGGGAGCCTGCCCTCCGCCTCGGGAACGAGCAGCACGTCGGCCGCCTCCACCTGCCGGGCAGCGGCTTCGGCCAGGACCAGTCCCCCATGGAACTCGCCCCCACGCGCGGGCGCCACAACTCCACCAGCAACGACAGGAGGTCCAGGTTCTCGGGCAGGACGAGGACGCCGTGGGGCCGCTCCGCCGTACGCCACAGGGCGTGGAGATCCTGACGGAGGATCACCGCGGGGTCACCCGTCGCACCGTGGGCCACGGCGTTCCGGAAATCCGCGTCGACGCCGGACACGAAACGCTGGACGACCGGACGGCCCTCGTCCCCGCCGTGGATCGTCACGGCCGCGACCACGGCGCCGGGTGCCGCGCGCAGCAGACGGTCCATGGCCGCGCCCCGGACTTGCGGGGTGTTCCCCGCGACCACACTCAACAGACCCTTCGGCACGCTGTCTCCCCTCAATTGAGGTGGGCGCCGCGCCCCGGAGCCGGCTCGGCCCGCAGCCGCCGCGGAAGCGTTCCGTCGTCGGGCATGCCGGCCTGGATCCACGCACAGACCACATCCGCGTCGTTCGCGGTGGCGATAGGTCCGAGCAGGACGGCGGCCCCGCTGGGTCTGCGGTCCGTCGTGCAGGGCGAGTTCCCGGCAGTCGGTGCAGGCGATCGGCGCGAGGGGACGGCCCGCTCCAGCGCCGGGTCATACGACCCGGTCAAAGTCACCCGCGCACACGGAAGTTGAGGGCGTACACCATTGCGAGACGCGTGAAAATGATTATCATCTTCATCGTGTGGTCCAGAAGGGGCCACCCGAAAGGAGCCTTCCGTGCGCCATCCCGTTCGCCTGCTGATGGCCGCAGGCGTCATGGTCGGAACTCTCATCGCCGCCACACCGGTTCAGGCAGCCGACCAGGTGGTTCTCAGCAAGGGCCACGTCGACGTCGTCGGCGTGGGATACGAGGACGGAGAGCTGGAGCTCGCCGTTCACGACGAAAGCTCGGGCGACGAGGTCGAGTACGCACCGGAGAGCGTCCGGCTCCAGGCGCTGCCCGCCGCCAGGACCACCGTGCCCGACGACCCGGCGTACGCCTTCCTGGGCAACGCCGGCAGCAAGGTCTGGATACTGCCCGAGACCCAGAACCCTGACCTTCTGTGGGCCGGCTTCGGCGCCGAGGAGCTCGAGTCCGGCGTCCTCCAGGACGACACCGTCGACGCCGAGTTCCTGTCCCTCCAGGGCCCCGGGAAGCTCGCCGTCTACACCGACGACGTGTTCGGTTCCCCCGAATCGGTACTGGTCGACAGCGGCGACGGACTACCTGACACCGTCACCCTGCACGCCGGCGACCACACCCACGCGAACTGGGCCTTCACCGCCGCGGGCACGTACAAGATCCGCGTCAAGCTCTGCGGTCACCTCGCCTCCAACGGTCAGTCCGTGCACTCCCGCACGGCGACCTACACCTTCAAGGTCCTGAACTAAAAGGAGCGGCAACCATGCGCACCCCCCTCAGATTCCTCGGTCCCCTCGCCACCGCGGCCGCCCTTCTGGGGCTCGTGGCCTCACCGGCTCAGGCCGCCACGGTGCTGACCAGCGGCCACGTCGATGTCGTGGACGTCGACTACGCGTGCGGCGCCCTGTCCGTGCACGTCCTGGACGGCACCGGTTCCACCGACGTCGAACGCCCTCCCGGCGACGTGACCTTCCGGGTACCGCTGGCCGCCAAGCACACCAACGTGCCCACCACTTCGGCATGGTCCTTCCTCGGCACCGGCGGCACGGCGTGGATCCTTCCGCAGAGCCAGGACTCCGGTCTGCTGTGGGCGGGCTGGAACACCACGGAGGTCCCGTCCGGGGTCTTCCGGAACAACCGCGTGTCCTTCCGGCTCACCAACGTCAGCGGCCCCGCCGGCTTCAGCGTCTACACCGCCTCCGGGTCCACGCCCACCGTGCTGTTCGACAGCGGTGACGGACTGCCCGACGCCCTCGATGTCAACGCGGGCGCCCACACCCACGCCAACTGGGGCTTCGACGCGCCGGGCACCTACACGGTCACGTTCGACGTCACGGGCGTGCTCAGCTCCACCGGAGCCACGGTCTCCTCCGGGCCACAGCAGTTCACCTTCGAGGTTCTCGACGGCTGACCCGCGCTCGGCCGGCGGGCCGGAGCACCTCAGCCAGGTCTCCGGCCCGCCTCCGCGGTGGCGGCGGGCGGATACGGTCCGACAACTCGTACTGTTTCCCGCCCAGTTGGGCTTAGCAATACTTGTACCTGGAAACGACTACTCCCGAACAGCAGGGCCGGACGGGGCAGGGAGGGGTCTTCATGGATGCGCCGCTGTATCTGCGGCCGCGAGTGGAACCGCCACTCGGCGCGTTACTGGACGACGGGCCCTTCCTGTACTCGCTCGTCGCGGCGCTCGGGTCGCCCCTGAACGTGCTGCTCCCGCAGACGATCGCGGAGAACCTGGCACGTTTCCGGGCCGTCTACCGGAGTCACCGCCTCACCGGACGCGTATTCTTCGCGCACAAGGCGAACCGTTCCAGCGCCCTGGTCCGCAGGCTGGCGGCCGAGGACCCGGCCGCCGTAGGCATCGACGTCGCCTCCCTCGATGAACTGCGGCACGCACTCGGCAGCGGATTCACCAGTGACCGGATCCTGGCCACCGGCCCCAAGAACCCGGAGTTCCTGTGGCTGGCCGCCCGGGTGGGCGCGACCGTCGCTCTGGACTCCCTCGGCGAACTGGAGCAGTTGGCCGGTCTGGTCCGGACGTACGGCCTTCCCCGGGTGGACGTGCTGGCGCGGCTGTCCGGGTTCGAGGCGGCCACCGGCCCGGGGCGCCCCGCGACACGCGTGCTCTCGCGCCGCAGCCGCTTCGGTGTCCCGGTACGGGAGGCCGAAGAACTATGGGAGGCGCTGGAGCGGCACAAGGACGCCGTCGAACCCACGGGTCTCGCCTATCACTTGGACACCACCGGCGCGCAGGAGAAGATCCGGGCCCTGGAGCAGTGTGTGCTGCTCATGGACGAGGCCCGGAGCAGGGGACTGGCCCCCCGCGCCCTCGACATCGGCGGGGGCTTCGGAGTCGGCTACCTCGCCGAAGCCGAGCAGTGGGAGCGATGGGCGACGGCGCTCAACGAGGCGGTGCTGGGCATCCGGCCGCCCCTGACCTGGGGCGGCCACGGCTACGGGTTGCGCAACGACGGCGGGACCCTGCGCGGGGCCGCGGCCCTGTATCCCGCTCATCGCAGCAGTGCCGGGCCGGGTTATCTGGACGAGCTGCTGTCAGCGCCCGGCCCGGTCCTCGGGCGGCCGTTGTCCACTCTTCTGCTGGAACACCTGCACGACCTCCATATCGAGCCCGGCCGTTCCCTCGTCGACCAGTGCGGGCTGACCCTGGCCCGCGTGGCGGAGGTGCGCCGCCTGAACGCGGACCACGGACCGTATCTGGTCCGCCTGGAGATGAACGCGGGCGACATGAGCCTGGAGGAACACGGAGTCCTGGTCGACCCCGTTCTGCTGCCCCGCGGCGCTACGGCGGACCCCGCACACGCACCGGAGCCGGTCGCCGTGCACCTTGTCGGCAATCTCTGCCTGGAGGCGGACCTGATCACCCGCCGGCTCGTCCACCTCCCACGGCTCCCCCGCGTCGGCGACGTACTCGCCTTCGTCAACACCGCCGGTTACGCGATGGACTTCCGCGCCAACCGGGCGCAGCGCCAGCCGGTCGCGCGTACGGTCGCGGTGGAGCGTGCGGAGAGCTCCTGGCGCTGGTGCCCGGACGAGGACTACTGGCCGATCACTCACCCTGAGGGAGCGCCGTCATGAGGTACGACAGCATCACCGAGGCCATCGGCAACACCCCGCTGGTGCGTATCGACCCGGACGTGCACGGGCTGCGCAACATCGATCTCTACGCCAAGCTCGAACTGCTCAACCCCTTCGGCTCGGTGAAGGACCGGCCCGCCTGGCACATGGCGCGCCCGCTCCTGGAGACCGCGGCCGGCGGTGACGGGACGGTGGTGGAACTCTCCAGCGGCAACACGGCCAAGGCGCTCGCCCTGCTGGCGGGCATGCACGGGCTGAGGTTCAAGAGCGTCACCAACCGCATGCGGGTGCCCGAGATCAAGGAGCTGCTGCTGCTCCTGGGAGCGGAGATCGAGGAGCTTCCCGGCCGGAGCGAGTGTCTCGATCCGACCGACACCGACGATCCGTTGACCCGGTTCCACCAGGCGCTCGCCGAGCCCGGCAGTGCCTACCTCCACACCGACCAGTACTTCAATCCGCGCAACGCTGAAGCCCACGCCATGGGCACGGGGCCCGAGATCGTCAAGGACCTGGACGGGCGCGCACCCGACTGGTTCGTCGCCTGTGTCGGCACCGCCGGTTCGTCCACCGGCGTCGCCCGCGCGCTGCGCGAGCACCATCCGCGGGTGGGGGTCGTGGGGCTGGTGGCGCACAAGTCCGACTTCATTCCCGGCATCCGGACGATGGACGAGGTCCAGCAGGTCGGTCTGTTCGATCCGGCGACCTACGACACCATCGAGTCGGTGACCTCCCAGGAGGCCATCGACGGGATGGTGGCCCTCATCCGCCGTTGCGGTGTGCTCTCGGGTCCCACAGGGGGCGCCGCCTACCACGGTGCGGTGCGCCGTCTGCGGGCCGTCGACGCCCGGCTGGCGGAGACCGGCGAGCGTCAGTCCGCCGTCTTCATCGTGTGCGACCGGGCCGAGAGCTATCTCAGCTATGTGCGGGACCGGCGCCCCGAGTTGCTGGGCCGGCCGGCACACGGTCACTCGGTGGCCTCCCTCACGGAAGCCGAAGTGCAAGAGAGGGGGAAGGCGTTGACCGTCGCCGACGCGCGGAGCTGGACGGCGGAGGCCGATCCGCGCCCGCTGGTGGTCGACCTGCGCGGACCGCACGCCTACGCCGCGCTGCACATCGAGGGGTCGATCAACATCGTCGACGAACTGTTCGAGGAACTCGTCCGTACCGGTCTGCCGTTCAGCAAGCGGACGCCTCTCCTGCTGGTCTGTCCGGTCGGCGAGAAGTCGATGCGTTTCGCCGCGCTCCTGACCCGCATGGGGCATCCGGACGTCCGCAGCCTGGCGGGCGGTGTCGTCGCCTGGCGGGACGCGGGCGCACCGTTGGTGCGGGAGTGAACGCCGTGGCCCCTTCCGACGGAACGCGTCACGACACCGTGCTCTGGCAGCGGAGTCTGCGGGAGCAGTTCCCCATCGTCACCGCCCACCCCGACGTGTCCTATCTCGACAGCGCGGCGACGTCCCAGAAGCCCCGAGCGGTCCTGGACGCGGTCCACACCTATCTCACGACCATCAACGCCAATGCGGGACGCGGCACTTATCCCTGGGCCAACCGGACCACGAAGCTGGTCGAACGTACCCGCGCCCGCGTCAAGGAGTTCCTGGGAGACCCCGCCCCGGACGGTTCCTCCGTTCATTTCACCAGCGGCACCAGCGAGGGGCTGCGTGCCGTCGCCCGCGACTGGCTCGTCCCCCTGCTCGAGGACGGCGACGAGATCGTCGTCCCCTTCGCCGATCACCGCGCCAATCTGGAGCCGTGGCTCGAAGCGGAGCGGCTGCTCGCCGAACGCGGCGTGCGGATCCGCGTACGGGCCCTGCCGTGCCAGGACGTCTCGGGGGACTACGACCACCGTGCCTTCGCGGAGGTCATCGGCCCGCGGACCCGGTTCGTCGCGGCCACCCACGTCCACCATGTGTACGGCGGTGACATGAACGTCCACCGCATCCGGGCGGCCGTCGGTCCGGACGTGCCGATCTGCCTGGACGCGGCGCAGAGCGTCGGGCACTCCCCTCTCCGGGTCGGTCCGGACGGCCTCGACGTCGACTTCGTCGTGTTCTCGGGCCACAAGGCGATGGCTCTGCCCGGCTCCGGCGCGGTGTGGGCCCGGGACGTCCGGGGGCCCGCCTTCCGCCCGGGCGGCTGGCAGGGCACGCCGAACACCGTGGGCATCGTCTCGCTGCTCGCCGCGCTCGACTGGCTCGACGCGGCGGGTGTGGAGCGGATCGAGTCCTGGACGGCCGGTCTGGCCACCCGGCTGACCGACCGGCTGCGGCACCTCGACGCCTACGAGATCCTCGGCTGCCCCACCAGTCTGGCCGCGGACGCCTCGGTCCCGTCGGCTCAGCGGCGCCGCGGCATCGTCAGTTTCCGACACCATGACATCCCGTCCGACGACCTCGGTTTCATCCTCTACAGCCACGGCTTCATGGTGCGGGCCGACAGTCTGTGCCAGGCAGGTGCGAAGGACAGCGACGGGGTGGTGCGGGTGAGCCTCCATGTCTACAACACGGAGGAGGAGATCGACCGCCTGCTGACCGTTCTTGCGTCATTGGCGTGAACAGCAAGTGATAACCGTTTCCACCTGTAGATTGCTCGGTACCACAACAGGTGAGCGACGGAAAGAGGTGGCGCGATCCGATGGGCGTGAGCATGGCTGCGGCCAAGGACTGGGTGGAGCGCTGGGAACGGCAGCAGCAGCGCTACGCGGTGGACCGCGAGGAACGGTTCACCGTCATCGCGGACGTGGTCGAACACGTGGCGGCCGGCCGCTCCCGGCCGCTCCTGCTCGATCTGGGCTGCGGGCCGGGCTCCCTGTCGGCCCGGCTCGCCGCGCGCCTGCCGGACGCCGAGATCATCGCCGTCGACATGGACCCCCTGCTGCTGGAGCTGGGGCGCACCCATCACGCGGACGCCGCCCGCTATGTCGAGGCGATGATCGGCGCGGACGGCTGGACCGATGCTCTCAAGGCCGACCGTGAGGTGGACGCCGCCGTTTCGACCACGGCACTGCACTACCTGGCCGAGCCGGCCCTGCTGGACACCTACCGTGCTCTGGCGGCCATGCTGCGGCCGGGCGGCGTGCTCGTCAACGGTGACCACTTCCCGCCCTCCGACGGGGCGTGCCGGAGCGTCACCGCACACGTGGGACGCCGCCATGCCGAACGGACGGACGCCCACACCCCCGAGGACTGGCAGTCCTGGTGGGCGGCGGCGGCCCAGGACCCCGAACTGGCCGACCTGTTCGACGAACGCCTACGGCGTGTCTCCGCGTGCGGCGGGAACGGCAGCGGTCACTTCTCGGCGGCCCACCACACCGAGCTGCTGCTGCGGGCCGGCTTCGCCCATGTGGCACCGGTCTGGCAGTACGGGGACAGCTGCGTGCTGGTGGCGGTCAAGGGCTGAGTTCCCGGTGCCGTACCGCCGCTGTGCGGAAGTCCGCCGGGCACGGCGGCGGACTCACAGTGCGAGGCTCATCAGGATCTCGTCGCGGTCGTCACCGGGCCCGACCCGCAGGGCTTTCGGCCAGCGGCCGACCTCCGTCCAGCCGGCCTTCCGGTAGAAGTCCTCCAGCCCCAGGCCGTCTCTGACGCTGAGTTTCAGCCGCTCCAGGCCCATGTCCTCCCGGGCGGTGTCCGCGGCGTGACGCATCAGGGCGGCCCCGATGCCCCGCTTCCGGAAGCCGGGGTGTGTCTGCACATGGTTCACCACTCCGCAGTGCGCCTCAAGCGGATGGGTCTGGCGGGTGAGGACCAGCCAGCCCGCGAGAGAGCCGACGACGGTCGCGACGAGAAGGGCCCTCCGTTGCGGAGCGAGCCCCTGGACGATGTGGGCGGTCGCCGGGGCCAGCCCCGCCGCCGTCACGGGCACAGGCGGACAGTCGGACGGGATCACCGCTCCGCCGCCGTTGATCACCGCCGCCCAGCAGTCGGTGAGCGCGTGCTCCAGCGCGGCGGAGACATCCTGAGGACAGGTGATCCGCGCGAGCGAGAGCGCGGAAGTGGTCTCTGAGGTCGTCACGTCCAGCAGCTTGCCAGACCCGTCGGTCTTCCGGTCCGGTCCCCCTCCGCCATGCTTCGGGGCGGATGCTGCTGCGCATGCGGCGCGCACGACGGGCACTGGGACGACCACTGATCCGGTCAGCGGCGCCCCGGCCCGTCCCGACGGTGGTCAGCGGTTCTCGAGAAGGCTTCCCCAGACCACCATGCGGTAGCGGGAGCTGAAATCCGGCGTGCACGTGGTGAGCGTGATGTACCGGCCGGGTCTGGCGTACCCCACGACGCCCCGGTGCGGCCGGGAGGTCGTGGGGACGGCGGCGATCGTCAAGGCGTCGCCCGGCGATGTCCGGGGCAGCACCTGGTCGATCCGGTACCGGAAGTCGCCGTCGGCGGTGGAGGCCGTCACCGTGTCCCCGGGTCTCATCCGGTCGAGGTGCCGGAAGGGCTCGCCGTGGGTGTTGCGGTGCGCGGCGAGCGCGAGGTTGCCCGTCTCACCCGGCTGGGCGGTTCCGGGGTAGTGACCGATGAACCCCCGGTCCAGGACCCGGAGCTTGTCCACGCCCTCCGCGATGGGCGTGGTGAGGCCGAGACGCGGGATCCGCAGGATGGCGTAGGTCCGTGACGGCGACGGCGGCGCTGTCGCCGTCCGGGTACGCCGGTTGCCGGAAGGTGCCGTACGGCCGCTCGCGCGGGGTCCGGACCGTTGCGTGTGTCCCCCGCTGTCATGGGCTGCGCCTTCCCCATGCCGGCCCCACTCCTCTTCGAGCCGGTGCACCTCATGGCGGGCCTGGGCCCGGGTGGAGTGGTTGGTCCACCACAGCAGGTAGGCGGCGAAGAGGAGCAGGACGAGGCCCAGGGTCAGGACGGCATCGCTCACGACCCGCAGCGCCCGGAAGGTCGCGGTCACGGAGCGGGGGACTTCTCCGCCGGAGCCCCGTGCGGCGGCACCGCGCCGGTCCCGGTGACGGGCTCGCCGGTCCCCGGTTCCCGCGCCGGGGAGCCGCCGCCGTCCCGATGCCGACTGGCCGTCAGCAGTCCGTGCCGCGGGGCGAACAGCCAGCACAGGACGAACACCGCCGTGACGACAAGGACGATCAGGCCGCCGGCCGCGAGGTTGTACATGTAGGAGAGATACAGGCCCACCACGGCCGACCCTGCGCCGATCACGGGCGCCAGGGCCATCATGGCGCCGATGCGGTCGGTGAGCAGGCGTGCGCAGGCGGCGGGAGTGATGAGCAGGGCCAGGACGAGGATGTTCCCGACGGCCTGCAGGGAGATCACCACAGTCACGGTGACCAGCGCGTAGAGCACGATGTCCAGGGCGAACACGGGCAGCCCCGCCGCCCTCGCGGTTTCGCGGTCCAGGCTGACGGTGACCAGCTCCTTGTGCACGGCCGCGGCCACCAGGAGCAGCAGCGCGCTCATGACCGCGACGGTGACGACGTCGCCGTCGCTGATGCCGAGAATCTGTCCGAACAGGAAGGACTCCAGGGATCCGCTGTATCCGGGTGCCGTACTGAGGATGACGATGCCCAGACCGAAGGCGGCGGCGAAGAACACACCGATGACGCTGTCCTCCTTCAGCCTCCGGTTCTGCGAGAACACGGCGACCGCGAGCGCGGTGAGCAGACCGGCGACGGCGCCGCCCAGGACCAGGTTGAACTGGAAGACGAAGGCGATCGCCACTCCCGGGAAGACGGAGTGGGAGACCGCGTCGCCGATGAAGGCCATGCCGCGCAGGACGACGTGCGCGCCGATCACCCCGGAGACGATGCCGCACATGACCGCGACGGCGAGCGCCCGCCGCATGAACAGGTGCTCCCACGGACCCGTGAGGAAATCCAGTGCCGTGCTCATCGGGTGACCCCCAGGGATGTCAGCAGTTGTTCGGACCTGGCCACGCCGAACGCGCGCAGCCACACCGCCGGATCCCTCAGGCTCTCGGGTGGCCCGTCCGCGATCACGGTCTTGTTGAGCAGACAGAGGCGCGTGGCCATGTCGGCTGCCGCGGGCAGGTCGTGAGTGGTCATCAGCAGTGCCTTGCCCTCCTGCCGCAGTTCGCGGAACAGGGCCGTGAGCAGCTCCTGGGTGGGGACGTCCAGGCCGGTGAACGGCTCGTCGAGCAGGAGCAGTGCGGGGCGCAGAGCCAGGGCCCGTGCCACCAGGACGCGTTGGCGCTGGCCGCCGGACAACTCCCCGATGGGGCGGTGCCGGAGATCCGTCATGGCGACGCGGTCCAGCGCGTCGCGGACCGCCTCGCGGTCGTCGCGGCCGGGGCGTCGCAGCCAGCCGACGGTGTGGGTACGGCCGGTGAGCACGGCCTTCTCCACCGACAGAGGGAAGTCCCAGGCGAACTCGTGGCGTTGGGGAACGTAGCCGATGGTGCCCCGGGCGCGGTCGACGGGCCGGTCCTGAAGACACACGTCCCCGCTGTGGGGACTGAGCAGGCCGAGGACGGTCCGCAGCAGCGTGGTCTTGCCGGCTCCGTTGGGCCCGATGAGCCCGACGAGTTCACCGCTGCGCACCGTCAGGTCGATGTCGTGGAGGACCAGGCGGCCGCCCAGTTCCACCGCGAGCGACCGCACCTCCAGGACGGGACTCGTCGTCATTCGCCGTTCCTCTCCGTCGTGCTCCGGTTCACCGCGGGCTCGGCACCTTCCGTGCGGGGGCGGCGCCGCAGGACCACCACGACCGCCGTCAGTGCCACGACCGCGGCGGCGACCGCTCCCCACCACAGGGGCGCCGCCGAGCCGCGGCCGGACGGGGTCTTCTTCGAAGGCTCCGGGGACGCGCTGGACGTGCCGGTGGCGAACGCCTTGCGCGGGTCCTGCGGTCCGACGGAGAACCGGAGGGTCCTGGTGTCGGTGTGGTCGGCTCCGTCCTTGCTCTTCGCGCTCATCCGGACCCGCAGCAGGTAGGTGCCGGGGCGGGTGAAGGCCCAGTTGCCGTGGACGTGGCTGTTGACGTCGATCCCCGTCTCCTGGGGGAGCTTCCTGCGCGCGTCGAAGACGACGGTGGGCGTACCGAAGCTGCCGTTGAGGAAGAGGATGAAGTCGCCCGGGCCCTCCACGTCGAGGAGCTGCCAGGTCACCTCACGGTCCACCGTGGCGGCGACCTCGGGTTCCTGGCTGTTCCAGCCCGGCCACAGCACGCCCTCCTGCTGCACCTGGGGCAGCAGCCAGACACGGCTGCCCGGACTGCCCAGGAAACCGAAGGTCTTGTCCTTGGGCACCTCGACCCTGGCACGGTCCCTGACCTGGAGGACGACGTCCTCGGTGTTCCGCCACACGGCCGGTCGTCCCGTGTCGTCGCGGATCTGCACCGTCCAGCGTCCGTGGTCGAAGCGGGGGCCCATGTCGATGTGGCCGTCGCCGATGACGGTACGGCCCCGGCCGGTCTCGGCGGCGGCGTCGGACTCGGCGCCGGGCGTGGGAGACGCGGCGGGGACCGCGACGGCGGTCGGCGGACTCGCCACGGCCAGCAGGGCGGCGCCCGCCACGAGGAGCGCGGCGGTGCGGCGTCGGGAACGGGTGTTGTTCACTTCTTGCTGCCTCCGAGGCAGGAACGGAGCTCATCGGCGTTGTGCCGCATCATGTCGGTGTAGTGCCGGACGTGGTCGTCGAAGGCGTCGCCGTACAGCGTGCACGCCTTGACGTGCTGGTCCTTGGCGACCTGGGTGAGCACGGTGGCGCGCTGGACCAGGTTGGGCTCCATGAACACGGCAGGCACCCGAAGGTTCCTGATCGTGCGGGAGAGCTTGCGGACGTCCTCCGCGCCGGGTTCCTGGGCGGGGTTGGGGACGACGAACCCGGCCACGGTCATGCCATAGGCGTCCGCGAGATATCCGAAGGCGTCATGGGTGGTGATCAACTGCCGTCTGTCAGCGGGGATTCCGGCGATCCGGGTGCGTACGTACCGGTCGAGGGCGTCGAGCCTGCTCTCGTACTTCCGGCTGTTCGCGTCATAGGCCGCGGCGCCCTCGGGGTCCCGTTTCTTCAGCGTGTCCCGGATCAGTTGCACGTAGGACTTCGTGTTCTGCACGTCCTGCCACAGGTGGGGGTCGATCTCGCCGTGCACGTGCTTGCCGAGCACAGCCTGGGGGAGCTGGTAGATCTCGGCACCGGGGCGGCCGAGGAAGGCGAACCGCTTTCCCGTGGGGACCTTGTCCAGGGCCCGGTTGGGGACGTCGATGACGACGTCCCCGGGCGGTATCTCCTCCTGAGTCTTTCCCTTGGTCCGCAGATCGGTGAAGGCGGACATGCGGCCGGTGTCGATGTTGACGGTGAGATCGGTGTGGCCGTCGTCCAGGATGGTGTCGCCTGGCCCCGCCACGGTGTGCGGGTCGACGCCGACGGCGAAGGTGAAGGTGCCCTTGCCCACCGGCCGGGGCTTGCCGCCGGGGTTGCGCAATCTGGCCTCCAGCGTGAGCCGGTACACGCCGGGCTTGGTGAACGCCCAGTTCAGATGGGTGTGCGCGGCCGGCGGCAGGGTGGTGGTGTCCTTGGCGTCGAAGCCGTCGACGGAGTCGAAGTAGACGTCCGGCTGCCCCAGGGACTCCGTCAGGTAGGCCACCAGGTCGCCGGGCCCCTTGACGTCTGTCGCCGACAGCAGGATGTCGGAGGAGCGCGTCGCCCCCCGCTCCTCGCCCGCGCCGCGCACCCGCAGTCCCAGCCAGAGCACGTCCAGGCCGATGTCCTCGACCAGGGGGATGACGTGTGCGCCGTAGGTCTCCGACGCCTCAGCGAGGGAGACGTTGGGGGTCCCCTTGCGGGCGTTGGAGTCCACGGTCTTGATCAGGGCGTGCTCCTCCAGGAGCAGATGGTTGGTGAAGGTGACGTCCGCCCTGGACACCGCGTCGGCGTCCCTGGGCGTGGGCTCGTAGGAGTGCGGGTCGCCGCCGGGCGGCACGATCGAGTCGACCTGGACCCGGTCGCCGCCGACCTGGCGGACGAGGTCGGCCAGGATCTCCGTGGTGGTCACCACCCGCAGGGCCGCGTCGGGATGGTCCGCCTCGGCGGCGGGCCGGGCATGTCCCTTGCAACCGGTCAGCGTGGCGCCGAGGACGGCCGCGGCGGCCAGCGCCCGGATCATCGGGCGGGGCAGAGGCATGAGAAGTGAACTCCCTGGAAGGGGGCGGCGCCGGGCGGACTGCCGAGCAGCCCGGCGCCGCCCGTGGAGAGGTGCCCGCCGGTGGGGCGGGCATCCGTGAGGGGCCGGATCAGTCGCCGTGCTGGGCGGTCGCGGTGCGCCGCCGCACTGCCCGGCTCACGCCGACGGCGGCGGCACCGCCCAGGACGAGCGCTCCGGCCGTCGCGGCCAGCGCTTCGGCCGGGACGCTGCCGGTGTGCGCGAGGCTGCCACCGGCGCCCGAACCGCCGCCGGAGGAGCCCGTACCGCCGCCAAAGGATCCCGAACCGCCCGTGGACGTTCCGTTCGTGGACCCGCTGTCCGTGGCTCCGCCGGTCGATCCTCCGGTGCCCCCACCGGAGCCACCGTCGCCGCTGCCGCCACCCGGGGTGACCTTGGAGGGGTCGACGTCTCCGACCGCGAAGGTGTACGTGCGGGTGTCGGTGGCCGACCTGCCGGACGGCAGCGTGCCGCTGAGCTGGAAGGTCAGCTTGTAGACGCCCTGCTCGCTGAAGCCCCAGTTGCCGTGCGCGTGCACGCCCAGGTTGACCTTCTGGGAGTCGGGCAGCCCGTCCCTGCTGTTGTAGAGGACCTGTGCTCCGCCGAGGCCGGCGGTCTCCCAGACGGCCACCGATCCGGGCCCGCT
The DNA here is from genome assembly GCF_040703155.1 of Streptomyces sp. NPDC005435. NCBI lineage: Bacteria > Bacillati > Actinomycetota > Actinomycetes > Kitasatosporales > Streptomycetaceae > Streptomyces > Streptomyces sp. NPDC005435. Next base: position 42,378 of record NZ_JBEXEQ010000033.1, read on the forward strand.
GACCTTGGTCAGCTTCATGTCGATCGGCCCCTTGAGGTCTCCGGCGCCCAGTGCCTCGGTGTTCCATCCGGCCCACACCACGCCCTGCTTCTGGACCTGGGGAATCAGCCAGAAGTCGCTCCCGGCCTTGCCGAGGAACGCGTACGTGCTGGAGTCGGGCACCTTCTCCTTGGCCTGTGGCTTGACGTGAACGACCGCGGAGGACGGTTCCCGCCAGACGATGTCGCCGGGGTTGCGGCTGTCCTTGAACAGGGCCCGCAGCTTTCCGTCCACCATCTTGCCCGCGATCGCGTCCACATGGCCGTCGTCGATCACGACCTGCTGCGTGGCGATGCCGTCGCCCTCGTCCGCCCGGTCCGCCGCGACGAGCGACCTGAGGGCGCTCTTGGCGGTGCCCTGGGCGCTTTCGACGCCGCGTGCGGCACCGGTGGCGGCGGGCGAAGGCGTCGCGGCGGCGGCACCCGGCCGCGACGGTGCCGGGGAGCCGGAAGGCGTCGACGCCGTACCGGTGTCGTCGGCGACGCGGACCGTCCACTGCTGGGTGTCCGTCGTCGTCCTGCCGTCGGCGAGCCGGGCCGTGGCCCGCGAGGTGAGGCTGTACATGCCCGGACGGGTGAAGGCCCAGGCCACGTCGCCCGTCCCGCCGGCCGGCAGCGGCTGGGCGTCGGGCAGGTCGTCGGCGCTGTCGAACAGCACCTCCGGGGCCGCGGCGGCCGGGTCGGCGGCGGCCTCCGGACGCGGTGCGAACACGATGACGTCACCGGGTCCTTCGACACCGGTGAACGCCCACTCGACCTTGCCGTCGGCGAGTTCGTCCGCGGGTACTCCCGTCGTGTCCCACTGGGGGTTCTCGTCGAGGTGGTCCGGCCCCCAGGAGGAGCCGTCCAGCATCCACACCGGGTCGCCGGTGCTGCCGAGGAAGGCATACCGCTCACCCTCCGGCACCATCATCTTCGCGTCCGGTCCGAGTTCGAGGTCCACCGCGCCGGGCGTGCCGGACGGCTCCGGCCCGGCGTCCGCGCCGTCGTCCAGCGACAGGGAGAGCGCGTCGGCGTCCAGGCTCACGACGACCCGGGGCGTGGTGGGGCCCGGCGTCCGGCCGGTGCCGCCGGGAGTGCCGGCGAAGGCCACCGGCGACAGCGCGGCGGTCAGCACGACGGAGCCTATGGCTCCGGCGGCGACTCCGCGCGGATTTCTGGCTGATGCCATGAGGTGAGTTCTCCTCGGTCCTGCGACGGTGCGCCCGGCGACCGTCGCGACAGCTCGTTGAAGAAAGGGAAGAGGGAGACCCGGCCCGGCTCGTCCGGGGCGAGCCGGTCGGCCGTCTTCTCCCGTGCCCCGGGTCAGGACGCGTTCGCGTCCGGCGTCGTGCCGGAGGTTCCGCGTGACTTGCGGCGGTACAGATACACCGAGGTGCCCGCGCCCACTCCCAGGAGGGCCGCTCCTCCCACGCCGAGCGGGACCGCCATCCCGGCCCCGGTGTCCGCGAGCTTGTCTCCCGCCGGACCACCGGTCGTCGTGCCGCCGCTCGTGGAACCGCCGGTTGTGGAACCCCCTGCCGTCGAGGAACCGCCGTCGGTGGAACCACCGTTCGTCGAATCACCGTCGGACGAGCCACCGGTCGAGGAACCGCCGTCCGTCGAATCACCGTCGGACGAGCCACCGGTCGAGGAACCGCCGTCCGTCGAATCACCGTCGGACGAGCCACCGGTCGAGGAACCGCCGTCCGTCG
>NZ_JBEXEQ010000033.1:44208-50529 GCF_040703155.1 Streptomyces sp. NPDC005435
GAATCACCGTCGGACGAGCCACCGGTCGAGGAACCGCCCCCCGTCGAACCGCCGGCCACCGAACCGCCATCGGTGGAACCGCCGTCGGACGACCCACCATCCGTCGAACCACCGTCCGTCGAACCGCTGCTGGTGGAGCCTCCGGTCGCCCCACCCGTCGTCGACCCCTCGTCACCGGGAAGCGAAATCCCGTCCGGGTCGACGTCTCCGACCGCCATGGTGAAGACCTGGCTGTCGGAGACCTCCTCGCCGGAAGCGAGCCGCGCCTTGTAGGTGAACGTCATCCGGTAGACGCCGTCCTTGGAGAAGACCCAGTTGGCGTGCTCGTGCGTGCGGGCCGGGACCTCATAGGTGTCGGGCAGACCGTCCCGGGTGTCGAAGCGCATCATCGGCTCGCCGAAGGGAGTCCACTCGAAGATCAGCAACTGGCCGGGGCCCTCCACCTTGTCCAGCGACATGGTGAAGTTCCCCTGGATGTCGGCGCTCTGGAACGCCTCCGTGCTCCAGCCGGCCCAGAGCAGCTCCGGGTCCTGCGTCTGGGGAATCGAGTAGAAGACATCACCGGGCGCGCCGATGAAGGACAGACCGTCCGCCGGGTCGGGGACCGTCTGCCTTCCCTTCGCCGTCAGGTGCATGATGACGGAGCCCGGCTCGCGCCAGACGACGTCGGATGTCCTGCTGTCCTTGAACAGGGTGCGGAACTCACCGTTCACCAGGCGCGGCGCGACGGCGTCCACATGCCCGACGTCGATCACGGTGCGCTCGTCCACCACATCACTCGCCGCCGGTTCCGGCGCGTACGCCACAGGGACGGCGTATGGCGCGGCCCCTCCCCCGTCGGCCGACGCCACCGAGACGATTCCCGCCGCAGTAAGCGCCAGTACCCCCATCACAAACGCGGACCGCGTAGTCGATCTCATCGCCCCTCATCTGGTCACAAGCCGCACCTCTGGAGCGCGCGGCGGAATCGGGCTCCGGGCCCTTGAGAAGTGCGCGCGGCATGCCCCCCGCGTACATGCAAGTCCCCTGCGGGAGAAGGACATCTCGTCCGTGCACTTGACCCAGAGCATAAGTGGGATGGTAATCATTTTCAATAACTTGACCGCAAGGTCGCCCCCACGCCGAGAAGGCGACGGCCCGACAGTCCTGCGGACAGGACGCCCGGCGGCCTGTCGCTCAACGATGGGCGTCAACATGCCGCGCCCGCCCACACCTTGACCGTCGATCCCCAGATTCCACGGCGCGACGAACCGAGCCCCGACCTTTGGCGAGACTGTTTGCACATGGTATTCGTTTTCATATAGCGTGAACCTCACCGTCCCGACGTCACCAGAGGAGAAACCCGCATGGCCGTTCCCAAGCGGAAGATGTCCCGCAGCAACACCCGCCACCGGCGCGCCCAGTGGAAGGCGTCCACGCCGGCACTCGTCCCGGTCACCGTGGACGGCGTCTCGCACCTGGTGCCGCAGCGGCTGGTCAAGGCCTATCAGCGCGGCCTGCTGCGCCCCGAGGGCTGACACCGGATGCCGAACCACCGATTGCCCGTCACCGTCCTGTCCGGCTTCCTCGGCGCGGGCAAGACCACGCTGCTCAACCATGTGCTCGGCAACCGCGAGGGGCTGCGCGTCGCCGTCATCGTCAACGACATGAGCGAGATCAACATCGACGCGGCGCTGGTGCGCGGCGGCGAGGCCGCCCTGTCGCGGACCGAGGAGCGGCTGGTCGAGATGACCAACGGGTGCATCTGCTGCACGCTCCGCGACGACCTGCTGGAGGAGGTGGACCGACTGGCCCGGGAGGGCCGCTTCGACTACCTCCTGATCGAGTCCAGCGGCATCTCCGAGCCCATGCCGGTCGCGGCCACCTTCGCCTTCGCCCGTGACGACGGCGCCACCCTCGGCGATCTCGCCCGCCTCGACACCATGGTCACGGTCGTCGACGCCGCCAACTTCCTGGCCGAACTCGCCGGCGGCGACGAACTCGTGGAGCGGGGCCTCGACCAGTACGAGGACGACGAACGCACCGTCAGCGATCTCCTGATGGACCAGGTCGAGTTCGCCGACGTCATCGTGCTCAACAAGCTCGACCTCGTCACCGAGGAGGACGCCGAACGGCTCCGGGCCACGCTCGGCCGCCTGAACCCCCTGGCCCGCATCGTGTCCGCCGTCCAGGGCCGCGTCGACCTCGAAGTCGTCCTCGACACCCGGCTGTTCGACCTGGAACGAGCCCAGCAGGCTCCCGGCTGGGTCGCGGAACTCAACGGCGACCACACCCCGGAGACCGAGGAGTACGGCGTCTCGTCGACCGTCTTCCGCTCCTCGCGCCCCTTCCACCCCGAGCGGCTGTGGCGGTTCGTCACCGAGGAACTGGACAGCGGCGCTTACGGCCGCATCCTCCGCTCGAAGGGCTTCTTCGTCCTGGCCGGCCGCCAACACGTCACCGGACTGTGGTCACAGGCCGGTTCGGTCGCCCGTTTCGAGCCCTCCGCCGCTCGCGACACCGGGGACGCGACGGGCCAGGAGCTGGCCTTCATCGGCACGGACCTGCGCACCGAAGAGCTGTACTCGGCCCTCACCGGCTGTCTGCTGACGGACGGTGAGAGCCCGCCTACGGACGACCCGTTCCCCGCGTGGGACACCTACGGCATCGACGACACATGCGCCCCCGCGGACCCGGCACTCTCGGCGCACCCCTGAGACTCCGGTCCGGACGGTGGTCGCAGCCACGGCACCGTCCGGACCGGTCTTGCGCGACCCACCTCAATCAGCGCAGGAGGCCCGGCGCCATGGAAGACGCCCTGATCAAGGAGCACCCCCCGAGCTGGCGATCCACGCGACAGCGGGCCGCCGTACTCCTGGTGCTGCGCGACGCGGCCACCTTCGTCTCCGCGACCGAACTGCACGCGGCACTGACTGCGGACGGCGCCGCCATCGGACTAACCACGGTGTACCGGACGCTGCGCGTACTGGAACGGACCGGTCACGTCGACGTGATGCGGGACAAGACCGGTGAGCGCCTCTACCGTCCGCGGCCCGCGGACGGGCACCGTCACTACCTCGTCTGCCGGCGATGCGGTCACAGCCGTCCCGTCGACGCGGACAGCGTGGAGCGCTGGGCGGAGAGCCTGACCGCGTCCACCGGGTTCACCGAGGTCGAGCACACCTTGGAACTCACCGGCGTCTGCGAGCCCTGCCAGTCGGGCGGGGCGCCATCCCCCGGGTAGCCGATACGTCAAGTATCGGCAACGATTGTCATATCAAACAACGCAACCGTGGCTTTGATATTCGTTTTCATTTAGCGTGGGCGACCCACGGCCGACCAAGGCCGGCCCCCTCGCCCCGCCTACATTTGCAATGCATTGCGGAGGATTCCCCATGTCTACGTTCTCGTCCCGCCATGTCACCCTTCTCGTGGCGGGGGCATCCCTCGCCCTAGTGGCAGGGTGCGGCAACTCCTCGGACACCAAGAGCGACGGGAAGGGAACGACCGCCCCCGAGGGCTCCTCCAAGGTCACGGTGGTCGCGTCGACGAACGTCTACGGCGACATCGCCCAGCAGATAGGCGGCGACAAGGTAGACGTCACCTCGATCATCAGTGACCCCGCCCAGGACCCGCACTCCTACGAGGCCAGCACCCAGAACCAGCTGGCACTCTCCAAGGCGAAGCTCGTCATCGAGAACGGCGGCGGTTACGACGACTTCATCGACCGCATGCTCAAGAGCAGCAAGTCCTCCGCCGAGGTAATCAACGCGGTCGACGTCTCCGGCAAGACCGCGCCCAAGGGCGGAGAGCTCAACGAGCACGTCTGGTACGACTTCCCCACCACCGCCAAGATCGCCGACCGTATCGCCGCGAGCCTGGGCAAGGCCGACCCCACCGACGCGGCTGCCTTCACCGGGAACGCCAAGGCGTTCAAGGCGAAGCTCCAGCCGCTCGAGGCGAAGGAGGCACAGATCAAGAAGGCCCACGCGGGCGACGGCATCGCCATCACGGAGCCCGTGCCGCTGTACCTGACCGGGGCGTCCGGCCTGGTGAACAGGACGCCCGAGGACTTCAGCGAGGCCATCGAAGAGGGCGACGACGTGTCCCCGAAGGTCCTCCACGACACCCTGGCACTGTTCACCGGCAAGAAGGTCGAGGCGCTGGTCTACAACGAGCAGACCTCCGGACCCGAGACCGAGAAAGTCAAGGCGGCCGCCAAGGAGGCCGGCATCGCCATCGTTCCCGTCACCGAGACCCTGCCCAGGGGCATGGACTACGTCGGCTGGATGACCTCCAACGTCGACGCGCTGGCCCACGCCCTGGACAAGTGAGCCAGCCGGACATGACCTCCGTACCCCGGGCCCGCGGAAGCAGGGTGACGGTCGCCGCCGACGGCGACGGCCACCCTGTGATCAGCATCAACGACGCCGCCGTCTCCTACGGCGCCCGCACCGTGTGGCACGACCTGAACCTCGACGTGCGTCCTGGGGAGTTCCTCGCGGTGCTCGGGCCGAACGGGTCGGGCAAGACCAGCCTCATGAAGGCGCTGCTCGGCCGGCAGCCGCTGTCTGCCGGCACGCTGACCGTCCTCGGCTGCCCGCCGCGCGACGCCGGACGGCACATCGGGTACATCCCCCAGCAGGCGTCGCTGTCCGCACAGACGATGCTGCGGGCCCGCGACCTGGTGCGTTTCGGGATCGACGGCCATCGTTTCGGGCTGCGGCTGCGCACGAGCGGCACTCGGCGCCGGGTCGACGAGATCCTGGATCAGGTCGGCGCCTCGGCCTACGCGGACGTTCCGGTGAACCTCCTCTCCGGTGGCGAGCGCCAGAGGGTACGTGTCGCCCAGGCGTTGGCCACGGATCCGCGCATTCTGCTGTGCGACGAACCGCTGCTCTCCCTGGACCTCAACCACCAGCGCGCGGTCACCGAACTCATCGACGCCCGCCGCCGTTCCCACCGGACGGCCGTGGTCTTCGTCACCCACGAGGTCAACCCCGTGCTCGACCTGGTGGACCGGGTGCTGTACCTGGCCCCCGGCGGCCATCGCGTCGGCACCCCGGAGGAGGTTCTGACCTCCGAGTCCCTCTCCGCTCTCTATGGCACGCAGGTCGACGTCGTTCGCGTGCGCGGCAGGATCGTGGTGATTGGCGTACCCGACGGAGCGGCGGCCCAGCCGCACCACAGTCACGAACTCCACACGTCCGACGGAGCCCGGTCATGACCCTCGCAGACGGGATCTGGCAACAGATCTTCACCTTCGACCACTACGGCGAACTGCTCGACCTGGTCCGCAACTCCCTGATCGCCGGCGCGGCCCTGGGCTTGATCGGTGGTCTGGCCGGGATCTTCGTCATCATGCGCGACCTCCCCTTCGCCGTGCACGGGATCAGCGAACTGTCCTTCGCGGGTGCCTCGGCCGCGCTGCTGCTGGGGGCGAACGTCGTGGCCGGGTCCATCGTCGGCTCGCTCCTCGCGGCCGGCGCGATCGGGGTTCTGGGAGCCCGCGCCCGTGGCCACAACTCGGCGATCGGCATCCTCATGCCCTTCGGCCTGGGACTGGGCGTCCTGTTCCTCGCGCTCTACAAGGGCCGGGCCGCCAACAAGTTCGGCCTGCTCACCGGTCAGATCGTCGCCGTCGACACCCCGCAGACGACCTGGCTGCTCGGCACCTCCGCCGTGGTTCTGATCGCGCTCGTGGTGATGTGGCGACCGCTCGCCTTCGCCAGCGCCGACCCGGACGTGGCCGAGGCCCGTGGTGTCCCCGTACGCGGACTCTCCCTGGCGTTCATGATCGTGCTCGGTCTTGCCGTCGCCCTGTCCGTCCAGGTCGTCGGCGCGCTGCTGGTCCTCGCGCTCGTCGTCACCCCCGCGGCCGCCGCCGCCCGCGTCACCGCCTCCCCCGTGCTTCTGCCCCTGCTCAGCACGGTCTTCGCGGTGCTCTCCATCGAGGGCGGCATCCTCCTCGCCCTGGGCAGCAGCATCCCCATCAGCCCGTACGTCACGACGATCTCCTTCGGCGTCTACGTCGTCTGCCGTCTGGTCGGCAACCGCCGCACCCGACGTCCGGGAGCCCGCAGAACGGCACCGCAGCCCGCCTGACGGCCCGTCCGAGCTTCCCGGTCCCGCACATGGACGGTGTCCGCGTGCGGGACGGGGGGCTCACTGCGTCCGGATCCGCCGGTCGTCAGGGCGGTGTCGTCCACGACGAAGCTGGTCTGGAGGTGATGTTGCAGTTGGGGCGGACCGCGCTGACCATGTCGATGTCCAGCGCCTCCTCACCCGCCCAGCCCTTGTCGTTGGTGGGCAGCGAGGTGGTGGAGCCGGTCTGGGAGACCT